>JBMOGW010000009.1:0-32865 GCA_049318165.1 Ilumatobacteraceae bacterium
CCGGCAGGTGGCATCGCCACCTGCCGGTCGACCGGGGAACACCCGGCCACCGGAGGGTTACCCGCCGGTAGCGGTGGCAGACTGATCGCCATGATCTTCGACGGTTACGTCAATCAGCTCCCCGACACCGACCCCGGCGAGACCATCGAGTGGCTCGACAGCCTCGATGCGGTCATCGACACCCACGGCAAGACCAGGGCACGATTCCTGCTCAGCAAACTGCTCGAGCGTGCACGCGAGTCGCAGGTCAGCTTTCCCGCCACGGTGAGCACGCCGTACATCAACACGATCCCGCGCGAGGCCGAGCCGTGGTTCCCCGGCGACGAGTACATCGAGAAGCGCATCCGTCGCTTCGTGCGCTGGAACGCCGCAGTGTCCGTGGTGCGTGCCAACAAGTCGGCCGACGGCATCGGCGGACACCTGAGCACCTTCGCCTCCAGCGCGTCGCTGTATGAAATCGGTTTCAACCACTTCTTCCGTGGCAAGGACGACGGCCTGGCCGGCGACCACGTGTACTACCAGGGCCACGCCGCACCCGGTGTCTACGCCCGAGCGTTCCTCGAGCGTCGCCTGGAAGAACAGGACCTCGATCACTTCCGCCGCGAGATCGGCCGCAACGGCCAGGGCCTCAGCAGCTACCCGCACCCGCGCCTGATGCCGGGCTTCTGGGAGTTCCCGACGGTGAGCATGGGCCTCGGCCCGCTCACGGCGCTGTACCACGCCCGCTTCAACCGCTACCTGCAGAACCGCGAACTCGACGACACCAGCCGGAGCCGCGTGTGGGCGTTCCTCGGCGACGGCGAGTGCGACGAGCCGGAGACCCTGGGCGCGCTGTCGCTCGCCAGCCGCGAGAAGCTCGACAACCTGATCTTCGTGGTGAACTGCAACCTGCAGCGCCTCGACGGTCCGGTGCGCGGCAACGGCAAGGTCATCCAGGAACTCGAGGCCGTGTTCCGTGGCGCCGGCTGGAACGTGATCAAGGTGATCTGGGGCTCGAAGTGGGATGAGCTGCTCGCCAAGGACAAGGACGGTGTGCTGCTCAACTCGATGAACACCACCGTCGACGGCGAGTTCCAGCGCTTCGCCGTCGAGCAGGGCGGCTACATCCGTGACAACTTCTTCGGGCCCGACCCGCGGCTGCGCCAGATGGTGGCCCACCTCACCGACGACGACCTGGTGAACCTGCCCCGCGGCGGCCACGACTACCGCAAGCTGTACGCCGCCTACAAGGCCGCCACCGAGAACCTCGGTTCGGGCGCACCGACGGTGATCCTCGCCAAGACCATCAAGGGCTGGACGCTCGGCCCGGGCCTGGAGAGCCGCAACGCGACACACCAGATCAAGAAGATGACCACCGAGCAGTTGCGCGACCTGCGCGATCGGTTGCACCTCCACGAGGAGATCCCGGACGAGGCGCTCGACGGCGACCACATCCCGTACTACCGACCGCCGGAGGACTCGATCGAGTTCCAGTACATGATGGAGCGCCGTCGTGCGCTGGGCGGTTCGATCCCCAAGCGCATCGTGCGCCCGCGGCGAGCGTTCGGGCTGCCGTCCGACTCGACGTTCGAGGAGCTGCGCAAGGGCTCGGGCGAGCAAGCCGTCAGCACCACGATGGGCTTCACCCGCCTCCTGCGCAACCTCGCTCGCGACGAGCAGATCGGCCAGTACGTGGTGCCGATCATCCCCGACGAGGGACGCACGTTCGGCATGGACTCGCTGTTCCCGGCGCTGAAGATCTACGCGTCGCAGGGCCAGAAGTACTCGCCGGTCGACCACGACCTGCTGCTCAGCTATGCCGAGTCGGCGAAGGGGCAGATCCTCGAAGAAGGCATCACCGAGGCCGGCTCGATGGCGAGCTTCATCGCCGCCGGCACGGCCTACGCCACCCGCGGCGTGCCGACGATTCCCTTCTACACCTTCTACTCGATGTTCGGTTTCCAGCGTGTCGGCGACCTGATCTGGCAGGCAGCCGATGCACGCACCCGCGGCTTCCTGATGGGTGCGACGGCCGGCCGCACGACGCTGCTCGGCGAGGGCCTCCAGCACCAGGACGGCCACTCTCTGGTGCTGGCCAGCACGGTGCCGCCGGTGCAGGCCTACGACCCGGCGTTCGCGTACGAAGTCGCTGCCATCGTCCAGGCCGGCATCCATCGCATGTACGGACCGGACAGCACCGACCCGGACGTCTTCTACTACCTCACCCTGTACAACGAGAACTACCCGATGCCGGCGATGCCGGAGGGTCTCGACCCGGCCGACATCGTGCGCGGCCTCTACCGCTGGAGCCACGCTCCCGAGGGCACCGACCGTCGAGCGACGCTGCTGTTCAGCGGCTCGGCCAACGGCGCCGCCCGCCACGCGGCGCAGGAACTCGCCGAGCAGCACGGCATCGGCGTCGAACTGTGGTCCGCCACGTCGTACAAGGCGCTGCGCGAGGAAGCTCTGGCCACCGAACGGTGGAACCGGCTGCACCCCGACCAGCCGGCGCGTTCGCCGCTCGTGTGGCAGGTGCTCTCCGGCGCCCAGGGCCCCATCGTCGCGGTCACCGACTTCATGAAGATCGTGCCCGAGCAGGTCGCCCGCTTCCTACCCGGCCGCACGTTCGTGCCGCTCGGCACCGACGGCATGGGCCGCAGCGACACACGCGAGGCGCTTCGCCACTACTTCGAGGTCGACGCCGGCCACGTGGTGGTCGCCGTGCTGAGCGCGTTGATGTCCGAGGGCCGCGCCGGGGCCGACGAGGTGCGCGCCGCAATGGAGCGCCACGGCATCGACCCCGACAGCCCGGATCCCGCGCACACGTACTGACGTGGTGCTCTCGGCGACGGCGCGTCGCAACCTGTCCGTCGCCGCGGCGGTCGCAATCGGGATCGCCGCGGTGTACGGCCTCGTCCGAGCCTTCACGTCGAACTGGGACGAGGTTCGCCGCGCCTGGCGCGAGGCGAACTGGTGGCTGCTCGCCGCGTCGGTGCCGGTGGCCGCGCTCGCGGTCGTCGGGTTCGGCGAACGGTGGCACGCCACGCTGCAGGCACTCGGTGCCGAGCTACCCCGCGGACGAGCGTTGCGATGGTTCTTCACCGGGCAGCTCGGCAAGTACGCCCCCGGTGGCGTCTGGCACGTGGTGGGCCAGGGCGAACTGGCCACCCGTGGCGGCATCGCCCGTCGCACCGCCTACGCCGGCGTGATGCTGAGCACGGTGATCCTCGTCGGCGGCGCCGCGCTCACCGTCGCCGTCGGCGCCACGCTGCCGGTCGATGCGGACACGCCATGGTGGGCGGTGGGCGTCGGTGCGGGCATCGTCGCCGCCCTGTTCGTGGCGCCCGTACGGCGACGCATCCTGCGCGCCGCAGGCGTCGCCGACGGCACGACACTGCCACCGCGGCGGTTGTTCCTGCTGATCGCCGGCTCGGTACCCGCCTGGGTGATGGTCGCCCTCGCGTCGCTGATGGTCAGCGAGGCACTGCACCAGCATGCGGGCGTCGGGCGCACGATGATCGCGGCCGTCGCGTCCTGGCTCGTCGGGATCGTCACCCTGCCCGCGCCCGGTGGCATCGGCGTGCGCGAGGCGGTGTTCGCCGCCGGACTCGCTGCAGGCGGTCTGTCCACCGGGTCGGCCGCGCTGGTGGCGCTCATCGCCCGGCTCGTCTTCGTCGTGGCCGACGTGGCGCTGTTCCTGGCGGCGCGTGCCGTCAGCGAGCCCTCACCCGTCCCCTGACCATCGTCCACGGGACCGGGCTGGCCACGCGGTCGACCTCGAAGTGCGCGCCCACGGCCTTGGCGAACGACCAGCGCGTCCAGTGGTTCACATGACCAGGCGTGTTGCCCCAGTCCTTCAGGTACCGACCCCGCGCCATGTTGCCCGCCCGCCAGACCGGCTCGAACGGCACCGACAGCACCACGGTTCCGCGGCACACCCGGGCCAGCTCGCGCAGCGCGCGCTCGGGCTGCGGGATGTGCTCGAGCACCTCGATCGCGAGCACGAGGTCGAACTCGCCGTCGGCGAAGCGCAGCGCGGTGGCGTCGCCGAACTCGGCCGTCAGGCCGCGGCGGCGCCACTCCTCGGCCAGGTCGTCATCGGGCAGGTCGATGCCCTGGGTGGACGCCTGCGGGAAACGTGCCGCGACGCGTTGGAGGATCTCGCCTTCGCCGACACCGACCTCGAGGACTCGTGACGGCTGCAGGCCGTCGAGCATCCCGTCGAGCGTGCCGAGGAAGCCGTCCATCATCCAGCGCTCGATGCGGTTCGAGCTGCCGTACTTGTCGTAGTGGTTCCCGATGGGACCAATGGGCTCGGCGGACATCGTGCAGAGGGTAGCGGGGCCGAGACGACCGACGATGGCCGCCCGTGGCCCGTCGCCGCTAGCGTCGTGCCGATGTCCCCGACCCCGACCCGCCCGACGCGGCTGATCATCCAGATCCCGTGTTACAACGAGGAGGCCACGCTGCCGGCCACGGTCGCCGACCTCCCCCGCGAGGTCGCGGGGTTCGACGTCGTCGAGTGGCTGGTGATCGATGACGGCAGCGCCGACCGCACCAGCGAGGTGGCTCGCGAGCTGGGCGTGCACCACGTCGTGCGCCACCGCCGCAACCGAGGGCTCGCGGCAGCCTTCCTCACCGGGCTCGACACGGCGCTGAAGCTGGGCGCTGACGTGATCGTCAACACCGACGCCGACAACCAGTACGACGCGTCGTTCATCGGTGCCGTCACTGCACCGGTGCTGGCGGGTGAGGCCGACATCGTCGTCGGCGAGCGCCCCATCGAGTCGATCCCCGAGTTCTCCGGCATCAAGAAGCGCCTGCAGCGCGTGGGCAGTTGGGTGGTGCGCCGGTTCAGCGGCACCGACATCGCCGATGCCGCGAGCGGGTTCCGTGCCTTCGACCGCGAAGCGGCGATGAAGCTGCACGTGTACGGCAAGTACACGTACACGATGGAGACCTTGATCCAGGCGGGCGCCGAGGGTCTGAAGGTGATCTCCGTGCCCATCAAGGTGAACCCGCAGACGCGACCGTCGCGGCTGGTGAAGAGCTCGGCGCAGTACGTCCGCCGATCGGCGGCCACCATCGTGCGCAGCTACGCGATCTATCGACCGTTCCGCTTCTTCTCCGGCATCGCGATGGTGCCGGCGGGGCTCGGTGTGCTGCTCATCGCCCGCTGGCTGGTGCTCTACTGGGCGGACGACGTGTACACGTCGCGCCTGCCGAGCCTGATCGCCGCCATCACCCTGCTGGTGATCGCCGGGCAGTTGCTGGCCATCGCGTTCCTGGCCGACAACACGGCCACGTCGCGACGACTGCTGGCCGAGAGCCGCTTCGAGTCACGCCGGGCCGACCTCGACCGGCAGCAACTCGAGGCCGAGCGTCAGGCCGCTACGGACGACTGAGCGCTCGGCGCCACAGCTCGCCGGGCATCCCGACGATCCCGGCGGCCAGCGCCTTGGCGTGCACGCCCTTCGGCGCGTGGCGCAGCCGGCGCACCGACAACCACGTCCCCCTGCCGAGCGCCGCAGGCGACCCGTGCCGTGCGAGCACGCGCAGCCGGTTGCGCTCCTGCAGATATCGAGTGCGGTCGCCGAGGGTCGCCGTGGTCGCGCTGCCCTCGTGCCACACCACCGACGCCGGCTCGCAGCGGTACCGGTAGCCGGCGCGTGCGCCACGCAGGCCGAGCTCGACGTCCTCGTAGTACAGAAAGTAGCGCTCGGCGAACAGCCCGACCTGCTCGAGGAATTCCCGGCGGAACACCACCGCGCCACCGGTGAACAACGGGATGTCCCGCGGCTCGGTGAACTCGGGACCGTCCGGCCGACCGATGCCGATGTCGGCTCCCGCGCCGGCCGCGTCGAGCTCGACGCCCATGCTGTTGACGGTGCGCTCGACGCGATCGGCGTACAACAGCTTCGGCTGCACCGCCCCGACCGACGGGTCGGCGGCCAGCGCGGCGAGCAGCGGCGCCACCCAGTCCGGCTCGACGTGGAGATCGTCGTTGAGCACCGCCACAGCGGTGGCACCGGCATCGAGGCAGCGAGCCGCGCCGACGTTGACACCGGCCCCGAACCCGCCGTTGCGCGCCGGCGTGACCAGCTCCAGCCGGGGGCCGTCATGGTCGGCGGCGAGCTCGTCGGCAAGTTCGACCGCCGCCAGGCCGCCGTGGTCCACCACGACGACGAGGTCGACCCCACCGGCGGAGAGGACCGACCGCACGGCGCGGCGCAGCGAGCCCGCCGGCGGCCGGTAGGTGACGATGACGACGCCGAGCACGGCGCCTACGGTCGGGGCCGCGGACGGCCGAGCGGATCGGCGATGTCGCGCAGGCGCCTGCCCATCTCGTCCCAGGCGTCGAAGCGCCCGGTGTGGGTGATCCGTGCGTCGTGGCGGGTGAAGTACACGCCGGTCAGCACCGGCAGCGCGTGCAGGTCGTGCTGGGCCGCGATGCGCACCACCATCTCCCAGTCGATGAAGCGGCGCAACTCCGGGTCGAACCAGAGCTGGTCGACGGCGCGCCGCACGGCCAGAGCACCGAGGTCGATGTAGTTGCCGTTCGAGAGCCGCGGGCGGTCGAACGGGTCGATGTACAGCATGTACGACCACTCCGATGGGCCGACGCCGGGCTCGTACTGGCGCAGCTGCCCGCCGTACACGGCCATCGCCTCCGGGTTGCGATCGCCGAACTCGGCGATCGCCTTCGTCCACCACTGGCCGATCACGTTGTCGTCGTCGAGGAACGCCACCCACTCGCCGGTGGCGTGCGCCAGGCCCACGTTGCGGGCGGCGGCGGCGCCCACCCCCTCGGTGCGCTGCACGAGGATGCGTGCGTCGTCGAGCGTCGCCAGGAAGTCGGCCGTGCCGTCGGTGGAGCCGTCGTCGACGATGACCAACTGCCAGTGTTCGTGGGCGCTGCGCAGCACTGAACCGACCGCTCGCTCGAGCAGGTCGCGACGGTCGCGGGTGGCCATCACGATGCTCACCACCGTGCCGGCCACGTAGCGCGTGTGCTCCATCGTCACGGTGCCGGCCATCACCCGGCTGAAGGGCTGCAGATCGCGGATGTTGCGCTCGGCCTCGTCCGCACGCAGCGCCAGCGTGGTCAGCGCCGCGTTGACCCGGTCCAGTCCCATCCGGGCCCGGACGGCCCCCTTCAGTCGCTGCAGCACGACGAGCAGCGTAGTCAGCGCGTGCCGACGATCGACGGTGGTGCCGGGATAGCGTGACCGGGATGTCTGCCGTCGAGGTCGCCGCCTCCGTCGACCACCTGTCGAAGAAGTTCCGTGTGTTCCACGAGCGCCACCAATCGCTCAAGCAGGCACTGCTGAACCGCCGCCGCGGCGCCTACCAGGAGTTCGCGGCCCTCGACGACGTCACGTTCGACGTGCACAAGGGCGAGACGTTCGCGGTGGTCGGCCACAACGGCTCGGGCAAGTCGACGCTGCTGAAGTGCCTCACCAACATCCTCCGGCCCGACGGCGGATCGGTCACCGTGCACGGCAACATCTCGGCCCTGCTCGAACTCGGCGCCGGCTTCCACCCCGAGCTGTCCGGACGCGAGAACGTCTTCCTCAATGCGGCCATTCTCGGTGTGCCGCGCAAGGAGATCGCGGCGAAGTTCGACGAGATCGTCGCGTTCGCCGAACTCGAACGGTTCATCGACCAGCCGGTGAAGAACTACTCGTCCGGCATGTACGTGCGGCTCGGCTTCGCAGTCGCGGTGAACGTCGACCCCGACGTGCTGATCGTCGACGAAGTGCTCGCCGTGGGCGACGCGTCGTTCCAGGCGAAGTGCATGAACAAGATCGAGGAGTTCCGCGACAAGGGCCGCACGATCATCCTCGTCACCCATTCGCTCGAGAGCGCGGCCACGATCTCGCAACGCGTCGCCTGGCTCGACCACGGTCACCTGAAGATGATCGGGTCGCCGGACGAGGTGATCGCCGCGTACGCCGAATCACAGCTGGGTCAGGCCGCCGCCAAGGTGCTGCCGAGCGGCGAGGTGGAGATTCAGCACGTGGAACTGGTCGACCACCTCGGGCAGCCGATCGAGCACACGTCCACCGGCCAGGCGAGCACCGTGCGGGTACGCCTGCGTCGCACGAGCGGTATCGCCGCCTGCCGCGTGACGCTGGTGCTGCGCGGGCACGGTGGTGGCGTGTTGGCGCACACGACGTCGCCGACGCTCGAGCCGCACGACGACGGCACGTTCGAGGCTGCGTACTCCATCGGCTCGTTGCCGCTGTTGGCCGGCAGCTACTCGCTGTTCGTCGACGTGCACTCACCCGACCGCGAGCGACTGCTGGCGCACGGCACCGACCCGCTGGTCGTCGACGTCATCCCGGGCGAGGACGGCGACGAGGGCCTCGTCTCGCTCGGCGGCATCTGGTCCTGAGCGCGTCGGCGCGGGGTCAGAGTTCTTCGGCGAAACGCCCTTCGAGCTTGGTGAACGCCCACCATCCGGCGAGCAGCGTCACCAGGCCGTAGCCGAACAGCAGACCCCAGTCGCTCATCGCCGGGAAGCGCAGGTCGTACAGCAGGTTGCGCATCACGCGTGCCATCACCGCCATCGGCAGGTGGTCGTAGATGGCGAACGCCCATGCGGGGATGCGCTGCTCGACGACGCTCGGCGGGTACACGAGCGGCGTCGTGAAGAACCACGCCTGGGCGATGATCGTCCACAGGTACGTGAGGTCGCGGAAGTACACGTTCGCCGCGCCGAGCGCCATCGCGATACCTGCGGTGAACATCGCCAGCATTCCCGCGGCGACAGCGACCAGCGGCAGCCACAGCAGCACGGTGAAGTTGCCGAGGATCAGCAGCACCACGGACAGCACGCCGACCTCGATGGCGAACGTCAGCAGACCCGCTCCCACGGTCGAGAGCACCAGGTGCTCGCGGGGGAACGAGACCTTCTTCACGAGCGCAGCATTGGTGACGATCGAGGCCATCCCGGTGGTGACCGAGACGTTGAAGAAGCTCCACGCCAGCAGTGCACTGAGCAGGAACGCCGCGTAGGACTGCAGGCCGCTCGGGTCGCCCTTGGGCGGTTGCGTGTCGAACACCACGCTGAACACGAACGTGTAGATCAGCATCGTGGCGAGCGGGTTCAGCATCGACCACGTCCAGCCCAGCACGCTGCGCTTGTATCGCGCCCGCATCTCCCTGAGCGTGAGGTTCCACAGCAACTCGCGCCGTGCGATGAGTTCAGTCGCCGACGACACCGGGTCCTCCGATCATGCGACCGCCGAGTGTATCCCTGGTGCGTCGCTACGATGCGGTCGCCTCATGCGACGCACCGCACCCGCTTCCCCCGCCCCCATCGGCCATGCGGCCGTGGTCGACGCCCTCGCCACCGGGACGTTCCGGGTGCTCACCACCGACGTGTTCGACACGCTCGTGTGGCGGCCCACCACCGAGCCGCGCCATCTGTGGCCGGCATTCGGGCAGGAACTGACGGCGCGAGGGCTACTCCGCGTGGGCATCACGCCGGACGAGTTCGCCATCGGCCGAGTCCGTGCCGAGGCTCGCGCCCGCGTGCGCACCGGCATCACCGATCGTGCCCCGGAGGTGACGATCGAGCAGATCTGGGCGGAGATGCCCGACTCGTGGCTCGGCGCCGAACGGTCGGCGCTGGTCGATGCCGAGCTCGCCTTCGAAGCGAGCCGCCTACGGCCGCATCGCGCCACGGTGGATCTGCTCGACGCGGCCGCAGCGCGCGGTGCCCGTGTCGCCCTCGTGAGCGACACCTACCTGTCGGCGACGCAGCTGCGCGCCGTGCTCGGCCGTGTCGGGGTTCCGCTCGACGCCGTGCGCGATGTCGTGGTCTCGAGCGAACACGGCCGCAGCAAGGCCGACGGGCTGCTCGACCTGGCGATCCAGCGGCTCGGCGTGCCGGCCGCGCAGGTGCTGCACATCGGCGATCACCCGATCAGCGACGTCGTCGCGGCGCAACGCGCCGGTGCGGCGTGTGTGCAGTTGTCGCTGCCCGCCGAGGCCGATGCGATGGCCACGACGCACCGGCCCTTCGACAAGTACTCGCAGGACCATGCTGCGGACGGCGGTCGATCCGGATCGCTGCGCGACGTGTGGAACGCTGCCGGCGACGCCGCGCTCGACCCGTCGTTCCAGTTCGGTGCCGCGGCCGCCGGGCCACTGGTCGCCGGGTTCGCCGCGTGGGCCTCCGCCACCGCTGTGTCACTCGGCGCGCCAGCGGTGCATTGCCTGCTCCGCGAGGGAGGCACGATCGCCGAGGCCATCCGCACGGTCGCACCCGACGGCCCCACAGCGGTCGAACTGCACGCCTCGCGCTGGGCGGTGCTGCGCGCTGCGGTGTTCGAAGGCACGCCGGACGAGTTGTTCGCCGCGCTCGCCCGGCGCGCCGATCTCGTCCCGCAGCACGTGGTCGATGCGTTCGGCGTCGACGAGGCGCTGGTGCGGCGAGTGATGGGCGACGGCCCGTTCGACCACCGCACTCGCGCCCAAGCGCTCGATCGCATCGCGGCCGACGACACGCTGCGCTCGGCGATCGTCGCCGCCTCGGCCGCACTGCGGGTCAACGTGCAGCGGTACCTGCGCACGCGACTGCAACCCGGTGACGGGCCGATCGTCCTCTGCGACGTCGGTTGGAGCGGGATGATCCAGCACGGCCTCACCGGCATCATCCGCGACATGGGCGACGAACGCGAGGTGGTCGGTCTCTACTGCGCCACCACCGTCAACGCGGAGGAACGTGTCTCCCGGGGAGCGCTGATGCGTTGGTACCTGCCCTCCACCGGGCTGCACGGCCGCGCCGCTCGGGCCACCGGCACCGTGGTGCGCTACCCCGAGTTGCTCGAGCGGATCCTCACCCCCGACATCGGCACCCTGTTGTCGTTCACGGACGAGGGCGAGCCGGTGTGCAAGGACGTCACCGAGCACCGTTCGCCCAGTCTGATCGCCGCCCAGCACGGCCTCGCCGCCGCCGTCGCCGAACTGGCACCGTCGATCGCCGCCGACCGGGCGCGATGGACGGACGACCTCGACTTCCGCGTGACGCTCGCCGAGGCGATGGCGACGGTGCTGCAGCGACCCGACGCGCGTGTCGCCCGGCCGCTGCTGGAGTGGGAGCACGACGACGTGGCCGGCACCGCGGCGGAAGGCCTCGGCGCGTCGTGGTTCGACGACCTGCTGCCCTATGCGAACGCGGTCGACATCGGCGACGTACCACCGACCGAGGTGTTCTGGCTGCCCGGCATGGCCGCGGCCCGCGGCGGCTCGCTCGCCACGCAACTCGATGCGATCGAGCTCGGCGCCGACCCCGACGCGCTGTGCCCGCCGTCCGCGCTCGGCACCGCGACGGTGACGGTGCTGCCGCGCGGCAGCCTGCGCGCGGCATCGATGTGGAGCGGCACGCCGCGCACCAACCAGGAGGGCTGGTCGACGGTGACCCACCGCTGCACTGCACCCTCGGCACGCGCGGTCGTGTTGCAGGTCGGCGCGGGGGGTGGCGTCGTGGAGTTCGGGTTCCTTCGCATCGAGGTGGACCAGGACGGCGCGCACCACGAGCTCCGAATCGACCGGGCCGACCACGATGCGGTCACCGCCATCCTCGGACGCCGGCTCGGCGTGTTCACCGTCGGCTTCGCCGCGGGCGGGCACCTGCGCATCGAACTGCCCAGCGGCATCGGCGACGGGCCGAGCGTGGTGCGCATCAGTGCCGCCTACCGCGGCATCGGTGCCGGCAGTGCTGACCCCTCGCTGGTGGGGCCTCCTGCGTGGCGACGGGTGCCACGCCAGTGGGCCGCACGAGCGAAGGAGTGGTTACGCGTCCCCGCGCGCCACACGGCGAACGCGCTCGCCTCGCTACGTGCTCGCGTGCGCCGCTGAGTCGGCCGGGCGACCCACGCGTTCCAACCGATCGCCGCGGCGCACCTCCAGCTCGGGATGGTGGTAGGGATCGACGTCGAGCTGCGGTCCCCACTGGGCGCGCAGCCGCGCCCATTCGTCCTCCCGCGGCCCGCGCTGGCGGGTGCGGCCCTCGAAATGGAACCAGGCAGCGTCGGGGGTCCACAGGATCCGCCGGCCACTGCGCCGCACGGCCAGGCAGAACGCGACGTCGTTGTAGTCCAGCGGGAAGTCCTCGGGGAAACCACCGACGTCGACGAACGTGGCGCGGTCCACCATCAGGGCCGCAGCGGTCACGCCGCTGCATTCGCGAGTCACCATCAGCCGATGTCCGGGGCCGGGGTGGTCCCCCGGCCATGCCAGGAACGCGTGCAGCGGTTGCTCGTTGTACACGTGGCCCGCGTGCTGCAGCGTGCCGTCGTCGAACAGCAGTCGTGCTCCCACTGCACCCACGGCGCCGATCGAGCCGGGCGCGGCCGGGTCGGCGAACAGGGCGGCCATGGCCTCCAACGACGCGGGTTCGATCAGTTCGGTGTCGTCGTTGAGCAGCAGCAGCAGGTCGCCGGTGGCCGCTGCCACGCCGGCATTGATCTTCTCCGAGAAGTTGAACGGCCGCGTCCAGGGCACCACCCGTACGCGGGCGGGGACGAGGCGCTCGAGCGTCGACACCACGTGGGCCGGCGTGCTGTCGTCGGCCACCACCACGACCTCGATGTCGGGGTGGGTGGATCGGCGCAGCAACGACTCGACGGCATGCACCACGAAGGTGCGCTGCGCCGACCACACCCTGCCCTGGCCGCCTCGTGTCGGGATGACCACCGACACCCGCGGCCACTCGGTGCGCGTACGGCGCACGCGCACCACACCGGTGTGAGCCGTGGGCGTGACCTCTGCAGCGATGCCGCTGCGCTGCAGGTGTGCCACCACCAGGGTGCGCACCACCTCGGTGCCCAGCACACGCGCCGGACCGCGCCGACGCGCGACCACGCCAGGAAGACGGCCGAACGCGACCCCTCGCTCGATCAGGCGCAGTGTCATCGCGTACCGCTGTGCGCGTTGCTCGCCGTTCGCCACGTCGGCCTCGGCCGGCCGCCGCACCTCTCCCGCCAGTCCGGCACGTACCAGCAGCGGGCCGTCGATGACGTCGGTGTGGCGTTGGTACTCGGGCGACAACTCGGGCAGGTAGCTGCGCGCCGTCACGCCGCCGGACTCGTCGAGCAGTTCGTGGTCGAGGAACCACACCGCCACCTCTGGTTGCTCGCGGGTCGCCGCGGCGAGCGCGTTCGTCAGGCCGTCCGGCAGCGTCTCGCCGTCGACGAGGAGGGCGCGCCAGCCGTCGATCCCGGCCGGCACGTCGAGCAGCATCAGGCGTCGCCCCGGCCGACCAGGCGACGCAGTCGACGGGCGACGCCGCGCCGCACACGCAGCACCTGGGCGACCATGGCGTTGCGCCGCTCGGACCGGTGGAGGTCGCGCTCGAGCAGCAGCACCCGCGAGCGCAACGCGCCGAGCTCGGCCTCGCGTTCCTTCGCTCCGGCGCTCGCTGCGGCGAGGTCGTCCGCGAGCGCCGTGTAACTGCGCTCGTCGGGGCCGACCAACGCCCTCAGCCGGTCGATCTCGTCCTGCATCGACGGCACTCTAGCGACGAGCCACGGACGGCGCGATGCGGCTCCGAGACAGGGGCCGGGTCGTACACTCGACCCGATGCACCGCCTTCGAGACGCCCTCGTGTCCCGTTCGGCGTGGCTCGTGGTGGCGGTGGTCGTGGTCGTCCTCGCCCACGTCCTCGGCTCGCCCCGTAACGTCGGCCCCGACGAGGCCAGCCATCAGGTGGCGTCGGCCGCGCTGGTCCGCGGCGACCGCAGCGGCATCCCCGTCCCCGGCAGCTCGACGGTGGAGGACTTCCTGCTGCCCGGCATGGTCGGCGTGCCGAAGCCCACCTGCTTCGCGTTCCAACCCGACGTCTCGGTCGTCTGTTCGCAGGTGATCCTCACCACCGACACGCATCAGGTGGGCACCTCCTCGCAGCACTACCCGCCGTTCGCGATGTTCCTGCCCGGCCTCGCGTCGTTCGTCCCATGGGCCGAGGGCTACGCCTACCTCGCTCGACTGCTCTCGGCCATCATCCCGGTCGCCCTGGTGGCCGCTGCCCTCGTGCGGGTCCGCCGCCGCCGTTCGTCGCTCACCACCGTCGCCTTGCTCGCCGGCGCCACGCCCATCGCCTGGTTCACCTGGGGCGTGCTCAACCCGTCGGCAGCGGCCATCGCCGGCGCCACCGCGCTGTGGGCCGCCCTCGCGACGGTCGATGACGACCGCCGCCTGCCGTGGCTCGCCGTGCTCGGCTGGGCCGCCATCATCACCGCCCGGCGCGACGGGCCCTACTGGGTGACGGTCGTGGTCCTGCTCGCCGCAATCCTGCTGCGCACGCCGCCGAGCCGTTGGTGGGCGCTCGCCTCCATGGGCCAACGAGTCACCATCGGGTTGGCGTGGCTGGCGGCGATCGTCAGCGTTCGCACCGACACCGCCAACTCGTTCCCACTGGTGATGGCCGCCACGCCGTTGGCGCTGGTGGTGCTGCCCCCCGTGGCGGCACGGTTGCGCCGCCTGTCCACCGCTGTCGTCGCCGCCGTGGTGCTGATCGTCGCCGGCCTCGGCGCCGTCGTGCTGTACGCGCTGTCACCGAAGTCGGTCGGCGGCGGGTACCTCGTGCGGCTGGTGGAAGCGACCGGTGAGCACCTCTACCAACTCGTGGGCCGGCTCGGCACGCTCGATGCCAGCGCGCCGCTCACGTCGGTGCTGTTGTGGTGGGCCACCGTCGGCGGTCTCGCCGCGCTGGCACTCCTGTTCGCGCCCCACCACTTCCGCACGGGTCTGCTGCTGCTCGGCACCGTCATCGTCTCGGCGTGGCTGCTCGAGATCGGTTCCGGCAACCGCTCCGCGACCTACTGGCAGGGGCGCTATTCGCTGCCCGCCACCATCGCGCTGCCGTTCGTGCTCGCGCTCGCCACCGAGGACCGACTCGACTCGGTTCGACGCGGCGCACAGCGCGGCGTGGCCGCTGCGGTGGCGGTCGTGGCGTGGTGGGTGTGGAACGCCACGTTCTTCGCCGCGCAGCGTCGCTGGGCCGTCGGAGCCGGTGGCAGTTGGTTCCCGTGGAACTGGAGCACGTGGGACTCGCCGCTGCCCCCGGTGCTCGTGCTGTTCGTGCACGCACTCGCCTCGGCGGCGCTGCTGCTGATCGTGCTCACGCCGCCACGCCGACCGGCCGAGGTGGCCGCATGAGCCAGCGCCGCGGCCGGGACTTCCCGCCGGTCGTCGAACGGGTGGTGCGCGTCGCGCACGGGCCGCTGTCGTGGCTGTGGGACCGTGGCTTCCGCATCCTGTTCGCGCTCGACGCCCTCGCCCTCTACGGCGCGATGGTGCTCTTCAACCTGGTGCGGTTCGGTACCGATTGGCCCACCTACCCGACGTCGCACTACGTGATCGGCTTCGCCATCGCCACCGGCATCCAGCTCGTCGTCAACTACTTCGGCGGACTGTACGAACGCGAGCCACGCCTGGGCACCCGGCCCTGGTTGCCCCGCGTCGCCCTGGCCGTGGCGTTCGGCACGGCTATCGACGGTCTGGTCGTGTTGCTCACCGACCGCTACCTGATGCCACGTGGCAACCTCGTCGCGCTCCTGCTGGTCGGCAGCGTGCTGCTGTCCGCCAACCGTCACATCTCGCGGCGGCTCGCCAACCTTCGTCAGGGTCCGTCGCGCGTGCTGCTCGTCGGCGACCAGGAGGCGGTCGACCTCGCGCTCGCACACTTCGACGAGATCGACGGCAAGCGCGACGCGGTCATCGTCGGCACCGTCCACTCGGCGCACGAACTCCTCGGCGCGGTGCAGCAGCAGGAACCGACCGACGTGTTGCTGCTCGACCTCGCCGCGTTCAGTTCGACGTTCCCCGAGCCGCTCACCACCGTCGACGAGGCGGGCATCGGCATCCACCAGCGGGTCAGCGCCCAGGAGACGCTGCTCGGCCTGCGCTCCATCCACCAGATCGCCGGTCTGCCGTTCACCCGGGTGCGCACCCACCTGATGTCGTCGCACGAGGTCCGGCTGAAGCGGCTGCTCGACCTCACCATGCTCGTGCTGTTCGCGCCGATCGCATTGCCCGTCATCGCACTGCTGGCGCTCTACGTGCGCATCCGGGCCGGCTCGCCGGTGCTGTACCGCCAGGTGCGCGTCGGCCGTCACGGCACCCACTTCTCGATGGTCAAGTTCCGCACGATGCGGCCCGACGCCGAGGCCGCAGGTCCACAGCTGGCGTCACGCAACGACCAGCGCGTCGTACCGGGGCTCGGCTGGATGCGGTCCACCCGCGCGGACGAGTTGCCGCAGTTGTGGAACGTGCTGAGGGGCGAGATGTCGCTCGTCGGCCCGCGGCCGGAGCGCCCGGAGCTCACGGCCGAGATCGAGCAGGTGGTCGCCGGATACGCGCGCCGGAACGAGCTGGCACCGGGTCTCACCGGCCTGGCGCAAGTGCAGGGCCGCTACGACACCCACGCGGACTACAAGCTCGGTTACGACCTGCAGTACGCCGTCAACTGGTCGATCGTCCTCGACCTGCAGATCATGTTGCGCACGGTGTGGGTGGTGATCGCCCGTCGTGTCTGAGCAACCGATGGACCGCTGGCCCACCGTGTCCGTCGTCGTGCCGGTGTTGAACGAGGCCCCGCATCTGCGCGACGCCGTGACGGCGATCCTGCAGCAGGACTACCCGCAACCGTTCCAAGTGTGTCTGGCCGTCGGGCCCAGCCAGGACGGCACCGAGGATGTCGCGGCGACGATCGCGGCAGCGGAGCCGCGTGTGCTGGTGGTGGCGAATCCGACGGGTCGCACGCCTGCCGCGCTGAACGTGGCCGTCGCCGCGACCGACAGCGAGGTGGTCGTGCGCGTCGACGGTCACAGCGAGCTGTCGCCCGGCTACATCCGCCGCGCGGTCGAGACGCTGCACCGCACCGGCGCCGTGAACGTCGGCGGCGTGCAGTGGGCGCAGGGCACCACGCCGTTCGAGCGCGCGGTCGCAACGGCGATGACGTCGCGGGCCGGCACGGGTGGCGCTCGTTTCCACGTCGGCGGCGCCGAGGGTTCGGTCGACACGGTGTATCTCGGCGTGTTCCGCCGCGCGGCGCTGCTCGACGCGGGCGGCTTCGACGAGCGACTGACCCGGAACCAGGACTACGAACTGAACATCCGCCTGCGCGAGGCCGGCGGCATCGTGTGGTTCGATCCGCAACTGCGCGTCTCGTACCGTCCGCGACGCACGGTACGGCGCCTCGCCCGCCAGTACTTCGAGTACGGGCAGTGGAAGCGCGCCGTGGTGCGGTTGCACCCCGACTCGTTGAAGCTGCGCCAGGTGGCGCCCGTCGTCGTCACCGCCGCGGTCGCCGTCGGCACGGTCGGAGCCCTGGTCACGCCCTGGGCTCTCGTGCTGCCGATCGGCTACCTCGGGGCCGTCTCCGTCGCTGCGGTGCTGGAGGACGCGGGCAACGCGCCGCGCATCGCGACCGCGCTCGCCACCATGCACCTGTCGTGGGGTGTCGGGTTCCTCACCGCACGACCGCGGCGCATGCTGGGGAACCACTGAGCGCAGCACCTATCGTGGAGACTCGTGGCTGAACGAGCGGTCGCCCCGCGTTTCCCCATCGTGGCCTTCATCGAACGGCGCAGTCGCCGCGAGATCAAGGTCGTCGTGGCGCTGCTCGGCGTGCTCGTGCTCGCGTGGGCTGCCAGCATCGCGTCCTCGGCACTGCTCGATCACTGGTGGTTCGATGTCACCACCGATGCACCGGTGTGGCGAGTGCAGGCGGTCGCCCGGGTCGAACTGCTCGCCGGAGCCGCCGCCATCGTCGCCGCCATCCTCGGCACCACCGTGTACCTGATCCTCAAGGTCGGCTCGCGGGTGCTCGCCCCGAACAACCGCGCCATGCGCTGGTACCACGCACGCATGGGCCCCGCTCACCGGTGGCTGGTGGCCGGTGTCGGCGTGTTCGTCACCTGGAAGATCCTGTCCACGGCGCCCTCCGCATGGCAGTCCTGGTTGCTGTACCTGCACGGCAAGGACCTCGGCACGCCCGTGCCGGGCATGGGTGGCGACCTCGGCGACTTCTTGTTCTCCCTGCCGTTCGAGCGAATCGTCAGCCAGTTCGTGCGCCAACTGCTCGGGTTCTCCCTGATCGTGGCGTTCGTCGGTCACTCCGCGTCGGGCGCCCTGCGTTGGTCGCGCACGCTTCGGTCGCGCCGCGCCGCCACCGCTCACCTGGCCGTGCTCGGCGCGTTGTTGCTCGTGGCGCAAGCCGTGCATTACGTGGTCGTGCAGCGCCCGTCGCTGGTGCTCGACAGCAGCGGCGGCTTCGTCGGCGCGGGCTACACGCAGACCACGGTCATCGCCCCTGCACTGTGGGTCGTCGCCGTCGTCGCCCTCGTCGCCGCCGGTGCACTGGCGTGGGCGGTCTGGAAGCGACAGTGGAAGCCCGCCGCCATCGCCGTCCCCGGGTTCGCCGCCGTGGCGCTCCTCGGGCTCGTGATCGTGCCGCTCGCCGTCGAACGCTTCATCGTCACGCCGGCCAAGGGTGACAAGCAGCTCCCGGCGTACGCCCACAACCTCGACGCCACCCGCGCCGCCTACGGACTCGACACGGTGGTCGACGAGGCACGCACGCTGTCCGACGGCCTGCAGGCGGCTCCGTCCACCGCCGAGACCACGTTGCTCGACCGCACGCCCCTGTTCGACCCGGCGGGCATCGCCGGCGCCCTGCAGGTGCTCGAGGGCACCCCGGGCACCCGCATCACGCAGGTCGACCTCGATCGCTACACCGTCGACGGCGAGGTGCGGCCGATGATGGTCGCCGCCCGTCAGCCCGACCGCGGTGGTCTGCCGGAGACCGGTTGGGTGCAGGACCATCTGGTCTACACCCACGGCGACGGGGTCGTGGTGGTGCCGGCCGACCAGGCGGACGAGAACGGCCGTCCCGACGTGGCATCGCAGCCCGAGTCGCTCACCGACGTGGCGCCCACCTACTTCGGTGAAGGCCTCGACGGCTGGTGGGCCATCGTCGGCACCAAGCGACAGCAACTCGGCGGGGCCGTGTACGACGGCGACCAGGGCGTGGCGCTGGACTCGGTGTTCCGCCGTGCCGTCGCCGCCACCGCACTGAAAGACGGGCAGGTGTTCCTGTCCGACGAGCTGACCGACGACAGCGAGCTGTTGATGCGGCGCGGCCTGCGCGACCGGCTGACGACGCTCGCTCCGTTCCTCTCCTGGGACAGCGACCCGTACCCGGCGGTCGTCGACGGTCGCGTCGTGTGGATCGTCGACGGCTACACCACGTCGGCGACGTACCCCTACGCGCAGTACTTCGGCTCGAACGGACTGCCGGCGAGCAGCGACATCGCCGCCTCGACCCTGAACTACCTGCACCTCGCCGTGCGCGCCACCGTCGATGCCACCGACGGCACCACCACCCTCTACCGCGCCAGCACCACCTCCGACCCGATCCTGGACCGCTGGGCGTCGATCCTGCCGGGCCTGTTCGCACCGCTCGACTCGATGCCCGACGGCCTGACCGCCCACCTGCGCTATCCGAAGGACCTCTTCATCGTGCAGACGTCGTTGCTCGGTCGCTATCACGTCGACGACGCCGAGACGCTGTTCAACGGCTCGCAGCGATGGACCGTCTCGCCGGCCGCGCCGGCGACGATCTCGGACACCTCCGTCGGCCCGGTGCCGCCCGTGTTCTCGTTCACGGCCGACAGTTCGGGCACGCCGGTCTGGTCGATGGTGCGCACGTACAACCCCGGCGCGTCGAGCAACCCGACCTCGGCACGCGACGAACTCGCCGCCTCGGTGGTCGCCGACAACGACCACCCCGACCGGCTGGTTCTCACCACGCTCACCCCGGCCGACGGCAGCGGGCTGTCCAGCCCCCGCGTCGCGCAGAGCGCGATCCTCGCCGACCCCGAACTGGCGCGAGCCATCACGCTGTTGAACGCCAACGGCTCGGCCGTGCAGTTCGGACCGATGACACCGGCGTTCCTCGACGAGGGGCTGGTGTGGACGCGGTCGTTGATCGTCACCAGCACCGGTGCTGCAGCGGCACCCCGCCTGCAGGAAGTGATCGGCGTCTCCAACGGCGTCGTGGGCACCGGTCCGGGCACCACGGAAGCCGTCAAGGACGCCGTCGGCACCAGGTGACGTCGGCTACGCCTTGTTGACCGCTTCGTTGTACTGAGCGATCACCTGGTCGACGGGACCGTCGGCGAGCAGCAGGCCCTTCTCGATCCAGATGCCGCGGTTGCAGAACCGGGTGATCTCCTCCATCGAGTGGCTCACCAGCATCAGCGTGCCGGCGTCGGAGAGCATCTGCTCGATGCGCGCCCGGGACTTCGCGCGGAACTTCTTGTCGCCCACGGCGAGCGCCTCGTCGATCAGCAGGATCTCCGGTTGCACGGCCGTCGCGATCGCGAAGTGCAGGCGAGCGCGCATACCCGACGAATAGGTCTTCAACGGGCGGTCGATGGCCTCACCCAGTTCGGTGAAGGCGACGATGTCCTGGATCCGGTCCTCGACCTCCTCCGCCGACATGCCGAGCGCCAGGCAACCGAGGTGGATGTTGCGCAGGCCGGTGGCACCACCGATGAGGGCCGCACCGACACCCATCAGCCGCGGCTCGGACGACACGAGGATCTGCCCGCTCGTCGGCGGCAACAGGCCGGCCAGCGCGAGCAGCGCCGTGGACTTGCCCGAACCGTTCGAGCCGATCACGCCGATCGCGTCGCCACGGCGAGCGTCGAACGAGACACCCTTGAGCGCGTGCACCACCCGGCGCCCGCTGCCCTGACCGGTGGCGAACCGCTGCCGCAGTCCTGCCCGCCGTTCGGTGTACACGTCGAACTCGACGTGCAGATCGCGCACACGGATGGACAGCGGGCTCACGGTTTGCCGTACCGGTGCTCGGCCGCCTTGAAGAAGCGGAAGCCGAAGACGAGCGTGGCCACGGTGACGAGCACGGCCACCACCGATGGACCTGGTCGCACCGGGGTGCCGAGGATCATCCATCGGTAGAACTCGATGATCGACACCATCGGGTTGAGCAGCACCAGGCGGTCCACCCACACGTTGCGCCCGAGGATCCGGTCCATCGAGAACATGACGCCCGACATGTACTGCGCCAGGCGGAGCACGAAGGGGATCAACTGCTGCACGTCGCGGAAGCTGTCGTTGAGGCGCGCGGCGATGAATGCGCCACCGAGGTTGAACGCCGTGTGCACGGCGAGGACGACGGGCAGCAGCAGCCAGCGCCGGGACGGCGTGACCCCGGTGGCGAACGCCACCACGACGATGACACCGAGCTGGAAACCGAAGGAGAGCAGCTTGCCGATGGTGCTGGAGATCGGGACGATGGCGCGCGGGAAGCGGAACGACCGCATCAGGCCCTGGCGTGCGGCGATCGACGACGCACCGCCGAGGATCGTCGACGACGTGAGCTGGTAGGTGAAGACGCCGATGATCAGCCAGACGACGTAGTTGTCGATGCCTTTGCTCGCGCCGAGCCAGACACCGAAGATCAGGTAGTAGACGCCGGCGCTGAACAGTGGGTTGCCGAGGTGCCACAGGTTGCCGAGGAACGTGTCGAGATGCGACGAGCGCAGCTCTTCGAATGGCAGCGCGAACGCGAAGTCTCGCCGGGCCCAGACGTTGCGGATGTACTCGAACGCGGGCAGGTCGACGGCAAGCGGGCGCAGCTGTGCCGCTGACTCGTCGTGGTCGTCCACCTCCGGTTCCATGGCGTCACGAGCCTACTGAGCCGACCGGAGCGAGGGGCATCTCCGGCCCGTCGACGGCACCCGCAGCGACCAGCGCGCGTTGGAGGATCGGCGCGAGCGACCGCACGAACGTGCGGGTGAGGTGACTGCTCTGCCGGTACACCAGCACGCCGCCGACCACCGTCGGGCAGCCTGCCGGCATGGGACACACCCAGTCGCCCATGTCGACGAACGTCACCTCCGGCACCTCGCGCGCCGCGGCGAGCAAGGCGGGCGTGCCGCCGCCGGCATTGCGCGGAAAGCGGCAGGCCGCGTAATCGTCGGGGTGGGCGGCGATGCAGCGCGGCACGTCGGCCACCGGCTTCGTGGGGGTGGGCACGTCGGCCAGGGCCACCACTCGAGCACCGGCACCGATCAACGCGGTCCAGGTGTGGGCCACGGCGTCGGCCATCGCCGGGTCGGGGTCGCCGGTCGCCGTACGGCCGGACTGGCCCTGCGAGAAGAGCACCAGGTCGGGCACCTGGCCGGGTGCGGTGAGCGCCGCCACCGTGGCGGCGGCGAACTCGCGGCACTCGACGTAGTCGCGCACCACCCCGTCGGGTGGACGCACGCGCACCATGTAGTCGGTGACGGGGCAGCCGGACTTCGTGTACAGGTGCACTCGCCACCCCGACACAGCCGCGATCAACTCGAGCGCGTCCACCCATTGACCGGCCTTGGAGTCGCCGACGACGGCGACGTCGACGGTCCCGTCGGCTGCACCGAGCACGCACTGCGGGAGCGGCGCCACCGCGTCCACACCCGCGTGGCAGCCTGCGGGGTAGTACGCCGGCTGGTCGCGCGCCGCGTCGGTCAGCGTCGGCACGATCGCTCCCGCGAGATCGGCGACCGCCGCCGGGTCGGCGACGAGTTCGGGCATCCCCGCCGCGCCGACGTCCGCGACCAGCGCCAGCGCGCCGACGTGGGGCCCCAGCGATGCACCGGGCACCGCAGGCGCGGTGGTGGTCGGGGTCGAGGACGTGGTCGACGTCGAGGACGTCGTCGGCGGCAGCGTCGAGGTGGTGGAGGGGCTCACCGCGGTCGTGGACGAACATCCGGCGAGGATCGCCAGCGCGACGGCGCCGAGGGCCGTGACGCGACGCACGTCAGCCCGGCGCCACGAGCGGCATCGTGCCGTTGGTGATGCCGGGGTCCTTCAGCGAGCGCTCGAGGATCGGCGCGAGGGACCGGGCGTAGCTGGCGGTGAGGTGGCTGCCCTGGCGGAACACCAGCCGTCCTCCGATCGCCGACGGGCACAGGTCGAGTTGCGTCGGGCAGACCCAGGTGTTGATGTTCACCAGCGACGCTGCCGGCACCCGCTCCGCCGCCTGTTCCATGGCGGCCGTGCCGCCGCCGCGGTTCTGCCGATAGGTGCACTGCGAGTAGTCGTCGCGGTGCAGCTGCATGCACTCGTACCCGGGCATCTTCGTGCCGACGATCGCACCGCTGACGGACCATGGGTTGTCGGCGAGCACCACCACCGTGGCCCCGGCGTCGATCAGCCGCTGCCAGTATTCGACAGTCCCGTCAACGAAGCCGGGGTCGACCTTGACGATGCCGCGGTTACCCGACCGCCCCTGCGAGATGAACACGATGTCGGGCACCTGTCCCGGCGTGGTCAGGCGATCGACCACCTTCTTGCCGAACGTCTGGCATGACTCGTAGGCACTGCCCTTCAGCGAGGTCATATAGGCCGTGAAGGCGCACGCCGACTTGAGGTACAGCTGGGTTCGCCATCCCTCCCGCGCACCGATGAGGTCGATCGCCGGCATCCACTGGCCCATCTTCGAGTCGCCCACGATGGCGACCTCCACCGGCCCTGCACCGTAGACGCAGCCCTCGACAATGTCGCTGCTGAACTCATCGGCCTGACATCCGTCCGCGTAGAAGGCCGGCGTGTCCTGGACCGCCACCGCCGGGTCGGGCGAGAGCGGACCGGTGACGTCGAAGACGGCGCTCGGGTCGTCGATCATCGTCGGGACACCCTCCACGTTCGGGTCCGCGACGAGTGCGAT
Organism: Ilumatobacteraceae bacterium; assembly: GCA_049318165.1. Classification (GTDB taxonomy): domain Bacteria; phylum Actinomycetota; class Acidimicrobiia; order Acidimicrobiales; family Ilumatobacteraceae; genus UBA668. The sequence goes on from JBMOGW010000009.1 coordinate 23,735, forward strand.
CGCGCCGGTCTGCTGGGCGGTCGCCTCGACGAGCGGCGGCACCTGGCGCACCACCACCCAGGCGACACCGAACGACAGGCCCATGCCCACGGCACCGATGATCAACGAGCGACCCGGCTTGGCGAGCACGGCACGGTTGAACCGCACCGGGTCCTCCACCAGGTGACGGGTGAGCCAGGCGAGCGGCACGGACGCCAGGCCCACGAGCGCCACCTTCGGTTGCGACAGGTCGGGCCAGTGGTCCTTCGCCAGCACGATCAGCGGCCAGTGCCACAGGTAGATCGAGTACGACAGGCCGCCGATCCATCGCATCGGCCGCACACCGAGCAGCCGGGCCACGGGCGTGTCGAGAGCGATGCACCCACCGCAGATCACCAGCGCCGTCCCCATCACGGGCAGCATCGCTGCGGTGCCGGGCCACGGCGTCGCGGTGCTCACCACCACGAGCGTGAGGGCGATGAGGCCCACCCCGGCCCAGCCGCTGAGGTGCGCCCACACCCGCGGCAGGCGCGCCACCACCGGCGTGAGGATGGCCAGCAGCGCACCGACACCGAGTTCCCACACACGGGTGGTGGTGATGAAGTACGCGGTCGCTGGTGACGAGCCGGTGTGGCGCGACGAGTACACCAGCGACGCCACCGACAGCACGCCGAGCACCACGAACGCCAGTGTGCGGAACGACCAACGCACCCGGCGCGCCACGACGGCGATGACGATCAGCAGCACCGGCCACACGACGTAGAACTGCTCCTCGACCGACAGCGACCAGAAGTGCTGCAGGGGCGACGCGCCCGCGTCTTCGGCGAGGTAGTCGACCGCCCGACCCGCGAGGACCCAGTTGAGGACGTAGCCGGCCGCTGCGGCGATGTCGACGCCGAGGTTGCGGTACTGGTCGACGGTGAGCACCCGCAACCCGGCGAGACCCGTGACCACGAGGACGACCGTCGCCGCGGGCAGCAGGCGACGGGCACGACGTGAGTAGAAGTCGAGCAGCGACACGCGACCCGTGCGCTCGACCTCCTTCAGCAGCAGCGAGGTGATGAGGTAGCCGGAGATGACGAAGAAGACGTCGACGCCGGCGAATCCACCCGAGAGTGATCCGACTCCGATGTGGTACAGCAGGACCGAGAGCACCGCGATGGCGCGCAGGCCCTCGATGTCACCCCGGAGCTGCCGCTCGGCGCCGCTCATCCCGTCAGAGACGCTCGACCTGTGCGCCCTCGACCGTGCCGCGAGTGTCGAGCAGCGCCGGCGCCGCGGCGACGATCGCCGGCAGGTCGAAGGCGGTGTGCGCCTGGAGCAGGATGGTGAGGTCGGACGTCGACGCCGCAGCCACGGCGTCCTCCGCACGCGGGACCGACATTCCATCGATCGTCCACGACGCCACGTGCGGATCGGCGTACTGCACGTCGGCGCCGAGTTCGATCAGACGTCGGGCCACCGGCTGAGCGGGCGACTCGCGCTCGTCACTGATGTCCTTCTTGTAGGTCACGCCCAGCAGCAGCACCTTGGCACCGCGCAACGCCTTGCCGCGGTCGTTGAGGTTGTGCATCGCCCGGTTGACGACGTACGCCGGCATCCGGTTCGACACCTCCTGGGCCAGTTCGACGAAACGGAACGGGTACCCGAGCATGCGCACCCGGTACGAGAGGTAGTTCGGGTCGATCGGGATGCAGTGGCCACCCACACCGGGCCCCGGGTAGAACGCCTGGAATCCGAACGGCTTGGTGGCCGCGGCACGGATGGACTCCCACAGGTCGATGCCGAGGTCGTGGCAGAAGATGGCCATCTCGTTGACCAGCGCGATGTTGACGTGGCGGTACGTGTTCTCGAGCAGCTTGGCCATCTCGGCCTCACGCGTACCGCGCACCGGCACGACCGTCTGCACGAACCGGCCGTACAGCGCCGAAGCGGCCGCCGTCGACGCGTCGTCGATACCGCCCACGACCTTGGGTGTGTTCTCGATGCCGTACACCGGGTTGCCCGGGTCGATGCGCTCGGGCGAATAGGCGAGCAGGAAGTCGACACCGGCCTTCAGGCCGGACTCCTCCAGGATCGGCTTCACCACGTCGTCGGTGGTGCCCGGGTAGGTGGTCGACTCGAGGACCACCAGCGTGCCGGCACGCAGGTTGTCGCGAATCATCCGCGAGGCACCCTCCACCGCACCGAGGTCGGGCCCGTACGACTCGTCGAGCGGAGTGGGCACGCAGATGACGACGGCGCCGGCGCCCTGGATGCACGACGGGTCGGTCGTCGCGGTGAAGCCGAGCTGCAGCATCTCCGCGATGTCGGCGTCGCTCAGGTCGTCGATGTGGCTCCGACCGCCGTTGAGGCCGTCGACGACGGGTTGCTTGACGTCGAGGCCCACGACGGTGACGCCCTTGCGGACAGCACCCTGTGCCAGCGGAAGGCCGACGTACCCGAGACCGACAATGACCAGATCTGCGTTCATCGGGCCATGAGCCTAGACCCCGACGACATCGATCCGACGGGCAGCCCCCACGGGACGGCAGTCGGCGAGGAAGTCGCGTTGCGAGATCTGCCATGTGTGCGACGTGACATCGACGCGCCGATGCATCAGGTAGTTGAACCGATCGGCGGCGAAGACCTTCAACCCCGCCTCGGTGCAGTCCTTCAGGTAGGCGGTGTCGGTACCGCTCGGGAGCGCCCGGAACCGCAGCCCACGGACGTCGGCACGGCGCACCAGCAATGTGCCGCCCATCACGTACGACGTCCATTCGAACTCATGACCCTCGTAGCGCAGGACGGTGCGGTCCTCGTCCTCGAGGTACGCGTACATCGCCCGCTTGCCGACGATCGACGCGTCGGTGTACGAGAACGGCAGCAACAGATCCGAGAGGTAAGCCGGGCCGTACCAGTCGTCGTCGTCGAACTTCGCGAAGTACTCACCCGAGCAGTGCTGCAGCGCTTCCTCGAGGCACTCCCCCAGGGTCGCCGCCGGCGGCATCGACAACACCACGGCGTCGGGGAAGCCGGCCGTGAGCCGCTGCACGTCGGCGGGCTCGAAGCCGTCGGCGTTGGTCACGAGCACCAGGCGCACCGAGGGGTGGTCCTGGCGCCGGATGTTGTCGAGCGCGCTCGCCAGGAACTCGGGACGGTTGGTGACGAGAATCGCGTCGATCGACGGCGGTCGCGGCTCGTCGGCCTCCATGCCGACGGCACGCAGGATCTGACGGGTGCGGTGCGCGTAGGTGTGCTCGCGGTGCACCAGTCGATAGCCGCGTTGGCCGACGCGGTCGCGATGGTCGACGTCGTCCAGCAGCGCGCCAATCACGTCGCGGGCCGCGCTCGCATCCGCGGGCGTGGGCACCACGTCAGGGAACAGGTGCTCCAACGCCGCCGAGGGCGTGCTGACCACCGGTGTGCGGCAGGCGAGCAACTCGAACACGCGCCTCGACAGCATCGTCGGACTCTCGGTGACCGAGTTGGTGTTGAGGAACACGGCATGCTGCCGGTACGCCTTCACCATCTGCTCGTAGGGCAGCGTGCCCTTCACGTACGGGGCGAACTGGTCGGCGAACCCGCCTCGCTCGGACGGCGCCGGTTCGCGGTCGTAGATCACGAGGTCGCCCACCTGTGCCGCTGCTTCGAGCAGTTGCGTCAGCGACGCCACCCGCTCGGGGTACTTGTGCCCGCGCCAGGCACCGGCGAAGCACACGGACCGTGATGCGCCGCTGACGCGCCCGATCGGATTGTGCAGCACCGGCTGCGCGGCGAACGGGAGCGCATGGACGCGGCGGTGGCCGAGCGCCTCGACGTACCGATCGACGATCGCGGCGTCGGTGGTGAACACGTGGTCGAACTCTCGAGCGACGGGGAGGAACACGTCGTAGTTGACCGGATCCTCCTTGTTCCAGAGCACGGTCGGCACGGCGTGCGCACGTGCCGCCGCCAGCAGATTGCCGAGGTCCGGCGTCTCGCCGTAGCGGGAGAACGCATACGACCAGGCGCCGCCGTTGCCACGCCAGGCCGTCTCCGCGAACACCAGGTCGACGGCGTCGAGCTGCTGCCCCAGGTCGCCCTTCGTCGCTGGGCGCAGTTGCAGCTCGGGTGAGAAGCACGCCTGGGTGAACTCGTCGAAGATGCTCAACGCACGCGGGGCGTCGTCGGGCGCCGACGGGCTCCACAACACGTGGGGCGTCTTGCGGGTCCTGATGCGCCGGTACAGCCGCTTGGCCCTGCCGGGAAATGCGCGTCGACCCTTCTTGCCGCGCAGCGACACCAGCATGTCGCCCAACTCGTAGCTGAACGAGGTGCGCAGGTGGCTGAGCATCGCCTGATACTTCGCCTCCAGCTGACGGATCTCGCGTTCGTGCTGCTCCTGCTGTTCGGCGAGTGCCGCCGCGACGGCTTCCGCCACCGGGTCGGTCATCGCCGCGGCGCCAGTTCGTCGTACAGGTCGGCGACCGTACGAGCCACGGCGAGCCAGCTCCGGTTCTCGGCCACCCAGCCGCGGGCGTGTTCGACGTAGCTGCGGCGCATCTCCGGGTCGTCGATCATTTGTCCGAGCACTCGGGCGAAGTCGTCATTGTCGCCCTTGCGGAAGACGGCACCGCAGGCACCGAAGTCGACCATCTCGAGCAGCGCGTCCACGCTGCTCACCATCACGGAGACGCCGCTGGCCATCGACTCCAGCGGCTTGAGCGGCGACACCATCTCGCACACCGGCAGCGGCTTGCGCGGGAACGGCGTGATGTCCATGATGCCGAGGTACTTCTCGACGTCGTGGTGCGGCACGCGCCCCACGAACCGGCAGAGGTCGTCCACACCCAGTTCGACGGCCAGCTGTTCGAGGTCGGCCTTCACCGCGCCGTCGCCGACGAAGAGCAGCCCGAACGGCACCTTGGTGTTGCCGCGCAGCATCGCGGCGGCGTGCAGCAGATCGTCGAGACCTTCGTAGAACGTGATGGAGCCGGCGAAACCGATCACCACCGATCCCTCGAAACCGAGGGCCGCCGCAACGGCGGGGTCGCGCTCCACCTTGGAGAAGCGCTCGACGTCGACGGCGTTGGGCACGATGCTGATCTTCGACTCCTCGACGCCGCGGCGCACCATCTCCTGCTTCAACGCAGTCGTGATGGTGATCACACGGTCGGCCGCCATCGCCACCTCTGCCTCGTAGCGAGCGTCGAGCTGGAACGTCTCGCTGGCGCCCCACTCGGGCTGCCGCGACCAGCGGGTGACCTCCCACAACCCGCGCACCTCGTACACCGACGGGATGCCGGCGGCTGCCGCACCTTGCGTCGCAGCGAGGCCGTTCCACCAGTTCGATGCGGCATGGAGCAACGCCGGCCGGTACTCGTCCATGATCGGCCGGAGCATGTCGACGTACGTCCTCGTGAAACCCTGGAGGTCGACTCGCGGCATCGAGGGCACCGGTCCGATGAGGCGCCGGTAGGGCACGCCGTCGATCACATCCATCGGAGCCACGTCGGCTTGCTGGAAAACGCCCCTCTTCGCCGGGAACCCGGGACGGGTGACGCCCACCGTCGGCTGACCGAGGCGGTCGAGCGCGGTCAGCAGGCCGTGTGTGCGCGTGGCGTAACCACCGGATTGATGGGGCAACGAGTTGTGCAGCAGGTAGATCGAACGAGTGCTGGTGCCCGGGCGGTACTCGAACCGCGGGTACGACACCTGCATGCCACCCTGGAGAATCTCCAGTTCACGCCGCCGCGCAGCGATGAAGACCTCGAGGCGCGGAGACCGGCTGTCGCGATATGCCTCGGCGACCTCCAGCGGACGACGCATCTCGCCACGCCGGTGCAACGCGGTGACCAGCTTCAGCGCAATGGACGAACTGATCGGCGGATACCGGAGCTCGTCGAGCGTGAACGCGGCAAGGTCGGGATGCCCAGCACGCATCAGCGCGGCGACCAGCAACGTTCGGCGACGGACGTCGGTGGCCTCACCGATCAGACCTGCGATCGAACGCAGTTCGGCGGCCAGGCGATCGTTGGTGAACACGGTCGCGGGATCGACACCCATGTCCGCCGCGATTGCAGTGCGGCCAGAGGCGCCGGCGAGCGCCCACGCACGCAGCAACGTGCGCTCCGCCTCGGCCGGATCACGGTCCCGGACGAGCCGAGCGCGCTGAACGGATGCTCCCGTGGTCGAAGGATCGATCGCGAGTGCCTCGTCACACCACGCGACTCGTTGGTCAACGGTCTCCCAGGTCGCCACGCGCGCTTTGCGGGTGAGTGCAACTGGGCGAAGGGCCGGTACGAGTGCGGCAACCGACATCGCCCACGACACCGGGCGGGGGGCGACGGCATCGATCACGACCGACCGGCGCCAGCCCCAGACGGCCGCACGTCGCGCCCAGCGCCGGGGCCGGACCTTCTTCACCACGTCGCGCACCGACTCCGGGGTGCGTTGCCACACCCATCGTGCCGCGCCGTTCACTCCACCCGTCGAGGCCATGCTCGCCCGTCCTTCCTCGTCACCCGCGCGATCGGCTCATGATGGCCGCCGCGACGCGCTCGGACGCCTTGCCGTCCCACAGCGCGGGCCGACGCGGCGCGGTGCGCGATGCCAGCTCGGCCTCCACGGCGGCGATGATCACCTCGGGGTCGGTGCCGACCACCGTGTTGGTGCCTTCGTCGACGGTCAGCGGCCGCTCGGTGTTCTCGCGCAGCGTCAGGCACGGCACGCCAAGAATGGTGGTCTCCTCCTGGATGCCGCCGGAGTCGGTGAGCACCAACCGGGCACCACGCTGCAACGCGACGCTGGCCAGGTAGCCCACCGGATCGAGCAGCACGACACCCGGGGGCACCGGCACCTCGCTGCCGAAGCGTGCCCGCACGCGGGGATGCACCGGATAGATCACCGGCATGCGCTCGCCCACGAAGGCGACGGCGCGCAGCAGACCGGCGAACACTTCGGGCACGTCGACGTTCGACGGGCGGTGCAGCGTGAGCAGCGCGTAGTCCTGGCCGACCGGCAGGCCGGTGAGCGTCGAGAGGTCGATCGATTCGGCGCGCGTGACGTTGTTGAGCAGCGTGTCCACCATCACGTTGCCGACCAGTTCGATCTTGTCGTCGGCGTAACCCTCTGCATGCAGGTTCTCCACGCCGTCCGGCGAGGGCGGCAGCAGCAGGTCGCTCAGACGATCGGTGACCAAGCGGTTCACCTCTTCGGGCATCGCCCAGTCGCGGCTGCGCAGACCGGCCTCCACGTGGGCGACCTTGATCTGCAGCTTCGCCGCCACCAGCGCGCACGCCACCGTCGAGTTCACGTCGCCGACCACGACCACCCAGTCGGGCCGCTCGGCGAGCACCACCTGCTCGAACGCCTCCATGATGCGCGCCGTCTGCACGGCATGGCTGGCCGAGCCGACCTCGAGGTGATGGTCGGGCCGGCGGATGCCGAGCTCCTCGAAGAACACGTCGCTCATCGCCGGGTCGTAGTGCTGACCGGTGTGCACCAGCACCACGTCGATCCCGGCTGCTTCGAACGCCGGGAGGAGCGGCGCGACCTTCATGAAATTCGGTCGGGCGCCGGCGACAACAACAGCTTTGGGGGACACGCGACTCACTTCTTCCTGGTTCGGAACGGCCGCAGGAGTCTACGAGGACCCCGCCGGTATTGGGGACATGCCCTTTGCTAACGTGCCGACCCGTGGGTGACGGAGGAGCGGGCGCGACCGAGACCCACCAGCGAGCCCTGCGGCCGTTCGAGCGCAACGTCCTCGTCGCCATGGCGATCGCCGGCGCCGCGCTCGTCGCCGGTGCGGGGTGGTTCGCACAGACCTTGGCGGACCTGCTGCCTCAGGCCGCGACGATCCGCAGCCGTGGCACGGCATTCGGCGACATCGCCACCGTCGGCACGCACGTGCTGCGGATGACGGGCATCGCGCTGCTCGCCGGCGCGGCGGCCGGCACATGGTTGCGTCGCCTCCCCTGGACCGACGACGACGAGTCGGCCACCTCCGAACGGGTGTTGCTGCTCCGCAGGCTCGCCGTCTTCGGCATCCCCTTCCTGGCCTACCTCTACCTCGCGTCGCCGCACAACGCGTACCCCACCAACTCGCGCATCCACTGGGTCGACTTCACCTCGTGGAACTCGGACGACTTCTTCTACGCCGCGGGTCACCTGCCGCATGCGATCTTCTACCGGCACCCGGCCTGGTGGCAGGCCCTCAACGCAGGCCTCCTGGCGTTGACCGTCGATCTGCTCCTGCGACGCATCGGCGTCCGACGCAACGCCGCGCTCGTCCTCACCCTCGTCTTCATGTCGTCGTCCACCGTGCTGCTGTTCGCCGACACCGCCGAAGACGTGATGCTCAACTTCCTGCTGCTCACGCTGGTACTGCTGGCGATGACGACGGACAGCCACCTGCTGCGCGGCGGGGCGCTCGCCCTCGCAGTGCTCGGCCGGCCGAACTTCCTCGCCCTCGTCGGGGCATGGCTGGCGGTGTGGGCGGCCATGGTGCTCGTGCGCACCCTTCGCCGGCGACGCTTCCCGGACGAGTCGACGACGTGGTCACCGGTCCGGTCGTTGCTCACCGTGGTGTGGGCCGTGGCCTTCGTCGCGCTCTCACAGGTCGTGATGTCGATCCTCGGCAACCGTTACCTGTTGTCCAACGGCAGGCTGCTCGACCTCGGGCACCTGTCCGACCTCGCGCCGATCGACACCGACGGCTTCCTCATCAGCCCGTTCAGCGGCGCGTACATCGGCCACATGCTGTGGCTGGTGCCCTGGATCGTGCCGATCGCGCTCGTCACGGGTGGTGTCGTGTGGTTCGCCGACGCGACGCGCGGACCGCTCGCAGTCGAGGCCGACGAGCACCTGCGCCGACGCGGCACGGTGCTGCTGTTCTGCGGCGCAGCCGTGGCGGTGCTGCTCTTCGTCCACGAGGCGAAGCCGTTGCTGTACTTCAACATCCGCTACTTCAGCTACGCGTTCCCGTTCCTCTTCGTCGGCGCGATCGCAGGGGCACGACAGTTGCGCGGACACACCCGGGCGATCGCGACCGCGTTCCTCGCGACCACGGTGGTGGCCGCGTACGTGCTGCCGGTGAACCCGATCGCGACCCACGACCGCAATGCCCGCCGGGCCGAGGTGTTCCTCTACCCGCTGATGGACCGGTTGCAGGACGCCCGCGGCGACCG
>JBMOGW010000010.1:0-31804 GCA_049318165.1 Ilumatobacteraceae bacterium
GATCGCGATGTCGCGGGTGATCTCGAGGTGCTGGCGCTGGTCCTCGCCCACGGGCACCTCGTCGGTGTCGTAGAGCAGGATGTCGGCGGCCTGCAGCGCCGGATAGGTGAACAGGCCTGCGCTGACGAAGTCGGCCTCGCGCTTGGCCGACTTGTCCTTGAACTGCGTCATCCGGCTCAGCTCGCCGAAGCTCACCTGGCACTCCATGATCCAGCCCAGCTGGCTGTGCTCGCGCACGTGGCTCTGCACGAAGATCGTCGCGACGTCGGGGTCGAGACCGACGGCGTACAGCATCGCCGCGAGCTCGATCGTGTTGCGACCCACCACCCCCGGCTGGTCCGTGATCGTCAGTGCGTGCAGGTCGACGACGCCGTGGAAGGCGTCGTTCTCGTGCTGTCCGTTCACCCAGTTCCGCAGTGCGCCCAGGTAGTTGCCCAGATGGACCTCACCGGTGGGTTGGATGCAGGAGAGAACGCGTGCCACGGGCTGCGAGGCTACCGGCGCGGAGCGGTACGATCCCATGAGTTATGGCTGTCGACGTCTCCACCTCCGTCTACGAGGGACCGTTCGACCTCCTGCTGCACCTGATCCTGAAGGAGCAGGTGGACATCTACGAGGTGTCGCTGAGTCACATCGTCGACGCCTATCTGGTCGAAGTGGAGCGGTTGCAGAGCCTCGACCTCGACGTGGCCACCGAGTTCCTGCTGATCGCGGCGACGCTGGTGGAGCTGAAGGCTCGCCGCCTGCTGCCGGGCCGCGAGGACGTCGACCTCGACGACGAACTGGCGCTGTGGGAGGAACGCGACCTGCTGCTCGCCCGCCTGCTGGAGTGCAAGACCTTCAAGGACGTCGCCTCGGTGTTCGGACGCCTGGCGGAGGAGGCCGATCGGTCCTTCCCGCGCAGCGTCGGTGCGGACGAGCGGTTCGCCGACCTGATGCCCGACCTGATGGACGGCGTCACCCCGCAGCGGTTGCACAAGGCGTTCATGCGTGCCATCACGCCGAAGCCGGTGCCGCGCATCGACCTGTTCCACGTCGCTCCGGTGCGGGCGAGTGTCGCCGACGCATTGGCCGAGATGGTGGACGAGTTGCCCCGCGTGGGCCGCATCTCGTTCCGCCGCCTCACCAGCGGCCTGGTCGAGCGGCTCGAGGTGATCGTGCGCTTCCTCGCCCTGCTCGAACTGTTCAAGCAGGGCTACGTGGAGCTCGAGCAGACAGAACGGTTCGGTGACATCGAAGTGGTGTGGACCGGCGCCGGCGAGGCCGAAGGCGGCCTGCCCATCGGTGGGATCGCCATCGACGACTATGAAGGATGAGTTGCCCGTGACCGACGGAACCACCAACCAGCTCGATGCCGACACGGTGCGCGCCATCGAGGCGATCGTGCTCGTGGCCGTCGAGCCCGTGCCGAGCGAGATGCTCGCCCAGCTGTTGGAGCAGCCGGTGACCGTGATCGAGGAGCTGTGCAACCAGCTGGCCGACGCGTACGACGAGGCCGGTCACGGCTTCCAGCTGGTGCGAGTCGCCGGTGGTTGGCGCTACCAGACGCACGCCGACCTGTCGCCGTACGTCGAGCGGTTCCTGCTCGATGGGCAGCGTGCGCGCATGAGCGGCGCTGCCCTCGAGACGCTCGCGATCATCGCCTACAAGCAGCCGCTGTCGCGTGCCCAGATCGCGTCGATCCGCGGCGTCGACCCGGATGGCGTGATTCGCACGCTGCAGGCCCGCGGCTACGTGGCCGAGGTGGGCCGCGATCACGGACCCGGCCAGGCGATCCTCTACGGCACCACGCCGTCGTTCCTGGAGAAGCTGGGACTCGATGCGCTCACCGACCTGCCGCCGATCGCCGAGTTCGTGCCCGGCGCCGACGTGGTGGAGGCCCTCGAGCACGGCCTGCGCATCGACCCGCCGGACGAGTCGCCCCGTGCCTGAGGCGCCGGAACCGCCGCTGTGGGAGCAGTGGGCCGCGAAGAGTGCGGCACTGCCCCAAGGTGAGCGACTGCAGAAGGTGCTCGCGATGCGCGGTTGGGGGAGCCGTCGTGTGTGCGAGGACCTCATCGCCGAAGGACGCGTCACCGTCAACGGCGAGGTTGCGGTGCTCGGCCGTCGCGTCGACCCCGAACTCGACAAGGTGGAGGTGGACGGCGCCCCCGTCGGCGTGAAGGCCGGCCTGGTGCACTACCTGCTGAACAAGCCGGTCGGCGTGGTGACGACCGCGAGCGACACGCACGGCCGCCCGACCGTGGTGGACCTGGTGCCGCCGGAGCCGCGGGTGTATCCGGTGGGCCGCCTCGACGTAGCCACCGAGGGTCTGATCCTGATGACCAACGACGGCGACCTGGCGCACCGCATCGCCCACCCCAGCCATGGCGTGGAGAAGGAGTACCTGGCCGAGGTGGAGGGCGTGGTGTCGGCCGGCGACCTGCGCCGGCTGCGCGACGGCATCGAGTTGGAGGACGGGATGACCGCCCCGGCGAAGGTGTCGCAGCCGAACCCGGGCATCCTGCGGCTGACGATCCACGAGGGCCGGAACCGTCAGGTGCGACGGATGTGCGAGGCCGTCGGACACCCGGTGCACCGGCTGGTGCGGGTGCGGATCGGCCCGATTCGCGACCCCCAGCTGCGCCCCGGCGAGTGGCGCGAACTGGACCAACGCGAACTGAAGGCGCTGACCGAGGCGGTCTCGGGCACACCCCGCCCGGTACGCTGACACGTCGTGTCAACACCTCGTCGGGCGAACGTGGCGGGCCTCGGGCTCATCGGGGGATCGATCGCGCGCGCCCTGACCGACCGGGGGTGGCACGTGAGCGGTGTCGACCACCGCGAGGATCGCACCGCCCAGGCGCGGTCGATGGGACTGGTGGCGTCGATCGGACTCGACCCCGACGCCGAGATCACCTTCGTCGCCACCCCGGTGCTCAGCCTCGTCGACCAGGTGAAGGCGGCCCTCGCCGAGACGAAGGGCCTGGTGACCGACGTCGGCAGTGTGAAGGCGGCGGTCGCTTCGGCGATCGACGATCAGCGCTTCATCGGTGGCCATCCGATGGCCGGCAGCGAGCTGGAGGGCCTCGATGGCGCCGACGGCAGCATGTTCGAGGGTGCCGTGTGGGTGCTCACCCCGTCGCCGACCACTCCCGACAGCACGTTCGCCACCGTCGCCAACGTGGTGAAGGAGCTCGGCGCCGACGTCGTCGCGATTCCCGCCGAGCGTCACGACCAGGTGGTCGCCGTCATCAGCCACGTGCCGCACCTGACCGCAGCGACCTTGATGGGCCTGGCCAGCGACCGTGCGGAGGAGCATGCCGCGCTGCTGCGCCTCGCTGCGGGTGGCTTCCGTGACATGACTCGCATCGCCAGCGGGCAGCCGACGATCTGGCTCGACATCTGCGCCGAGAACCGCGACGCGATCCTGTCGGCGCTGGACGGCCTGATCGGCGGGCTGGAGCGGATGCGCTCGGTGGTCGCCACCGACGACCGTGCCGAACTGCACCGTCTGCTGTCGTCGGCCCGCGAGGCACGCGCCAACCTGCCGGTGCGGGGGACCCACCCCGGCGAACTGGCCGAGGTGCGTATCCCCATTCTCGACCGCCCGGGGTCGGCCGCAGAGGTGTTCACCCTCGCCGCCGAGTTGGGCGTGAACATCTTCAGCTTCGAGGTCGTGCACCACACCGAAGGCAACCGCGGTGTGGCCGTGGTGCTCGTCGACGCCCACGTGGTCGAGCTGTACCGGGGCGGCCTGATGGCACGTGGCTACCGCCCGGCCGTGCAACGGTTGAGCTGAGGGCGCCGTGGACGTCTACCGCATCGCCCCGCTGAGCGCTCCCATCGACGCGTTCGTCGACGTGCCCGGATCGAAGAGCATCGCCAACCGGGCGCTGGTCTGCGCTGCGCTGGCCGACGGGGAATCGGTGTTGACCGGGGTGCCCGACGGCGACGACACCGAGGCGATGCTCGACTGTCTGCGGCTGCTCGGCCTCGAGGTCGACCGTGTGGGTACCGAGGCGCGCATCGGCGGCGGCCTGCGTCGCCTGCGCAAGGGTCCGATCACGCTGCCGACTCGGCTCGCCGGCACGACGTCGCGCTTCCTCACCGCGCTGGCAGCGCTGGGGCCTGGGCCGTACACGATCGACGGCGAGGGTCCGCTTCGCCGCCGCCCGATGGCGCCGCTGCACCAGGCGCTGGCCGACATGGGTGTGCGGGTGCAGAGCCGCGAGGCGGAGGGTCACCTGCCGGTGACGGTGCAGGGACCGGGCGATGTGACGGTCGACGAGGTGCAGCTGCGCGGCGACATCAGCAGCCAGTACCTCACGGCGCTGATGCTCATCGCGCCGTACTTTCCGAACGGGATCCGGTTCGTGCTGACGACGCCGCTCGTGTCCCGTCCGTACGTGCGCATCACCGCCGCAGTGATGGCGTCGTTCGGCGTGCCGGGCGTGGAGCTGGGCGACCGGATCATCTCCGTGCCCGCCGGCCGCTACACGCCAAGGGATTACGCCATCGAGCCGGACGCCAGTTCGGCCGGCTATCCGCTGGCTGCGGCGGCGATCTGCGGTGGCACCATCCGCGTGCCGGGCCTCACCGACACGTCCGTGCAGGGTGACGCCGCGTTCTGCCACGTGCTCGCGAGGATGGGCTGCGAAGTACGCCAGGACGCGTCCGGCACCACCGTCTCGCGCCACGGCCCGCTGCGCGGCATCGACATCGACATGGTCGACCTGTCCGACCTCGTCCCCACGCTGGCGGTGGTGGGCGCGTTCGCAGAGGGGACCACCGACATCCACGGCGTCGGCTTCATCCGCAACAAGGAGAGCGACCGGCTCACCGACCTGTGTGCCGAGCTCCGCCGTGCGGGGATCGACGCCACCGACAACCGCGACGGCCTGGTGGTGCGTCACAGCCGACCGCACACGGCGACGCTGGGCACCCACCACGACCACCGCCTGGCGATGTCGTTCGCGCTCGTCGGCCTTGGTGCGAGCGGGATCATCGTCGAGGATCCCGACGTGGTGAGCAAGAGTTGGCCAGACTTCTGGGCGATGATCGAGGGGCTCCGATGACGGTTGACGCGCGCCCGCAGGTGGCAGCGTTCGACGTGGACGGCACGCTGACCGTGCGCGACTGCGTCAGGCCCTTCCTGCTCCGTGTCGGCGGCTGGTCCGGACTCGGCAAGGCCATGGCTCGGCGACCCGGAACGGCGCTCGGCGCGGCATGGCACCGCGACCGGGACCGCTTCAAGGAGCTGATGGTCGGCGGGGTGCTGCGTGGTCGTTCGGTGGCCCAGGTCGAGCATCTCGGCGAGCAGTTCGCCGACGAGGTGGCCAGCGACTGGCTGCGCGCCGACACGGTGGCGCGACTGCGCTGGCATCAGCGGATGGGGCACCGCATCGTGCTCGTGTCCGCGTCGCTCGGGCCGTATCTGCGTCCGCTGGGTCGCCGTCTCGAAGTGGACGAGGTGCTGTGCGCCGAGCCGCTGCGCGCCGGGGACACGTTCGCCGATGGGCTGGACGGTGCGAACTGCCGAGCCGCGGAGAAGGTTCGTCGCCTGGACGCATGGCTGGCGGCGTCGCAGCTCGAGCGGGCCACGGTGTGGGCCTACGGCGACAGTGCGGGCGACCGCGAGTTGCTGGCACGCGCGGACCACCCGCTGCTGGTGAAGGACACCACGGTCAGCGCGGTGCCGGCGGAGTTCGCCTCGTGAACAGCGTCATGGTGCGTGGCCTGCTGAAGGAAGCCCGTCCCAAGCAGTGGGTGAAGAACGTCTTGGTGTTCGCGGCGCCCGGCGCGGCCGGCGCGCTGGACAACGGGCCGATCCTGGCGAAAACGCTGCTCACGTTCGTGGCGTTCTGCCTCGCGAGCAGTGGCACGTACTACTGGAACGACATCAACGACGTCGACGCCGACCGCCGTCACCCGGTCAAGCGCTCGCGCCCGATCGCGAGCGGTGTGGTGCCGCTCGGCACGGCGAAGGCGGTCGGCACGTTGCTGCTGGTGGCGGCGATCGGTCTGTCGTTCACGATCCGCTGGCAGTTGGGCCTGGTGACGATCGGCTACATCGCGCTCACCACCACGTATTCCACGCTGCTGAAACACGTCGCGGTGGTCGACCTGGTGGCGATCGCCGCCGGCTTCGTGCTGCGAGCGATCGCCGGTGCCGTGGCGACGGAGGTGCACATGAGCACCTGGTTCGTGCTCGTCACCTCGTTCGGGTCGTTGTTCATCGTCACCGGCAAGCGATACGCCGAACTGCGCGAGTACGGCGATCATGCCGGCGCGGCACGTGCGTCGCTCGACGACTACACCCTCGGCTTCCTGCGCATCGTGCTGTCGGTGAGCGTGGGCGCGACGCTCGTGACGTACTGCATCTGGGCGTTCGACACCAAGGAGATCAGCGGCTCGACTTGGCCGTTCTACGAGTTGTCGATCGTGCCGATGGTGACAGCGCTGCTGCGCTACACGCTGATCCTCGAACAGGGTCATGGCGCAGCGCCGGAGGAGATCTTCGCCGCGGACCGTACGTTGCAGGTCCTCGGCCTTCTGTGGGTCGTGGTGTTCGGCCTGGGGGTGTACATCGGATGAGTCAGCGGACGTTCGACGAGGCATTGGTGCAGGTGGCCGATGTGCAGGGCTGGATGAGCCCGGACCAGGCAGAGCGCCTGTACCGGGCTGCTGCGTCCACGCGGCCGGGTGACCAGATCGTGGAGATCGGCAGCTTCCAGGGGCGCAGCACGATCGTGCTCGCCAGTGCGGCGCCGGCCGAGGTGCCGGTGGTGGCGATCGACCCTCACGCTGGCAACGACCGTGGGCCGCAGGAGATCGAGGGCTTCGCCGAGGAGGCGCAGGGTGACCACGAGCGCTTCAACGCGAACCTCGTCGCGGCGGCCGTCGCCGACCACGTGCGCCACGTGCGCGCCTTCAGCGACACCGCGCACGCCGAGGTGCAAGGTGAGATCGCGGTCCTCTACATCGATGGCGCGCACCGATACGCACCTGCGCGCACCGACATCCGGGACTGGGGGGCACGTGTCACGCCCGGTGGCACGATGCTGATCCACGACTCGTTCTCCTCGGTGGGAGTGACGCTCGCGATCCTGCGCGAACTGATGGTGAGTGGGCGCTGGCGCTATGTCGGCCGGGCTCGTTCGTTGACCGAGTTCCGCGCCGACCTGGATGGCACGCCGAAGAGCCGCGCGCTGAACGCCCTGCGCCTGGCTGCGCAGCTGCCGTGGTTCGCGAAGAACCTGCTGATCAAGGTGCTCATCACGGTGAAGCTCGGTGGCGTGCTGCGCGCGATCACCGGGCGCGAGCCGGAATGGCCATACTGACAGTCGTGCCGATGCAGATCCGTCGTCCGCTCACCGGCTGGGGACGCACCAACGCCACGGTGGCAGAGGTGCTCGAGCTGCCGAACCACGAGGTCGCCGCCGCCGTGAAGGAGGCTGGCCCCCGTGGCGCGCTGGTGCGCGGTCTCGGGCGTAGCTATGGCGACGCCGCGCAGAACGCGGGTGGCCTGGTGCTGCGCCTCCTCGGCTCGGCGCATCAGGCGGTGCTCGATCCGACGATCGGCACCGTCACCGTTCCGGCCGGCGTGAGCCTCGACGACCTGCTGCGGGTCATCGTGCCGCGCGGCTGGTTCGTGCCGGTCACCCCGGGCACGCGTTTCGTCACCATTGGCGGTGCGATCGCGAGCGACATCCACGGGAAGAATCACCACGTCGAAGGTTCCTTCGGCAACCACGTCGTGCGGCTCACCCTGTTGTTGGCCGACGGCTCAGTCGTGTCGACGGGACCTGACGCTCGTCCCGACCTCTTCTGGGCGACGGTGGGTGGCATGGGCCTGACCGGCGTCATTCTCGACGCCACGGTCACGCTGCTGCCCATCGAGACCAGTCGCATGTCGGTGGACACGACGCGGATCCCCGACCTGGAGACGTTGTTCACCGAGATGAGCGAGGGCGATGACGCCTACCGCTACAGCGTGGCGTGGATCGACCTGGTGGCCAAGGGCGCGAGTCTCGGTCGCAGCGTGCTGACTCGTGGCGACCACGCCACGCTCGACCAGCTCGGCCCCAAGGAAGCGGTGCAACCGTTCGCGTACGGGCCGCACCAACTGGTGTCGGTGCCACCGTTGGTGCCGCCGATGGGTGTGTTGAATCACGCCACGGTTGCTGCGTTCAACGAGTTGTGGTTCCGCAAGGCACCGCGCCGCCGGCTGGCGGAACTGCAGGGGATCGGCGCGTTCTTCCATCCGCTCGACCTGGTCGGATCGTGGAACCGTGCATACGGTGCGAAGGGCATGGTGCAGTACCAGTTCGTCGTGCCGTTCGGAGCCGAGGACACGATGCGAACCGTCATCGAGCGGCTGGCTGCCAGCGGCGCGGCGAGTTTTCTCGCGGTGCTCAAGCGCTTCGGTGCCGCCAACGATGCGCCGCTCAGCTTTCCTGCACCGGGCTGGACGCTGGCGCTCGACGTGCCGGGTGCATCGCGCGGGCTCGGCGATCTGCTGCACGGGCTGGACCGGCTGGTGCTCGACGCCGGCGGTCGCCACTATTTCGCGAAGGACGCGCACACGACCGCGGCTGCCATCCGCCGCGGCTACCCCCGACTGGACGAGTGGAAGGCCGTGCGCGACGCGGTCGATCCGCACGGCGTGTGGCAGAGCGATCTGTCGCGCCGGCTCGGCCTCACCGACTGACGGAGCAACACCACATGGACAACGCACTCGGCGAACCGCAGACGATCCTGCTCCTCGGTGGGAGCAGCGACATCGGCCTGGCCATCGTTCGCGAGCTGCTCAGCCCGGCGGCGCGCACGGTGGTCTTGGGCTGCCGTGACCTCGCGAAGGGCGAGCAGGCCGCCGCAGGCTTGCGTCACGATCAGCTGACGGTCGAGGTGGTTGCGTTCAACGGGAACGACACGGCGAGCCACGACGCATTCGTGGCCGACGTGACGGCGCGCCACGGGGACATCGACGTGGCGATCGTGGCATTCGCGCTGCTGGGTGATGGTGACGTGACGTCGAAGGACACCACGGCTGCCGCAGCCGTCGCGCACGTGAACTTCACCGGCACGGTCACCGCCACCATCGCCGTCGCGAACCGGATGCGGACGCAGGGCCACGGCGCCATCGTGCTGCTCAGCAGCGTGGCGGGGGAGCGGGTGCGCAAGGCGAACCCGGTGTACGGCGGCACCAAGGCCGGCATCGACGGGTTCGCACAGGGCCTCGGTGACGGCCTGGCCGGCGAGGGCGTGCACGTGCTGGTGGTGCGGCCGGGCTTCGTGAAGTCGGCGATGACGCAGGGGCTGCAGCCCGCGCCGTTCTCGACCACGCCCGAGAAGGTGGCCGAGGCCACCGCCAAGGGACTGCGTGGCCGCCGCCGTACGGTGTGGGCACCCGGCATCCTGCGCGTGGTGTTCTCGGTGCTGCGCCACCTGCCCGGCCCCGTCTGGCGCCGCCTGCCCATCAACTGACACTTCCTGGGAAGTGTCGGCCCGCTTCTGTTTGCTCCCAGTTGCGGTTTTCGAGACGAATCAGCCCGAGAAGCTGATGTGGGACGAATCAGCCCGAGAAGCCGAGGGTCAGTCGAGGCCGCGGGTCGCGAGCTCGCGCTCGAAGTCGGCGCGGCGGTCGGGGCCGATGCCGATGGTGGCCGGGTTGACGCCGTCACCCTTGTCGCAGCGGTGGTACAGCAGCACGAGCGCGTCGAGGTAGTTGCCCTCGAGGCAGAAGCGGTCGGCGACCACCTGATTGGGGGCGTCGCCGCCGAAGGTCGACGAAGCGTTGGGCTCGAACCAGCCCGTCCAGAAATTCGTGAGGATCAGCCAGTCGGCCGAGGCGACGTCGTCGGCGAGGCGTGAGCCCTCGTTGTCCGCCAGACCCGGGTCCATCTCGATGAAGTACGTCGCTGGGTCGAGTTCGGGGAACAGGTAGTAGAACGCGGCGTCGCTGTAGATGGTGCGGCCGAGTTCGGCGGGGCCCACGAGCAGGCGTTCGCCCGGCTGCAGTTTCGCCTCGAGGTCGTTCATCATCGCCTGGCTCGCAGCCTGCAGTGCCGCGTTGCCGAAGTAGAAACGACGGCCGTCGCGCTCGACCTCGTAGCCCCCCGGCTTGTTGCCCACCGAGATGCGGGTCTGCAGCAGGTAGTAGCGGTAGGTGAAGAACGGGCAGATGACGAACATCACGGCGCCGACGACGAGTCCGGCGACGATCGGCGCGTGACGTGTGGTGACACGCTCTGCGGGGCGACGGGAGAGGATCTCGACCACCAGGCACGGCAGCAGCGCGAACGACACGCACGATCCCCACGCGAGATGGGTGCTGTCCGGGCGTTGCATCGCCTGCGGCAGCATGCCGAGTCCGAACAGCGCGGCGCCCATGAGGACCACGAGATGTGTGGTCCAACCGTGACGGCGGGCGAGCCGCCACGTGATCAGCGGGATGGCCAGGGCGACCACGATCACGACCCAGAACCAGAAGAACAGCTGGTGGTTGGCGGACATGGCCGGGAACTTCCACCACGGGGCGTCGGCCGGGCCTTCGGCGACCGCCTGCAGCGCACCGTCGATCCGGCCGAACGTCGGCGGCCGGGGCAGCTCGCGGCCGGGTCGCAGGTGGAACACCGGGTCGATGAACATGCCCTGCACGCTCGGCCCGATGCCGGCGATCGCGAGGTGGACGAACATCGGCACGAGGCCGAGGACGAGGCCGATGCCGGCCGGCTTCCAGGCGCCGTTGCCGGCCTTCCGGTGGCGCCACAGCAGCCAGCCGTGCACCAGGCCGAGGGCGAGGGCGAGGTCGGGACGGTACCCGAGCGCGAAGCCGGCCAGCACGCCGGCGGCGACCAGCGCCGTCCGCCGTGCCTGCCCGTCGACGTGCTGGGCGCGCACGCCGAACACGACGCTCCACAGGCCGAGGGCGATACCGCCTTCCCACGCAAGCGCCGACAGGCCGATCGGGGTGAGGACCAGGAGCGTCACGGTGACCGCAGTGATGACGGCGGTGCGGTACCCCCACGCACGGGCGAGCGTGTAGAGGGCGAACACGATGCCGAGGTGCTGCACGAGGCCGAACACCCGCTGCGCCTCGAGCGTGTACCCGAAGACGGTGTACCAGCCGGCCAGCACGTGCAACGAGAACGGGCCGTAGAGGTGCAGGTAGTCCACGTTCGGCACGTCGCCCGCCAGCAGTCGCTTCGGGAAGACGAGCATGAAGCCCTCTTCCATCGAGCTGCCGGTGGAACGGAACAGGCCGCGCAGCGGGATGGCGACGACCGCGAGGATCATCGCCACCGACAGCAGGCTGCTGCGCCGAGGACGCAGCGACGGCCGCCCGCCGAGGACGAAGGGCAGGTCGTTCCTGGCGTCGGTCACGGGTGGCGATGCTACTGACTGGAGGTCGGTTGGATAGCGTCACGCCGGCATGTCGTCCCAGTCCACGCCATCCATCCCGGAGCTCGCTGAAGAGATGCGCTCGGTCGGCTGTCGTCGCGTGCACGTGCTCGCGTGGCGCGACCTGGACGACCCGGATGCCGGTGGGTCGGAGGTGCACGCCGATCACTTCATGCGCCGCTGGGCCGAGGCCGGGCTGGACGTGACGCAGCGGACGTCGTATGCGGCCGGCCTGCCGCAGGTGTCGCAGCGCAACGGCTACGCGGTGGTGCGGCGTGGTAGCCGGTACAGCGTGTTCGCGCGCGGGACCGGCTGGGAGATCGCCCACCCGCGGTCGTACGACGCGCTCGTCGAGATCTGGAACGGCGTGCCGTGGTTCAGCCCGGTGTGGTGCCGCAAGCCGAAGATCACGTTCCTGCACCACGTGCACGGCCCGATGTGGGATCAGCTGCTCCCCACCCCGCTGGCGTCCTTCGGCCGAGCACTGGAGGCTCGTGTGGCGCCGCCGTTCTATCGACGCACGCTGACGATGACGCCGAGCGACGCCACCCGTGACGAGTTGCTGCACCTCGGCTTCCCGAAGGACCGGGTGGTGGCGGTCAACAATGGTGTGGAGGAGATGTTCGTGCCGGGTGGCGAGTTGGCTCCGGTGCCGACGGTCGTGTGCGTGGGCCGTCTCGCCCCGGTGAAGCGCCAGGACCAGCTCATCGAGGCCGCGGTGATCACCAAGCAACGCGTGCCCGACCTGCAACTGGTGATCGTCGGCGAAGGGCCGTTGCGTCCGGTGCTGGAGGCCCACATCGCCGGTCATCACGCGCATGACTGGATCCATCTCGCGGGACGCCTGTCGCACGAGGAGTTGATAGCCCTCTATCAACGCTCGTGGCTGGTGTCCAGCGCCTCGCTCGCCGAGGGCTGGGGGCTGACGCTCACCGAGGCCGCCGCCTGCGGCACACCGTGCGTGGCGACCGACATCAATGGGCACCGCTCGAGCGTGGTGGCCGGGACCACGGGCGTGCTGGTGCCACTCGAGCAACTCGGCGATGCGATGGCCGACGTGTTGCTCGACCGCCGTCGCCGCGACGAGCTGGCGGTCGCAGCGCTGGCCCGTGCGCGCACGCTCACGTGGGAGGCGTCGGCCACCGGCGTGCTGCGTGGCCTGCACGGCGAGGTGATGGCGAAGCATCGCCGCTGACCACGGCCGTGCCTCAGTGCGGGAGCAGGCGGGTGCCGGCCTTGATGACCTTCAGGGCACCCTGCTTGGCGGTGCTGCGATGGTGGCTGCGTGTGGTGCCCGCCGCGCTGGTGCCGTCGACGTCGGCGCGGTTGCGCAGGAACCAGTCGTAGCTGTCGGCGAGCGCCTCGGCGTTGGAGAACTTCGGCTGCCAGCCGAGTGTGTCCTGCACGTGGTGGATGTCGAACCACAGCGACTTGCTGTACATCAACCAGTGGTACGGCGCGAACGGGGCCAGGTGCAGGCCGGCAGCGGCCTTCATGCCGATGGCGGCCGGCCCGGCCGGCAGCGATCGCACCTTCGAGCCGGTGCCGGCATGGGCACAGAGCGCCTCGAGTGACTCGCGCATCGTGCCGAACCGGTCGGTGCCGGCATTGAAGACGCCCGGGCCGGCGTGCTCGCCGGCGAGGATGCACACGTCGGCCAGGTCGTCGGCGTGCACGAACTGGTAGCGGTTGCTGCCGTCGCCGAGCACGAACACGTCGGCGCCGTCGGCGATCCACTCGAACAGGATGCCGAAGATGCCCAGGCGCCCATGGCCGAGAATCGTGCGCGGTCGGACGATCGACACGTCGAGACCGTGACGCACGGCGTCGAGGCACGCCCATTCGGCGGCGAGCTTGGCGTGGCCGTACTCCTCGGCGGGCGATGGCACCGTGGAGGGGAGCACCGGGTTCTCACGCGGCACGCCGAACACCGCCGACGACGACGTGTGCACCACCTTGCGCACGCCGGCCTTCGCAGCCTCGGCGAGCAGCAGCACCGTGCCGTCCACGTTGACGGTGCGCAGCAGTTCGTGGTCCTTTGCCAGTGGTACCTGGGCCACGTTGTTGAACACGATGTCGACGCCGTCCACGGCGGCGGCCACGGTGGCGCGATCGCGCACGTCGCCGAGCACGATCTCGACTCCTGCGGGCCGGTCGTCGGCGTCGTTCAGGTCGAGCACGCGCACGGTGTGCCCGGCGCGGAGGAGACGTTGCACGAGCAGCGAACCGAAATAGCCGCTGCCGCCGGTGACGAGGCTGACGGTCACAGCTCGAGCCCGTTCTCGATGCACCAGCGGATGCTGCGGCGCATTCCTTCGTACAGCTCGACCCTCGGTTCGTAGCCGATCTCGGCAGTCGAGCGGCTGATGTCGCACGCGATCGTGTGGCCCATCTCGCCGAGCACGTGCAGTTGCTGCTGGTAGACCCCGACGGCCTGCAGCACGCGGTCGCCGGTCTCGGCGACGCGGGCGGCGAGACGCGGCAGGTGCGTGGTGGGCGGCGCCACGGACAGGCCTTCGTCGGTGAGCGCTCGACCGACCGTCTCGACGATCTCCTCCACCGTGTACGCGCGGGCGTCGGCGATCCAGTAGCCCTTGCCCTTCGCCCCTGGGGTCAGCTCGGCGGCGAGGACGCCGTCCACCAGGTTGTCGACATAGACCATCGACCGGCGCTGGTCGCCGTTGCCGATGACCGGAAACTTCCCGGCGCGGACCATGCGGAAGAACGTGGTCTGGCGTGGGGGCTGGAACGGGCCGTAGAACCACGGTGGGCGCACGATGGCGGTGTCGAGGCCGGCCGCTGCCGATTCGTTGACGGCCATCTCGGCGAACATCTTGCTCTTGCCGTAGCCGAGGTACGGGTTGAACGGTTCGTCGGCGCGGAACGTGTCGTCGCGGTGCGGGTTGGTGCCGAACGGGCTGTTCGACGAGACGTGCACCAGACGGCGAACCCCGGCGTCGAGCGCGGCCTCGGTGACGTGACGTGTGCCGTTGACGTTGACCTCGGTGAACTGACGCACTTTCGAGGGGTGGATGATCCCGGCGGTGTGCAGCACGTCGGCGTCGGCTCCGACGCCGTGCAGCAGTCGCTTGGCCGTGTCGGCGCGGGACACGTCGCCGATCACGATCTCCACCTCGGCGCGATCGCCGACGAAGTCGCGCAGCGCGCCCGCATCGGACGTGCTGTGGGCGAGCAGGCGCAGGCGTGCGCGGCCCGGGTCGGCGAGGAGTCGGCGCACGAGCGCCCGGCCGAGCCAGCCGTTGGCGCCGGTGACGACGGTGGTGTGCGGGGCGGACCAGCGTTCAGGCACGGGAGCCTCCTGTGGCGACGAAGTGGCGTGCGTTGCGAATGGCGAAGGCCATCACCGACGCCTGCGGATTCACGCCCGGTGCGGTGGGCAGGAGCGATGCGTCGTTGACGTGCACGTTGCGCAGGCCGTGCACCAGGCCGTGGGAATCCGCGCCGCAACGGTCGGTGGCTTCGCCCATCGGCACCGTGCTGCACAGGTGCACCGTCATGACCGTGGCCTTGGAGGCGCTGAAGGCCTGTTGCATGGTGGCGACGTCGCGGCGCGAGCGAATGGCGGGTGCCCCCTTGAACGAGGGGAACACCTCCTCGGCGCCGGCTTCCAGCATGAGCAGTGCCAGGCGAGCCAAGCCGCTGCGCAGGAGTTCGCGGTCGCGGTGCGTGAGTCCGTAGGTGACGATCGGGTCCTTGATGCGGGGCAGCGACATCACGCGGCCGCGGCCCTCGCTGGTGATGGCGGCGTAGTACACGCTCATCCGCGGCCAGTCGACGACGTGCTTGCGAAATGTCGGCCACTGGTCCAGCAGGCTCAGTGCCACCAGGCCCGGGTTGCTCGCCGACCCGCCGAACGACAGGTGCGGGGCGAACTCCTTCACCTGGTGCACCGGCACGTCATCGGGCACGTTGATCACGTCGGCGAAGCGGGCGGCCAGCTTCACGGTGGGGTGCACGGCGAGCGTGCGACCGACGTGACCGCGCACGCCGGAGCGCTGCAGGATGGCCGGCGTCTGGATGGCACCGCCGCAGACGAACACATGGCGGAACGAGATGGTGCCCGGAGTGCCGTCGGAGAGCGTCGTGACGGCACCGGTGGCCCGGCTGCCGTCGAGCACCAGTCGGTCGATGCGGCACCCGGTGACGATGCGGGCACCGGCCGCGGCGGCACGCGGCAGATAGGTGCGGGTCATCGACTGGCGTTCGCCGGTGACGGCGTCCTTGCCCTTCGGGTAGGTCATCCAGCGCGGCACCTCGCCGTGCTGCCATCCGAGCGCAGCCGCGCCGTCGCGGAGGATCTCGCTGGGTGCGCCGTAGCCGCCGGGCACCATGCTGACGCTGATCGCCTGCTCGACCTCGTCGGCGATCGACAGCAGGTCCTCCGGCTCGAAGTCGCGGATGCGGAAGTCGTCGCGCCACCGCTCGAGCAGTTCGCCGGGCGGCCGCCAGTACAGGCCGCTGTTCACCTCGGTGCCGCCACCGGCACACCGGCCCTCGGTGTAGGCGAGCGAGGGGAAGCCGAGCGCGACGGTGACGCCGCCGGAGCGGTACTGGCGCTCCATCTGGTCCAGCGAGAACGGCACGACGTCGCCCTGCTCGACCCAGGCGCCCTCCTCGACGACCAGGACGTCGAGACCGGCCTCGGCGAGCACCGTGGCGGTCGTCGCACCGCCCGCACCGCTGCCGATGACCAGGACATCGGCATCCATCCGGCCCGTTGCCGCGGTGGCGATCATGCCGGCGCTCCGGTGGGTGAGGTGGTGGGCCAGTGTTCCCAGACGTAGGCGAAGCCGAGCGATCGCGTCAGGCGCGGGTACTCCCCGACGAACGGCAGTGGCAGACGCATCAGGACCCTCGCCAGGCCCCAGCCGCCGGGCAGGGCGAGGAGCACCCGGAAGACCGTGCCGATGGTCAGCACGCCGAATCGGGTGAAGCTGGGCATCGTGTCGATTCGGTGGGCGATGAACGCGACCACCTCACGGCGCCGCTCGGCCGGGAGGTCCGGCAGGTCGACGGCGAGCAGGCGATGCGCGAAGTTGCCGATCACGGGAAGCGCGGGAGTGGCGGCGAGGCTCATCGGAGCACGACCTGCGGGATCATCCGGGGCACGGCGCCGACTGCTCGCTGTAGAGGGCGTACACGGTGTCGATGTAGCGGTCGAGCACCGGCAACAGGTCGCCAGGGTCGTCGGCGGCGTCGACCGCGCCGCGGAAGTACCACGCGCTGAGGAAGCCGGCGTTCACGAGCCGGTGGGCGGCGTCGCGGTCGCCAGCCCGTGCTGCCTCGAAGTCGGCGGCCAGGTCGGGGCCGGCGCGTTCGAGTTCTGCGGGGTCGACGTCGATGGACCCGGCGACGAGCATCTCGATGAGGCGGTCGGAGTTGGCGATCGCCACGTCCTCATCGGCGGGGGACAGCTGGCTCGCGATCGCGATACGGCACGCGGTGCCCGAGTACAGCAACGCCTGCGGGCCCTGCAGTTGAAAGACGCGTGCCTGTTCGGTGCCGTCGAGTCGGCGGCCCTCGCCCAGCTGGCGGATCATGCCCTCGTCCTTCACCCGGAACTCGATGCCCATGTCCTGCATCGTCATCATCATGGTGCTGCTGTACGGCTCGAAGGGGCGAAGGTTCGCAGTGTCGTAGAACACCGGCTGCACGGCGGCAAGTGACGCGATCTGCGGCATGATGCGGCGCATCGTCGACATCGTGGCATAGTCCGCCACCGGTCCCTGTGGCTGCGCATCGTACGGGACAGCGAGCACGCCGAGCAGGACGGCCAGCCCGGTGAGAGCGAACTCGGTGGCCCGTGGAAACCAGGCCCAGTCGAGCCGACTGAACTCGGCGACGGCGATGGCGAGCATGGTCGCGTGGATGAACACGGCCAACGGCCACAACAGCCGGACGTGGTGCGCCGACAACCCGACCGGTCCGACGGTGAGGTTCGCCACGGCCAGAACGCTGCCGACGGTGGCGACCAGCGCGAGCATCGAGGCCCGCGCGAGCAGGTCGCGTTCGGTGCCTCGGTTGCGGACGATGCCGAGCGCGAGCACGGCGGCCACGGCGAGCAGGCACAGCGCGGACACCACGACGCCGGGCAGGTTGGGGATGACGATCTGCGGCTGGTCCGGAGTGCCGGTGAGCGGCGTGTTCGGTACGGACGTCGAGAAGCCGCTGCGCATCCACCACGGGGGGAGGGCGTAAACCTTCGCTCCGATGCCCATCGCTTGCCGCAATCCGACCTGCAGGTCGCCGCCACCGGCATTGGAGGCCAGCCGGCTGAGGTTGCCCTTGCCCGGTCCGAAGAACTGCTCGATCAACGGTTGTGCCCAGATCGCGACGAGCGCCACGCTGCCCACCAGCACCCGCCGGCTGCGAAGTGCCTCGCGCCAAGGGCGATGTGGTCGTGCACGGCGGACGAGCAGCAGGCTGATCACGGCGGCCGGCACCAGGACGGCGAGGATGTATGCGTAGCTGATGTGGGTCTGCAACAACACCGATCCCACGGCGAGCGACCAGAACAACGTCCACGCCTGGCCCGCCGCCAGGCCGACGAGCAGGACCAGCATCAGCATGAACGGGATCAGCAGCGCGTGGGCCTGCCAGATGTCGATGAGCAGCTCGCTGCCCATGGTCCACGCGAGCGCGACCGTGGCGAGCAGTGCCCACTGCTCGAAGCGCCAGCCGCCGATGCGCCGGGCGGCGGCGCTGATCGCCACCACGGTCGCCGCGTTGATGGAGCCGACGGCCACGGCGGCGCCGGGGCCGGGGCTGAGGAACTTCGCGAACGGCGCCGCGAGGTCCTGGTAGATCGGCCCTGGGTTGTTCATGTTCTCGCCCACGCTGAGGGAGGCGGACGTCCACGAGCCGAGCCAGGGATGGTGATGGGTACCGACGTCGACGACGCGGATGTAGAGCAATGCGTTGTCGCCGATGGGAAACCAGTGCTGGGCGAGCGCGCGCGCCACTGCGACGACGATGGGAAGGATCGCCGCCGCCAGCATGGCGCCCCGCGCCCACGCCACCTGCCGGTGGGTCACGCTGTTCCGAGGCCCTTCATCGCCACCGACGACGACTGTGAGAAGCCGGAGAACAGTACGAGGAAGCTGACGAACGAGGCCACGAACAACACGGCAGCGGCCGTGGTGAGCGACGCCGCGACCGTCCCGCCGATGACGGACAGCGCGGTGAGAGTGAGCAATGTGGCGAGGCCGACGAACGACAGGGCGGCGATGACCAGCATGCGCGCGGCAATCCGTTCCGAGAAGGGGAGGAGCATGCGGATGCCGTGCGCGATCAGCGACGACGTGTTCATCCTCGATCGGCCGGCGAAGCGGTGGCCGCGGGCGCAGGGCACCGTCGTGGTGGCCCGGCGCAGCGCCAGCAGGGTGGAGGAGTAGCAGAGGTCGAAGCTCGGGTGGTGCACCGTCGCCTTCAGCGAGTCGCCGCGTTGCGCCGCGAAGTTGCCCGACATGACCGTGATGCCGGCCATGCACCGGAAGAAGATCCGGAACATCGAGTACAGCACTCGGAAGAGCAGCGGCTCGGACCGTTTGGTGCGCTGAGCGAGGACGAGCACGGCGTTCGACGCCTCCATTGCGGCGAGGAGCCGCGGCACGTCGGCGGGCTGGTCTTCGCCGTCGGAGTCCATCGTCACGACCACGTCGTCGTCCTCCAGCGTGGGACTCAGGTGCCTGAGGCCGTAGACGATGGCGCGCTGGTGGCCGAGGTTGAACGGCGGTGTCAGCACCTCGACGTCGCCGAGTCGTTGCAGCGACTCGACGTCCGGGTCGGTGCCGGCGGAGTCGTCCACCACGAGGAAGCGCAGGGCGCGGTGATCGCCGGACGCCGCGACGGCGGTGCGCACTTCGTCGTGCAGACGCGCGAACGACACCGTGTCGTGGAGCATCGGGCTGACGACCCAGATCACGCGAGGGGTCCTTCCCTGGTGAGCAACGCGACGACCGACGTGCCCGCGGGCCAGATCCGCCGCACGGCTGCCGTGCCGCGGCTGACGGCCTCGGCGGTGCGGTCCACCGCACGGGGGAGCGACGGGAAGTCGGCGCCCTCGCGTTCGCTGCGACGCCACTTGCGCAGCAGGACCGGGGGGAGGAGCTCGGGGAAGAGATAGGACGACTGGTCCACACGGAAGCCGGCGGCGCGCGCCTGGTCGCGCAGCTGCGGCCGGGAGTAGCGGCGATGGTGCCCGAGCGACGTGTCCCACGAGCTGAAGGCCCACTGGAAGGCGGGGACCGTGATGAACAGTTGTGCGCCTGGGGCCATGCGAGCATGGAGACCGCGCAGCATGCTGTCGTCGTGCTCGATGTGCTCGAGCACGTCGAGCATCACGGCCAACGTCGACGCCGGGATCGGTTCGTCGGTGGTGCCGCGGTGCGCCTCGCCGAAGCGCTCGGTGAGCAGGGTGTCGAGCACCGCCGAATCCTCCTCGAAGCGATACGCGATGTCGCCGGCCGACCGTGCCAGCCAGTCGCCGAGCTGTCCCGAACCGGCGCCGATGTCGAGCACGGTGCTCGCCCCCGAACGGCGCGCGGCCTGCAGCACCAGGCGGAAGCGGACACGGTGCCAGAAGGTGTCACCACCGTCCGCCGCGACGCGGAGTTGCTGCTGCTCGAGCGGTGTGACCTGGCTGTCGTTCAAGATCGACGAGGCTATCGGGAGGCCCTCGCCCGTGCTCGGGGTGGCACTGATGGGATCGACGGGCACGGCTGGTCAGCGTAGTCAGCGCGGGGTCAACCGCTAGCCTCCCTCGTCGTGCGCACCCTGGTCGTGGTCCCCACCTACAACGAGGCGGAGAACATCGTCCGTTTCCTGCATGCGGTGCGCGACGCCGCGCCGCAGGCGGACATCCTCGTCGTCGACGACAACAGCCCGGACGGCACCGGCGCGCTCGCCGACGAGGCTGCGGCCGAATTGGGGCGGGTCACCGTGCTGCACCGCGCCGGGAAGGCCGGGCTGGGGGCCGCCTACCGGCACGGCTTCCAGGTGGCGTTCGACGAGGGCTACGAGGTCATCGTGTCGATGGACAGCGACTTCTCCCACGACCCGAACGTGATCCCCACGATGGTGGGGCTCGTCCAGGGAGGTGCCGATGCCGTCATCGGTTCGCGCTACGTGGAGGGCGGCGGCACGGTGGACTGGCCGACGCACCGCCGCCTGCTGTCCCGCTGGGGAAACCGCTACACGGGGTTCGTGCTGCGGATGAAGGTGCGTGACTGCACCAGCGGCTTCCGGGCGTACCGCGCGAGCGCGTTGCAGGCTGCCGACCCCGGGGCCACGACGGCCGAGGGCTACGCGTTCCTCACCGAGTTGGTGCGACGCCTGGCGCGGCATGGCTCGACGATCGTGGAGACACCGATCACGTTCCGTGACCGCGAGAAGGGCGTGTCGAAGATGTCGGGCAGGATCGTCGCCGAGTCGATGCTGCTCGTCACCCGCTGGGGCGTGCGCGACGTGTTCCACCGCGACCCGAAGTGAAGACCGTGCGCGGGCTCATCGATCGCCTGTCGCGTTGGCGTGCCTGGCAGATCGGTCTGCTCGCCGCTGCGGTCGTGGGGTTCCCGCTGCTGCTCGCCGCGGTGGTGCTGCACCGTCGTCACTACTACCCGGTGCTCGACCTGGCGATGACCGAGTTCCGGGTCCGCGACGTGTTCGGGGCGCACACACCGCTGATCGGCCTCCCCGGCCGCATCGGAAAGTTCCCGGAGCAAGGGAGTCACCCTGGTCCGCTGAGCTTCTATCTCGTCGCCGTTCCCTACCGTGTGCTCGGCTCGAGTTCGTGGGCGATGCTCGTCGGAGCGATCCTCGTCAACGTCGCCGCCGTGGGCACCGCCGTCGCACTGGCGTTCCGGCGCGGCGGTCTGTGGTTGGCGGGCGCGGTGAGCGTGTGGCTGCTGTTGTCGCTGCGCGGCTACGGCATCGGCGTGCTGTCGCAACCGTGGAACCCGTACCTGCCACTCGTTGCGTGGACGGTGGTGGTCCTCGCGGCGTGGATGGTGTTCGAGGGCGACCACCGGATGCTGATCCCGATGGTGGTGGCGGGCACGCTGTGCGCGCAGACCCACGTGCCGTACCTGTTGCTGTGCCTGGGGCTGTTCGGCGTCGGCGCGGTGCTCACCATCGTGCGGTGGCGCCGGGGTGATGGGGGAGCGCTTCGTTCGCTGCTGTGGTCCATCGGCGTCGGGTTCGTCCTCTGGTTGCCGCCGCTGATCGATCAGCTGGTGCACGACCCTGGCAACATCCGCATGCTGCAGCAGCACTTCATGAACCCTCCGGAGGAGCCCATCGGCGTGAAGGAGGGCCTGAAGGTGCTGCTCCGTCACCTCGACGTCTGGCACGCCGTCGCCGGTGGTGGCTCGGGCGGTTTCGTCGACGCCGCGTACGCCGCCGAGCGGTCGGTGCTGCCGGGTGCGGTGCTGTTGGTGGTGTGGCTCGGCGCCGTCGCGGTGGCATGGCGGTTGCGGCACCGTGCATTGCTGTGGCTGCACGCCACGTTGGCCGTGACGCTGGCGCTGGAGACGATGTCGATCGTCCGCATCTTCGGCAAGGTCTGGTACTACCTGACGTTGTGGGCGTGGAGCGTCACGGTGGCGATGGCGATCGTGTCCCTGGCCACGTACGTGGTGGCGTTGCGGCGCTGGCGTGGCGACGCGTCGCGGCGCCCGTTGCTCATCGGCGTGACCGCGGCGGGCGCGGCACTCGCCGTGTTCAGCTTCGGTTCGCTGGTGGTGGCCGCCGCGGACGCACAGGTGCCCGAGCCGCGCTTGTCGGACCCGCTCGGCGCGCTGCTGCCGTCGACGATCGCTGCCGTGCGCAATGGCAACGGGGCGGCGACGGGCGCAGACGGCCAGTACGTCGTGACCTGGAGCGACGCCTACTTCTTCGGCTCGCAGGGCTACGGCCTGGTGAACGAGCTGGAGCGAGCGGGGCTGCACGTGGGGGTCGACCCGACCTTTCGCGTGCCCGTCACCCCGCAGCGCGTGATCGACCGCGCCGTCGCGGACGCGGAGATCCATCTGTCGACCGGCGTGTACATCGACGAGTGGCGAGCCAAGCCCGGAGCCGTCGAGGTGGCCTACGCGGATCTCCGCACGCCGGAGGAAGTGGCCGAGTACGAGGCGCTCCACGACCTCGTGACCGAAGGGCTCGCCGGCGCCGGTCTGGACGAGCTGTTGCCACTCGTCGACACCAACCTGTTCGGCGCCTCGCTCGATCCGCGGTTGCCGACGGAGGTGCAGCAGGCGATGGCGCGGATGTTGATCATCGGGCAGCCTGCAGCGGTGTTCATCGCCCCGCTCAGGTGACCGTCAGCCGCGCAACGCGACGACACCGAACGCGGTGACCGCAAGGGCAGCGATGAGCCAGGCGATGACGACCGGTCGCGTCGCTCGGGCGGCCACGGTGCGTCGCAGGGGCTGTTCGACCGCGAGGTGGAGGAGGAACGCGGCGGCGAGCGACACGGCCACGCGCACGGCGATGCCGGCCCACCGACCCGTGCCGAGCCGATCGTCCTTCAGCATCAGCACGATCGGCCAGTGCACCAGGTACAGGGAGTAGCTGATGGTGCCGAGCCACACGAGCGGTCGTAGCGACAGCACGCGCCGAGTGGCGGTTCCTTCGAGGGCAGCGATCAACCACACGCACCACAGGCCGGCGAGCGCCGCGTAGCCGCCCGTCACGAGCCAATGGTCCTCGCGGCCAGCGAAGCGGACCAGGACCGCGAACCCTCCGATGCCCAGCAGCCCCGCGACATCGGCCACCTTTCGTCGACCCGCCACCAGGCGTCGCACCTCGGGCAGTGCGGCAGCCAGCAGCACCCCCGCCGCGAACTCGGCGAGGCGGATGTCGGTGCCGAACTCCTCTCGGCGCAGCGAGCCGTGCACCGCAAGGGCGATGACAGCCGACGTCGCCCAGGCAACGGCGGCGGCACCCCACAGCAGCCGGCGCAGCGGCCGACGACCGATGGCCCAGCAGGCGAGCGCGAGCGCTGTGTAGAGCTGTGCCTCGACGGCGAGCGACCAGAAGTGCGTGAGCGGATGGAACAGCCGGAACAGCTGCGCGTCGGACAGGGCGATCAGGTGCCAGTTGGTGACGTTCCACACCGCGGCGGCGACGTCGGCCGGGGCGAACCCGGCCGGCACGCCCCACGCCGCGAGCCCGGTGCGCGACACCACGACGACGAGCGCGATCGTGACCAGCGCTGCGGGTACGAGGCGTGCGATCCGTCGACGCAGGAACCCGTCGAGGGCCACCGCGCCGCGGGTCTCGTGCTCGCGCAGCAGCTGCGAGCCGATGAGGAAGCCGGAGAGCGTGAAGAACACCGAGACGCCGAGAAAGCCGCCCCCGAAGACCGGGGCGCCGGGCGACACTGCCTCGGCGTGGTAGAGCACCACGGCGAGCACGGCGAACGCGCGGATGCCGTCGAACTGCGGGAAGTAGCGGCCTTCCGGGCGTGTGTTCACGACACGCGGCGCAGCCGTCGGCCGATCGGGCTGTAGCGGACGATGCAGACCACCGCCCGGACACCGTCGCGCCAGCCGATCTTCTTGCCTTCGGCGTAGGTGCGGCCCTCGTACGAGATGCCCACCTCGTAGATGCGGCAGCGCATCGCGGCGACCTTCGCGGTGACCTCGGGCTCGAACCCGAAGCGGTCCTCCTCGATGGCGATCGACTGGATGATCTCTCGCCGGAAGACCTTGTAACACGTCTCCATGTCGGTGAGATTCAGGTCGGTCAGCATGTTGGAGAGCAACGTGAGGAAGCGGTTGCCCACGGTGTGCCAGAAGTACAGGACACGATGGGCGTTGCCGCCGGCGAAGCGCGAGCCGTACACCACGTCGGCGACCCCACGCTCGAGCGGGCCGAGCAGGACGCCGTATTCGTCCGGGTTGTACTCCAGGTCGGCGTCCTGCACGACGGCGTACTCGCCGGTGACGAGCGAGAAGCCGGTGCGCAGCGCCGCGCCCTTGCCCATGTTGTGCGGCTGCAGGTGCACGCGCACGAGCGGGTGGTCGTACTCGGCCAGCAGCTCCCGGCTCTTGTCGCTGCTGCCGTCGTCGACCACGACGACCTCGGCGACCCACGGTGACGACAGCACCCTCCCGAGGAGCTCGACGATCGTCGCTTCCTCGTTGTAGCAGGGCACCACGACGGAAAGGCAGCGGCGCGAGCCGTCGGGAGCATTCGTGTCGGTCACGGGCGGCGATGCTAGCTGCGCCCGCCTGCCCGGACTGAATGAGCGTCCGGCGACTACTCTTCGAGCGTCCATGGAAGCCACATCGACCGTTCCGCCTCGTCGCGCGCTGTGGGCCTGCGTGGTGCTCGCGGCGGTCGTGCGCGTCACGTACTGGATCACCAAGTTCGGTGATCCGCTGCTGCTGAACGACTCGTGGTACTACAGCGACCAGGCTCGGAGGCTGACCGAAGGTGTGTGGTTCCGCGAGATGTTCGCCGACCAGCCGGGTGCCGAACACGGTCCGCTGACGTCGCTGCTGATGTGGCCGTTCAGTTACAGCGACGACTACCAGACGACGCAACGGCTGGTGACCGTGATCACCGGAATTCTGCTGGTGTGGGTGCTCGGTCGTTTCGCGGAGGATCTCGCCGGACGCACCGCGGGTGTCGCCGCAGCGCTGATCGGGGCCCTGTACCCGAACCTTTGGATGAACGACGGACTGGTGATGTCGGAGAGCATCAGCATGCTGTTCGTCGCGTTGACGCTCTGGGCCGCATGGCGAACCGTGAGCACCACCGATGTGAATCGGTTCATGCGCAACTCGTTCCTGCTCGGCATCGTGGCGGGTCTCGCCGTGCTGGCACGCAGCGAGGTGGCGTTGCTGGTGCCGTTCCTCTTCGCGTGGCTGGTGATCGCTCGACGACGGGCGGCGCTGCCGTGGCGCCCCGCCCTCGTTGCCGTCACCGCCGTCGTCCTCGTGGTCTCGCCGTGGGTGCTGTTCAACCTGTCCCGCTTCGACCGGCCGGTGCTGCTGACGACGAACGACGGCACGACGATCCTCGGCGCGAACTGCGACCTCGTCTACGGCGGGGAGGCGCTCGGCGGCTGGGACGTCGGCTGCGTGCTGAAGGACGAGGCGTACAACCCGTACGAGGAACCCAGTGTTCGGTCGGCGCGGCAGCGGCAGTTGGGCCTGCAGTACATGAAGGACCACATCACCGAGGTGCCGCTGGTGGTGCTGGCGCGTGTCGGTCGCACGCTCGACCTCTACGGGTTCAGCAGCCACCTGCACCAGGACACCGGTGAGGAGCGGCCCGCCGGCGCGGTGTGGGCGGGCATCGTGTGCTTCTGGTTGCTGGCGGTGCTGTCGTGCTTCGGCGCACGGTTGCTGCGCCGGCGCGACCGCTGGCTGCTCTTCCTGCCGATGGTCGTGACGCTCATCACCACCGTGCTGTTCTATGGTGCGCACCGCATCCGTTCGTCCGCGGAACCATCGCTCGTGCTGTTCTCTGCGGTGGCAGTCGCGGCGTGGTGGGAGCGCCGTCGCGACCGTCTCGATGGCCCGGCACACGATGACGAGGAGCCGGCCGCCGACGGGCAACTCGCCGTCGAGGCGGCGGGATGAGCCGCCCAGGACTCGGCCATCAACCAGCGCTCGACGGGGTGCGTGCGCTCGCCGTCACGCTCGTCGTGCTGTTCCACCTCGGTGTTGGCTGGATGCCGGGCGGGTACCTCGGGGTGTCGGTGTTCTTCACCCTGTCCGGCTTTCTGATCACCTCGCTCCTTCTCGGAGAGGCCGACCACGACGGTCGGGTGGACTTCGCCAGGTTCTACGGTCGGCGCGCTCGGCGCTTGCTACCGGCCAGCCTGGCCGTCCTGCTGGCGGTCGTCGTTGCGCGCGGGCTCGGCGAGTTCGAGTTGGTCCCCGGGCTGCGCGCCGACCTGCTCGGCGCGTTGCTGCAGGTCTTCAACTGGGTGCAGATCGCCGGCTCGTCCAGCTACACGGCGCTGTTCGGTCAGTCGGCGCTGTTCACCTCGCCGCTCGAGCACTACTGGTCGCTCGCGATCGAGGAGCAGTTCTACCTCCTCTGGCCGGTGTGTCTCGTGGGCCTGTGGCGCTGGTCGACGCGGCGTGGCCGCGACGTGCTGGGTCCCGTGCTGGCGCTCACTGCCCTGTTCGCGGTGCTGGCGCCACTGATCGGCGTGTGGTTCGGGCCCGACACCGCCTACTGGTCGACGCCGTCGCGTTTGCCGGAACTGCTGGTGGGTGCGGCGCTGGCGGCGTGGTGGCGGCGCGGCCCCCAGTTGCACCCGCGGATGGCCTGGCTGGCGCCGGTCGCCGCGGTGGCGATCGTGGTGTGCAGCGCCACGTTCCCGTCCGGCGCCGGGCCGGCCTTCACCGGTTGGTTGGCGCCGTTCGCGCTCGTGTCGGCAGCGCTGGTGTTGGGGCTGCAGTTCGACGGGCCGGTGCGCACCGCGCTGTCCGTGCGTCCGGTGGTGTGGTTGGGCAAGGTGAGTTACGGCCTGTATCTGGTGCACTGGCCGGTGTTCGTGCTGCTCCGTCAGCACGGCTGGGACACGAGGTCGTGGGGTGGCGCGCTCCTTGCTGTCGGCATCACGCTGGCCATCACGGCGATGTCGTACCGCCTGCTCGAGCAGCCGGTTCGCAACGCCACATGGGTGCCTCGGCGAACGGCGCGCACGATGGGTCTGGCCTCGGCCCTGGTGCTCGC
The DNA here is from genome assembly GCA_049318165.1 of Ilumatobacteraceae bacterium. GTDB lineage: Bacteria > Actinomycetota > Acidimicrobiia > Acidimicrobiales > Ilumatobacteraceae > UBA668. The sequence continues at coordinate 27,106 of JBMOGW010000010.1, forward strand.
GGCCGTGCTCGTGGTGGTGCCGGTCGGCGGAGGCTTCCTGGAGGCGAACGGCCAGCTGCTCGAACAGGCGTCGATCGACACCGGGGCGCCGGCCGAGACCTTGGCGCGTGCCACCACCACGACGGCCCCAGAGGCGACCGTGCCGTCGAGCCGGCCATCCCCGACGACGAGTTCCACCGAGCAGGCCACCACCACGACCGCGGGGGAGGTCGTGCTGCCGCTGCCGCCGACGCCCAGTCGCCCGGTGCGGATCCTCATGGTCGGCGACTCGACGGCGTTCTACGCCGGTCAGGGGCTCGCCGCGTGGGCGGTGGCGAACCCGCAGTACGCGCAGACGGATCTGCTGTGGTGCCAGGGGTGCGGCTTCATCCTCGACGGCGAGATCACCAGCTTCAACGCCGCGCCGTTCGTGGAGAACTCGCGGCGGATCGTGCAGCAGGACCTGCCGGAGCGGATCCGGCGGGTGCACCCGGACGTGGTGGTGCTGATGACGACCATCGTCGACATCGCGGATCGCCAGTGGTCACCTGATGAGGGCGTGCTCACGCCGCTCGACGCGCGCTACCGGGAGCGGATGACGACGCAGTACGCCGAGGTGACGAGGTCGCTCCTCGACCTCGGCGTGTCGACGGTGGTGTGGGTGTTGCCGCCCCCGCCGCACAGCTACTTCGAGACGGCCGATCTCGGAGAATCGTCCCGCTACGAGGTGGAGCATCAGGTGATTCGCGAGACGGTCGCCGGCGCCGCCGCCGCACCCGGCCAGGTCGTGCGCCTCGCCGACATGGCCGGCTGGTTCGCCGCCGCCGGTCATTCGGAGGACGAGATGTGGCGTCCCGACGGCACGCACATGACCGAGCAGTCGGCGACCTGGCTCGCCGAGCGATGGTTCGGTCCGTGGTTGATCGGGGCTGCGCTGGGCGGCTGAACTACCGTTTCCCTCCGTGAACAGGGGGAACGAACATGTCTGACGCGTCGTCGCGTGTCGTGGAGCGTGGACCGGCGTTGCGGCTCGGGACGGCGTTCGTCATCGGCTTCGTCAGCCTCACGCTGGAGATCGCGTACACACGCGTCATCTCGTTCAAGCTCTTCTACTACTACACCTACTTCGTGATCGGCCTGGCGTTGCTGGGGCTCGGCGCCGCCGGCGCGTTCACGTCGCTCTCGAACCGAATCCGTATGCAGGACCCGGTGCGCCTGGTGCAGCGTGTCGCCCCGATCGCGGGCGCCGTCGGCGTGCTCGGCTACCTCGTCGTCGCTCGGCTGCCCACGGACGTCAACCTGATCTGGACCGGCACCATCGCCCAGGCGGTGTGGCAGCTGACGCTGCTGCTCGTGCTCTCGGTGTCGTTGACGGGTGTGTTCTTCGCCGTCGGTCTGCTGTTCGCGTCGCTCGTGGTGAACCAGGCATCGGACATGCGCCGCCTCTACTTCTGGGATCTCACCGGTGCAGCACTCGGCTGCCTCGTGGCCGTGCCGCTGCAGGCCACGATCGGACCCCCGGCGATGATCCTCGCGTCGATGGTGTTGCTCGTGTTGCTCGGCCTGGTCGTGACGTTGGTCGCCCGTGGCGCCTGGCTCGCTACGGCCGCCATCGCACTCGTCGTGCTCGTCGTGGCCATTGCGTGCGGGCAACTGCGCGTGCTCGCGGACGACACCAAGACGTTGCGCGACACCGACACGATCCAGGCGGGCGACTGGGGTGCGGTGTTCCGGGTCGATGCCGTCGACCTCGGCGACCTGCAGGTGCTGCACCACGACGGCCTGTGGGGGTCGTCGATCTGGCGCTACGACGGCACCCGGGCCACGACTGCCCGATTCGACACCGACAACCGGCAGATCCCGTTCGCGGCGCTCGACTCCGGACCGTCCGTGCTGATCATCGGTGCTGCGGGCGGCAACGAGATCATGGCGTCGCTGACCTACGGCGCCTCGCACGTCGACGCGGTCGAACTCAACCCCGTCACGGTGGATCTGCTCCGCAACCACTACGCCGACTACTCGGGGCACGTCGTCGACGACCCGCGAGTGAACTACGTGCAGGGTGACGGACGTACGTTCCTCGCCCGCTCGTCGGAGCGGTACGACCTGATCTGGTTCGTGGCACCGGACAGCTATGCCGCGTCGAACGCCGCGACGTCCGGGGCCTTCGTGCTCTCCGAGAGTTACCTGTACACCCGGCAGATGATCGAGACCGCGTTCGACCACCTGTCGGACACAGGGATGATGGTGGCGCAGTTCGGTGACTTCGCGTTCGATCGCCGACCGACGCGCACCGCCCGATACCTGACGACGGCCCGCGAGGCGCTGCGCCCTCGCGTCGACTCGTTCGACCGGCACGTCGGGCTGCTCGTCGACACCGGCGACAACGACCTGCAGAAGGTCAGCACGATCATGCTGTTCCGAGCCGAACCCGACGGCGAACAGATCGACCGCATCCACACCGCACTGACGAAGGTGCCGAACGCCACGGCGAAGTACCTGCCGGGTGCGGAACGGGCCGACGGCATCACCTCCGACCTGATCACGAGCTCCGACGCCGATGTGGAAGCGATCATCGCGCAGTACCCGTTCGAGATCGGTCCGATCGACGACGATCGCCCGTTCTTCTGGCACTTCACCAGCTTCGGCACGGTGCTCACCGACTGGCACCGCGGCTTCGAGGACAACGAGATCGCAATCGGTGAGCGACTGCTCGTGGTGCTGGTGGGCATCGCTGCGGTCGTGGCGGCGCTGTTCCTGTGGCTGCCCTTCGCGATCACACGCCGCCGTTCGGGCGGCGGGGCACAGGTGCCGGGACGGTGGCGACTGTTCGTGTACTTCGCCGTGCTCGGTCTCGGCTTCATGCTGATCGAGATCTCGATGATCCAACGGTTCGCGCTGCTGCTCGGGTTCCCGACCCTGTCGCTGTCGGTCAGCCTGTTCACGCTGCTGATCGCCACCGCCGTCGGCGCCCGCATCTCCGGCGTGGTGCGCCGCTTCGGCAACGTCGGCCTGCCGGTGGTGACCGGTGTGCTGATGGTGCTCAGCCTCGGCTACATGACCGTGTCAGGGCCGCTCACCGACGCTGCGTTGTCGTGGCCGCAGTGGGGTCGCATCGCGCTCGTGTTCGCACTGCTGTTTCCGATCGGTCTGCTGCTCGGCGTGTTCCTGCCCACTGGCATCGACATGGCCCTGGAGGCCGGCGGCACCGACCTGGCGGTGCGCGGGCGCCTCGTGGCATGGTGCTGGGCGGTCAACGGCTTCTTCTCGGTGATCGGCAGCTCCACCACGACGATCCTGTCGATGGCGGTCGGCTTCGATCGGGCGCTGCTCACCGGTCTCGGCCTCTACGTGATCGCGACACTGGTGCAGACGACGTCCGACTTCCGTGCGATCGGCGCGGTCAGTCCGACCGTCCCTCTCCCGGCCGGGTGACGATCGACCCGGCCAGCAGCAGCGCGACGACCATCATCCCGGGGCGATGCAGATCGGCGAACATCCCCGGCCACGCGGCGTTCGCCAAGTAGCGGCTCGCCCACTGGCGCAACGTGATCTGCACACCGAGGTACGCCATCAGCACCACGGCAGCCAGGGCGGCAACTCTGGGGCGGCGCAGCACCACGACCAGCAACGCAGGGACCATTGCCAGCACGGCAGTGCGAGGTGCTGCGATCAGCGCGGTCGTACCGACCGCCGTTGCGGCGGCGACGATGCTGGGCGCCCAGCCGGTGCGCGCCCATGCCGCCCGGTCGAGACGCGGGGGCGAGGGGATGAACTCGATCTCGTCCCGGCGTGGCGGCCGCCGGCGCAGCCCGAGGTACAGGCACAGTGCGGTGGCGAGCGCGGAGAGGCCGAGCGCGAGCGTCACCGGGGTCTGAGCGCCCCACTCGACCTGGACGGTGACCGGGCCGTCGTGAGCGGGCACCCACCAGCCGTTCATGCCGCCCGCGATCTGGGTGGGTGCGCCGAGATCGGTGCCGTTGATCGCCGCGGACCAGGCTGGGTTCCAGCCTTCGCCGACGATCAGCCAGCAACCGGCGGGGCAGGCGCCGACCTCGATCGTGCGGCTGGTGCGCGTGCGCGTCACGGAGGCGGTCGGCGCCGGGGCGGGTTCGGCAGGGCGGACCGTGTCGCGGAGGACGACACGGTCGACTTGGATGCCCGGCGCTCCGGTGCCGTCGACGCGGTGGGTGCCGACCGCCATCGAGACCGTCGTGCAGGTCGGCACGGTGGCTGGTTCGCCGTTGCGCAGTGCATCGATGGTCGCCGTGTCGAGTTGCACCCCGACGGGTTCGCCGTCGACCTGCAGAAGGTCGTCGCGACATCCGGGTGCGAGCGTGGAAGCAATGGCGCGGGTGGGCACGACGCCGTCCGCCGACACTTCACGCAGCGCGACGGGCAGGACCGTGGCCTCGGCGAATCGACGGTCGAACGTGATTGCCGGCTCCACCGCCACCACCTGTACGCGGAACGTGGCGCCAGTGACGGGTGACGGCAGCGAGACGGTGCTGCGGCCGTCGGCGTCAGGGGTGGCGACGTCGACGCGTTGTTCGAGCCCGTCGTGGAACACGGTGACGGCGCTGATGCGCGAGTGCAGCGCGTCGGTCGGTTGTTGGATCGTGAACGAACCGACCGGCGTGCCGTCGGTGGTGAACGTGAGCGCCGAGCCGACGGCGTTCTGGAACGGCGATGTCCACGCCGTGGCCGGATCGCCATCGGT
>JBMOGW010000011.1:0-31501 GCA_049318165.1 Ilumatobacteraceae bacterium
GTTCGACGAGCCGTCGCGCCGCGCGGCGCACGGTGGACGTCAGCCGCTGCAGCCAGGTCGCGTTGGGAGGGGCCGGTGCGTACAGCAACCGCTCCAGGTGCCGGTTGAGCACGAACAGCACGCCCTGCACCACCTGGCTCACCGACGCCACGCCATCCGGGTCGTCCCACGGGTCGCCGTCGGTGTCGGGGAAGTAGCCGAGGTACTGGTGCCACGCCCCGTCGAAGTACTCGGTGTTCCACGTGGTGACCGAGGGCAGGAACTCGTCGCGCATCAGCAGCGGTGGTTCGTCCGGGTGGCTCGCGTTCCATTCCTCGAACACGTCACGCAGCAGATGGAGCGAGTTGAAGTACATGTTCCCGAAGACGTGGATGCCGTGCTCCTGGATGCGTTCGGCGGCGTCCTCGTTGCGTCCGGTGGCGCACTTGCCGCCGATGCGCCAGCCCATCTGGTAGATGTCGACCTCGTAGTGGTCGTGCCATCCGGGCGTCGCGGTCAGTGCTGCGGCGGTGGCCAGGCCGGCGGGCCCCGCGCCGACGATCACGATCCTCGGCAGCGCGTCGGTCACGCCGTGCCCGCCGGGGCCAGTGCGTGGGCGATCGCTTCGTTCAGCGTCCAGGGCGCTTCACGGCGCACCTGCTCGACCAGCTCGGGTGCGCGCACCTGCAGATGGGCGCGGCGGGTCTCGCGCTTGCCGCGGATGATGTCCCAGTGCCCGTAGCCGCGGCCGGCGGCGAACGCGTCGGCGGCATGCCACAGCCGCGCCGCCGTCGCCTCCTCGTGACGGCCGATCGCCGACCAGGCGGCACACTCGAGCATCACCCAGCAGGCCCACAGGTTGCCGACCTCGCGTGCCGCGCGCATGGACTCTCGCCACCACCGTTCGGCGCGGTCGTCGTCGCCGGCGTGGAACATCGCCAGCGACACGAAGGCCGAGGCGAGCACGAAGCGCATCTTCAGTCCGCTCTGCTCGATCTGCGCGGCACCCACCTCCAGTCGGGCGAGGTCGGACTCGCCCTGGTAGGTCTTCGCCACGAGGCGCATCGTGTCCGCGAACGCAGGCCACCACCCGGGCGTGGCACCGGGCAGGTGCTCGGCCGCGTCGTACAGGCCCAGTGCGAGTTGCTGATCGCCGGCGGCGGTGGCCGACTGTCCGGCGCTCCAGTACGCCTGCCGCGCCAGGTTGGGGGCCACCGGTGCCGCGGCGCGGGCGGCCAACGCCCAGGTACGTGCGGCCGCCATGCCGTCGCCGCGTGCCGAGTCGATGAAGCCGGAACCGAAGGCCGCGCCTCCGGCTGCCATGGGCCCCAGTCGTCCTTCGGCCAGCTGCATCTCGAGCAGCTCGCGCACCTGCACCGCACGCGGCAGCTCGCCGGCCATGGTGGCCACCCACAGGAGCGGCACGTGCACCAGCGCGGTGTCGTCGTGGCCGGGATCGTGGTGGGCGAGTTCGTCGAACACCTGCAGTGCGACCCCGACGTGCCCGGTCTCGGCCCAATAGAGGTCGAGCGAACCGGCGAGCGACATCGCTGAGCGGTGGCGGCCACCGGCGTGGGCGCGGCGGATGGCCGACAGGTAGTTGTCGAGGTCGGCGGAGAGGCTGACGAACATCGGCGGGTCGACGTGACCGTCGAGCAGCGCCACCGCGGCGCGGGCGGTGGCTCGGCAGTGATCGAAATGCGCAGCGACGGCATCGTCGGCGTGGCCGGTCTCGGCGAGGCGCGCGGCGGCGAACTGGCGCACCGGCTCGGGCAGGCGATAGCGCATGCGCGCCCCGACCGGCTGGCCGGAGACGAGCGACTTGTCGAGCAGCGACTCGACCACGTCGATCGGGTCCTTCACGCCGGCGGCTCGGGCGAGGGACTCGGCACCCGCGAGGTCGAACCCGCCCACGAACACGGCACTCCAGCACAGCAGTGCCCGCTCGTCGTCGTCGAGCAGTTCGTACGACCAGGCGATCGTGGCCTCGAGCGAGCGCTGCCGCTCCGCGGCGACGGCGCCGCGCTGGCGCAGCAGCGACATCGTGTCGTCGAGTCGTTCGGCGATCTGCCGTGGCGTCAGCGTGCGCACTCGTGCCGCGGCCAGTTCGATGCCGAGCGGCGAGCCTTCGACGGCCTCGCAGATCGCGTCGATCGAGTCGACGGTGACGTGGTCGAGGGCGATCATCGGGTTGGCAGCGAGTGCCCGGTCCATGAACAGCTCGGCCGCGGGCGACGCCCTGCCGGGTGTGCGCACGGTGGGCAGCGGTGCCAGCGGCATCGCGCGTTCCTCCGGCAGCCCGAGCCGCACGCGGCTGGTGGCGAGCAGGGTGACGTGCGGGCAGCCGGCGAGCAGCCGCGCGACGGTGGCGATCGCGGTGGCGATCACGTGCTCGCAGTTGTCCAGCACCAGCAGCATCTGTCGCGGCGCGAGGTGGCGCACGAGTTCGGCGAGCAGGTCGTCACCATGCGCGGTGCGCGCGGCGCCGTCGTCGCCGAACACCCGCTCGGCCAGGCGCAGCACCACGTCGCTGTCACCGCCGTCGGCCAGCTCCACGATGGTGACGCCGTCGGCGTGACGGTGCCCGGCACTCGCGGCCACTTCCACCGCGAGGCGCGTCTTGCCGGTGCCGCCGGCAGCGACGAGGGTGACCAGCCGGTTGCCCTGCAGCGCCGCGGTGAGCGCGGCCACTTCGTCCTCTCGGCCGATGAACGCGCTCGACGGACGCGCGACGCGTGCGGTGACGGCGTAGGCCCGTGGTGGCGGGAACTCCACGCCGGCGACGGTGGCGAGGTGATGCAGGGGAATGGGCTCGGGCAGGTCGCGGAGCATGAACGTGCCGAGGAAGTGGATCGACGTACCGTCCGGCCGCTGGCGCAGGGCCTCCACGGCCTCCTGCGACAGCAGGATCTGACCGCCGTGCGCCGCCGACATCACTCGAGCCGCGCGGTTGGGGGAGGGACCGAAGTAGTTGCCGTCGCGCTCGAACGCGCGACCGACGTGGATGCCCATCCGCACCCCTGGGGCCAAGCCGCTGGGCCACGCCTGTGCAGCGAGCGATCGCTGCACCGCGACGGCGCAGGAAACCGCCTCGTCGACCGAGTGGAAACCGGCACCGAACGCATCGCCGGCGATCGAGAACACGGCGCCGCGGTGGTCGGCGATCTCGGTCTTCAGAGTGTGGTCGTGGCGCTCGAGCACCTCGTTCATCAGGTCGGTGTGACGCTCCCACGCGGACGTGCTGCCCTGCAGGTCGGTGAACAGGAACGCGACCAGTCCGCTCGGTGGCGGTCCGGCCCGGTCGCCGGATGAAGCCTCGCGCGGAAGGTCTCGATCGGCGGTGGTCATCGTTGGTCTCGTCCGGTGGACGCGAACGACGCCCACCCGCGGCGAACCTACCAGTCGGGTCGCGGGCCGCGGGACGGCGACCACGCTCGGTGGCCGTCAGGCGGGGCGGTGGGCGGCGATCGCGTGCCACACGTGCAGCGCCTGCACGTGGGCGGCCACGTCGTGGACGCGCAGGATGCTGGCTCCGTGGGCCACCGCGGCCAGGCCGGCGGCGATGGTGCCACCGAGCCGCTCGTCCACCGAGGCGCCGCCGGCGAGTTCGGCGATGAAGCGCTTGCGCGACACGCCGACGAGCACCGGCCGACGCAGGTCGGCGAGGTGCTCGAGCGAGGCGAGGAGCGCGAGGTTGTGCTCGGTGTGCTTGCCGAACCCGATGCCGGGGTCGACGATGATGTCGGTGATCCCGGCGTCGTGGCATTCGTCGATGCGCCGAGCGAGGAAGTCACGCACTTCCGCCACGACGTCGTCGTAGCTCGGCGAGCGGTGCATCGTGGCGAGGTCGGCGCTGGGCGAGTGGCTGATGACCACCCGTGCGCCGGTCTCGGCGGCGACGCGGACCAGGTCTGGCTCGACGAAACCGGTGATGTCGTTGATGATCCGCGCGCCGGCCTGCATCGCGGCAGCTGCCGTGGCGGCGTGGCGGGTGTCGATGCTGACGGTCAACCCGTGTTCGGCGAGCGCCCGCACCACCGGCAGGACGCGCTCGGTCTCCTCCACCGGGTCGACGTCGACGGCACCGGGGCGGGTGCTCTCGCCACCGATGTCGATGATCGTGGCGCCTTCGGCCGCCAGTTGGAGCCCGTGGGCGATCGCCGCGTCGACGTGCGCGAAGCGGCCGCCGTCGCTGAACGAGTCCGGTGTGACGTTGACGATCCCCATGACCTGCGTGTGCACGACTGTCACTCTGGCCCATCCAGCAGCACCGCCGCACGTCGTCCGCGCAGTGCGCTCACCACGTGCAGCTCGTCGACGGTCCGGAGTTCGTCGATCGTGAGCCGCCGTTCCTCCACCGATCCCTCGTGCACCAGCGCCGCACGGCCCACGCCGGCCAGTCCGCCGGACGACAGGGGCGGCGTGCACCAACGGCCGCCGATGCGGAACAGCAGGTTGGCGCGGCACGTCTCGACCACGTCACCGGCGAGGTTCCACAGGATCACGTCGTCGGCGTCAGGGTGCTGCGCGGCGATCTCGTCGTACACCGAACGCTCGCTGGTCTTGTGCACCATCAGTTCGGCGTGGCTGTCGACCGCGGCCTCCGCCAGGCGAAGGCGCACCGGACCCGGTTCGTCGGCGATGGGGTCGAGCGTGGTGGCGGTGGTGCCGTCGCGGGCGAGCAGCAGCCGCAGGCGGTGTGGGCCGGCGACATCGGCGGCGAGTGCTTCGAGCAGTGCGCGCACGTGGGCCTCGTCGATGTCGAAGTCGAAGTGGTGCGCCGAGCCGGCCAGCCGGTCGAGGTGCCGGTCGAGGTGCAGCACCGAGCCGTCCTCGGCGCGCATCGTCTCCAGCAGCCGGAACTCGGTGCGCTCGGCGGTCAGCACCGCCGCCTTGGCGTCCACCTCGCGATTCTCGGCGTCGGGTTCGCTGTCGGCGGTGATCCCGCCGCCCGCCCCGTACGTCAGCAGCGCCGGCCCGCCGTCGTTCCCGCGGCGCACCACAGCGGTGCGGATGGCCACGCTGAACACCGACCTCGGCCGGGGCTCGTCGGCGCCCTGCGGCCGCAGTAGGCCGATGGCCCCGCAGTACATGCCGCGCGCCCAGGGCTCGAGCGCGGTGATGTGCCGCATCGCGCTCACCTTCGGTGCGCCGGTGATGCTGCCGCACGGGAACAGTGCGTCGAACAGGTCGACGAGCGTGACGTCGGGCTCGATCTCGCCGGTGACGGTGGACGTGAGCTGCCACACCGTCTCGTAGCGCTCCATGCGCAACAGCGACGGCACGCGCACCGTGCCGATGCGGGCGACGCGACCGATGTCGTTGCGCAGCAGGTCGGTGATCATCACGTTCTCGGCGCGGTCCTTCTCCGATGCGGCCAGCTGCCGGGCGGCGTCGGCGTCGTCGTGTGGACGGGCCGAACGGCGGATGGTGCCCTTCATGGGCCGGCTCTGCACCATGGCGCCGCGGGTCTCGAAGAACAGCTCGGGTGATGCGCTCACGATCACGTGATCGCCGAGGTCGAGGTAGGCGTTGAACCGTCCGCGCTGCGCGGTGGCCATGCGCGCGTAGAGGTCGAGCGGGTCGCCGTGCAGCGTCCCGTCCAGCCGGTCGGTGAGGTTGATCTGGTACGCCGATCCGGAGGCGATGATCTCGCGGATCTCGTCCACCGAACGGCCGTACCAATCGGCGCCACCTCGCCGTTCGATGCCGGTCACGTCCACCGCACCCGTGCCGCGCGTGATCGCCTCGGTCAGCTGCACGTCGTCGACCGCCGCATACCAGGCGAGTGGCAGCCCGTCCTCGGGCGGGTGCACCGTCTGCGCCGGGTCGAACGCGGGCCCCGCTTCGTACGCCACTGCGACAGCCACCCACGATCCGCCTCGGGCGTGCGCCTCCGCCTCGGCCAGCAGCGGGCGCACGCCGTCGAGGTCGTGCGTGGACGCGACCGAGTGGGGCGTGCCGAGCAGCACGCCCCTACCGGTGCGGAGGTCGTCGAAGCGCGCGATCACAGGGACCGCGGACGCTACCCGGAACGGGTCAGACGCGCTCGACGATGATCGCCGGCGCCATACCGCCCGCGGCGCACATGGTGACCAGGCCATAGCGGCCGCCCGTGCGCTCGAGCTCGTCGATGATGGTGCCGATCAGCATCGCGCCGGTGGCGGCGATCGGGTGGCCGAGGGCCATCGCGCCACCGTTGACGTTCACCTTGTCGCGATCGAGGTCGAGGTCGCGGATGAACTTCTCGGCGACGACGGCGAACGCCTCGTTGATCTCGAACAGGTCGATGTCGTCGATGCTCAGGCCGGCCTTGGCCAGCACCTTCTTGGCGGCCGGCACCGGGGCGTTGAGCATCAGCGTCGGGTCGTCACCGATGTTGGCGGCGGCCACGACACGGGCCCGCGGCGTCCAACCGTTGGCCTTCACCGCACGATCGCTGGCGACGAGGATCGCCGCAGCGCCGTCGACGACGCCGGAGCTGTTGCCGGCGTGGTGCACGTGGGTGATGTCGAGACCCGGGTAACGGGCGAGCACCATCGAACGCAGCGTGATGCCGCTCGCGTCGAGCGGGAAGTCGGCCATCGCCTCGAACGACGGGGCCAGCTTGGCCAGACCCTCGAGCGTGGTCTGCGGGCGGGGGAACTCCTCGTGGTCGAGGGCCAGAGTGCCGTCCTCCTTGTAGACCGGCACGAGGCTGCGGTCGAAGCGGCCCTCGGCGATGGCACGGGCGGCACGCTGCTGCGACACGTAGGCCAGCTCGTCGAGCGCCTCACGCGGGATGCCCTCGAGCGAAGCGATGGCGTCGGCGGCGACGCCCTGATGGGTCTGCGGGTGACGGGCGCGCAGGCGCAGGTTGCCGGCGTCCATCAGCGGGGCGCGGACGCCCGCCTGGGCGGCACCGAGTGCCGGGTGCAGGCTCATCATCTCGCAGCCGCCGGCGATCACCACGTCCTCCATGCCGGCGATCACCGACGCGGCGGCCATGTTGGTGGTGGTGATGCCCGAGCCGCAGAAGCGGTCGAGGGTGACGCCCGAGGCCTTCACGTCGAAGCCGGCGTCGAGCAGCGCCATGCGGGCGAGGTCGCCGCCCTGGGTGCCCACCTGCATGCTCGTGCCGAAGATGACGTCGTCGACGGCGGAGGTGTCGATGTCGTTGCGGTCGCGGAGTGCGGACAGCACCGTCGCACCGAGCTGCTGCGGGTGGATGTCGGCGAGCGCGCCCTTGCCGACCTTGCCCACGCCTCGCGGGGTACGGACGGCGTCGATGATCCAGGCCTCGGACATGTGGGGTCAACCTTTCGTGAAGTGGTCGATCGTGGTGGTCGATCGTGAGGGGTGGGCGCACGCTGCGTTGGGAGGGCGCCACGTCGCGCTGACAGCATGGTGGACGCGCCGTTCGCAGGACGAACGCTGCGCAGGGAGGACGTCATGCAGCGCCACTGTTTCGAGGACGAGCACGAACTGTTCCGCGAGTCGTTCCGCACGTTCCTGCAGCGTGAGGTGGTGCCGCACAACGACGAGTGGGAGCACGCCGGCATCGTCGACCGGGGCGTGTTCCGCGCTGCGGGCAGTGCCGGGTTCCTCGGCATGGCGGCGCCCGAGTCGTTGGGCGGCGGTGGCGTCACCGACTTCCGCTACAACCAGATCATCGCCGAGGAGCTGCAGCAGCAGGACATCAACGCCGCCGGCCTGGGCATGACGCTGCACAACGACATCTGCCTGCCGTACTTCCTGCATCAGACCAACGACGAGCAGCGCGAGCGCTGGGTGCCGGGCATCTGCGCCGGCACGTCGATCACCGCCGTGGCGATGACCGAGCCGGGCATCGGCTCCGACCTGGCGTCGATGACCACCACCGCCATCCGCGACGGCGACCACTACGTGGTGAACGGCTCGAAGACGTTCATCACCAACGGCATCAACGCCGACCTGATCATCACCGCCGTGAAGACCGACCCGACCCAGCGCCACGCCGGGATGTCGCTGCTGGTGCTCGAGCGCGGCATGGAGGGTTTCGAGCGCGGCCGCAACCTCGACAAGATCGGCATGCACGCGCAGGACACGGCCGAGCTGTTCTTCACCGACGTGCGCGTGCCGGTGGCGAACCGGTTGGGCGAGGAGGGCCAGGGGTTCCGCTACCTGACGGCGAACCTGGCGCAGGAGCGTCTGTCGATCGCCATCACGGCGGTCGCGGCCGCCCGCCGGGCCTTCGACATCTCGCTCGCCTACGCGAAGGAGCGGAAGGCGTTCAACCAACCGATCGGCAGCTTCCAGCACAACCGGTTCACGCTGGCGGAGATGTCGACCGAGATCGACATCGCGCAGGCCTACATCGATCGCAGCGTCGAGGCGTTGAACGCCGACGAGTTGACCGCGGACGACGCAGCGAAGGCGAAGTGGTGGTGCACCGAGCTGCAGGGCCGGGTGATCGATGCGGGCGTGCAGTTGCACGGCGGGTACGGCTTCATGACGGAGTACCCGATCGCCCGCGCGTACGCCGACGCACGCATCACCCGCATCTACGGTGGGACGACCGAGATCATGAAAGAGATCATCGGCCGATCGCTGGGCGTCTGACCGACCATGCACCCGAGTCGCGGTAGCGTTCGCGTCGCCAGGACGGCGCACCTCGCATGACCACCCATCACCTCTCGATCGATCAGCTCGCCGACGAGCTGCGGGCCGGACACCGGATTCCTGACTGGGCTGTGCCCGGTCGGCCGAACTTTGTGGTGGTGGACGGCGTGGACGGCGACGCGCCCGCGCTGCCGGGCACCACGACCGCAGTCGTGGTGGCGGTGGCCGACGAGGGCACCACCGCCCCGGAGTGGTGCGACCTGGTGGCCACCGGCGACGTCGTCGAGGCGGTCGAGCGGACCGTGCACCAGAACCCGTTCGCGGCCACGGCGGCGGCGCAGATGCTGCGTGGCTCGGAGACGCGCACGATGACCGGCGGCTTGATTCTCGAGTCGGGTGTGTACTCCACGTTGCACGGCGGATCGGAGTTCGCGGCCTGGCGCGCGCGGACACCCGTGCGACAGCGGACCGAGCCGGACGAGCCGACGGTGCTCACCGAACGCGCCGGCGACGAGCTTCGCATCCGGCTCAACCGCCCGCACGTGCACAACGCGCTGAACCACCGCATGCATGCGGAGCTGCTGGCCGCGCTCGAGCCGGCGCGGCTGGATCCCTCGCTGACGGTGTCGCTGTCGGGCAACGGGCGCAGCTACAGCTCGGGCTCCGACCTCGACGAGTTCGACCCTGCGGAGGACGCCGCGCTGGCGCACTTCCAACGCACGGCCAACGCCATCGGTCCGGTCATCGCCGGTCTGCGCGGTCGAGTGAAGGTGCACCTGCACGGCGCCTGCCTGGGCTCGGGCATCGAGATCCCGGCGTTCGCGCTGCACGTCGTCGCGTCGCCCGACGTGAGCATCGGCATCCCCGAGCTGTCGCTGGGTCTGGTGCCCGGTGCCGGCGGCACATGGAGCATGACCCAACGCATCGGCCGCCATCGCACCGCCTGGCTGGCCCTCACCGGCCGGCGCATCGGTATCGACACCGCCCTCGACTGGGGCCTCGTCGACGCGACGGAGTGAATGGTCGGGACCGGCCTCCCTCCATCTGCGGGTCAGTCGTCGACGAAGAGCAGGGCCGGCATCTCCAGCAAGGCCTTGACCCGCTGGATGAAGGTGGCCGCGTCCCAGCCGTCGACGATGCGGTGGTCGAAGCTGGACGACAGGTTGCACACCTGGCGCGGCTCGAAGCGGTCGCCGCGCCACACCGGGCGGGTCTCCAGCTTGTTCACGCCCACGATGGCGACCTCCGGCTGGTTGATGATCGGCGTCGTCACCAGGCCGCCGAGCGCGCCGAGCGAGGTGATGGTGATGGTCGACCCCGTCAGTTCCTGCACGGTGGCCTTCCCGTCGCGGGCTGCGTTGGCCAGGCGGGCGATCTCGGCAGCGATCTCCCAGACGCCGAGCGCCCCGGCGTCGTGCACCACCGGCACCGTCAGGCCGTCGGGGGTCTGCGTGGCGATACCGACGTGGACGGTGTCGAACGTCGTCAGCAACTGCGCGTCGCCGTCGTAGTGCGCGTTCAGGCGGGGCTGCTCGCCACACGCGATCACGAGGGCACGCACCACGAAGGGCAGGATCGTCAGCCGCGCACCGTCGGTGCGGCGGGCGTTCAGTTCGGCACGCAGCGCCTCCAGCTCGGTGGCGTCGACGGCTTCGACGTACGTGATGTGCGGGATCTCCGTCCACGACCGTGTGAGCCGTTCGGCGATGCGTCGCCGCAGGCCGCGCACGGACACCGTCTCGCCACCGGCCGGTGACGCAACGGTCGGTCGTGCGGCGGGCGCGGTGCTGCGCCGGGGTGCACCCTTCGACAGCTGCGCGTCGAGGTCGGCGTGCAGCACGCGTCCGTCCGGGCCGCTGCCCGCAACGATGGCCAGGTCGATGCCGAGGGCCTTCGCCCGCGCCCGCACGGCCGGCGCCGCGGTCGGCTTCGCGCCGGCTCCCGCACGTGGACCCGGTTCGTGTCGCAGCTCGACCGCCGGGGATGGCGGTCCGCCCGCGACATGAACGGCTTCGGTGGGGCCAGGGGTGGTGGCGGGACTCGGGGCGGGCGCGCCGTCGTCCAGTTCGATCGCGACGAAGGCCGACCCGACGGCGAGCACCTCGCCGGGCTCGCCGAACAGCTCGCTGACGGTGCCGGCGACGGGCGACGAGATCTCCACCGTCGCCTTGTCGGTCATCACCTCTGCCAGCACCGATTCCGGCGTCACGAGGTCGCCCACCTGCACCTGCCACGAGACCAGCTCGGCCTCCGCGACGCCCTCGCCCACATCGGGCAGCCGCACGGTGTGGCGGCTCATGCCGACAGCACCTCGCGCATGGCACGGCCGACTCGGGCCGGCCCCGGGAAGTACGACCACTCGTGCGCGTGCGGGTACGGCGTGTCGAAGCCGCACACCCGGGTGATCGGCGCCTCGAGGTGGTGGAACGCCCGCTCCTGCACGGTGGCGCTCAGCTCGGCGCCGAAGCCGCTGGTGAGCGTCGCCTCGTGCACCACCAGGCAGCGGCCGGTGCGGCGCACGGACTCGATGATCGTGTCGACGTCGAGCGGCACCAGCGTGCGCAGGTCGATGATCTCGGCGTCGATGCCCTGCTCCTCGGCCGCGGCCTGGGCCACGTGCACCAACGTGCCGTATGCCAGCACCGTCAACTCGCTGCCGGGGCGGTGGATGCGGGCCGTGCCGAGGGGGATCGTGTAGTGCCCTTCAGGCACTTCTCCCAGCGGGTGCTGCGACCACGGCACGATCGGCCGGTCGTGGTGGCCGTCGAACGGTCCGTTGTAGACGCGCTTGGGCTCGAGGAAGATCACCGGGTCGTCGTCCTCGATCGCCGCGAGCAGCAGGCCCTTCGCGTCGTGCGGATTCGACACCACGACGGTGGTCAGCCCGGCGACGTGGGTGAACAGCGCCTCGGGGCTCTGCGAATGCGTCTGCCCTCCGAAGATGCCACCACCGGTGGGCATGCGAATGACGAGCGGCGCGGTGAAGTCGCCCGCGGACCGGTGGCGCAGGCGGGCGGCCTCCGACACGATCTGGTCGTACGCGGGGTACGAGTAGTCGGCGAACTGGATCTCCACGCACGGGCGCAGCCCGTAGGCCGCCATGCCGATCGCCGCGCCGACGATGCCGGCCTCGTTGATCGGCGTGTCGAAGCAGCGATGCGAGCCGAACCGTTGCTGCAGCCCCTGCGTGCAGCGGAACACGCCGCCGAAGTAGCCGACATCCTCGCCGAACACCACCACCCGGTCGTCACGTTCCATCGCGATGGCGTGGGCGTCGCGGATGGCCTCGATCATCGTCATCGACGGCACGTCAGCTCCCCACCGGCGGCGAGGTCACCTGTTCGCGCTGCTCCTGCAGATGCCGGGGCATCGTCGCGTAGACGTCGTCGAACATCGTCCTCGGGTCGGCGATGTGGCCGCTCTTCACGTTCCCGTGGCGGTCGGCCTCCTCGAATGCCGTGGCGACCTCGCGGTCCACCTCCTCCGCAAGTGCGGCGTGGCGGTCGTCGTCCCACTCGCCGATGTGCACGAGGTGCTGCCGCAGGCGGTCGATCGGGTCGCCGAGCGGGAACTGCGCCACCTCGTCGGTCGGCCGGTACACCGACGGGTCGTCGGACGTGGAGTGCGCGCCGACGCGCAACGTCACCCACTCGATCAGCGTCGGACCGAGGTTGGCGCGGGCGCGCTCCGCCGCCCACTGCGACGCGGCGTGCACGGCGAGGTAGTCGTTGCCGTCGACGCGCAACGCCGGAATGGAGAACCCGAAGCCGCGGTCGGCGAACGTGGCCGACGCGCCACGGGCGAAGTCCTCCGGCGTCGAGATCGCCCAGTGGTTGTTGACGATGTTGAGGATCACCGGCGCCTGGTACGTGGACGCGAACACGAGCGCAGCGTGGAAGTCCGACTCCGCCGACGCGCCTTCACCGATCCACGCCGAGGCGATCGCCGTGTCGCCGCGCAGCGCCGACGCCATGGCCCAGCCGACGGCCTGGATGTACTGCGTGGCGAGATTGCCGGAGATGGTGAAGAACCCGTACTCCTTGCTGGAGTACATCACCGGCAGTTGCCGACCCTTGAGGGGGTCGTGCTCGTTGGAGAGCACCTGATTCATCATCGTCACCAGTGGGTAGCCGGCCGCGATCAGCAGCCCCTGTTGGCGATAGGTCGGGAAGTGCATGTCGCCCGGCCGCAGCGCCCGCCGCTGTGCGCACGCGATGGCCTCTTCGCCGAGGCACTGCATGTAGAACGAGATCTTGCCCTGCCGGTGTGCGCGGAGCAGGCGGGCGTCGAAGCTGCGCACCAGCATCATGTCGCGCAGTCCCTGGCGCCGGTGCTCGACGGACAGGTCGGGTGCCCATTCGCCCACCGCGTTGCCGTCGTCGTCCAACACGCGCAGCAACTGCTTGCGCATGAGCGCCACGCGCTCGACCTTCTCGTCCAGCGCGGGCTTGCGCATGTCGCCCGCCGCGCTGATGTAGCGGACGCGTGGGGCGGGACCCGACCCGCGCACCGGTTCGGGGATGCGTAGGCGCAGGGGCGCCGCAGCGCCATCGTCGCGCTCCATGACCTGATGTTCGCACCTGGCAGTGGGTTGTCAACACCGCCTGGGCACGCCGAGCCTGGTGGTGGCTGTCCTAGGGTCCGGGCATGGAGTTCAGCGAGCCCGCCGACCACCTGGCAATCCGCGAGGGCATCCGTCGGCTGTGCGCCGACTTCGCGGACGAGTACTGGGCGGCCAAGGACGAAGCGCACGAGTTCCCGTGGGACTTCTACGAGCAGCTCGCCCTCGGCGGTTGGGTGGGCATCTGCACGCCCGAGGAGTTCGGTGGTGGCGGCCAGGGCATCGTCGAGGCGTCGGTGATGCTCGAGGAGATCGCCGCGTCCGGTGCCGCGATGAACGGCTGTTCCGCCGTGCACCTGTCGATCTTCGGGATGGAGCCGGTGCGCCGGTACGGCTCGCCCGAACTCGCGGCCGAGGTGTTGCCCCGGGTCGCGTCCGGCGACCTGCACGTCGCGTTCGGGGTCACCGAGCCCGACGCCGGCACCGACACGTCGTCGATCCGCACGCGGGCGGTGCGAGACGGCGATGAGTACGTGGTGCACGGGGCGAAGGTGTGGACGACGAAGGCGCCGCTGTCGGAGATGTGCCTGTTGCTGGTGCGCACCACACCGCGCGACGAGTGCGCCAGCCCGACCGACGGCATGACGTTGCTGCTGGTGGACCTGCAGCGCCCCGAGGTGGACATCCGTCCGATCCCGAAGCTCGGCCGCAACGCGGTGGTGTCGTGCGAGGTGCGCTACGACGGCCTGCGCGTGCCGGTGAGCCGTCGCGTGGGTGACGAGGGCAAGGGATTCCGCTACCTGCTCGACGGCCTGAACCCGGAACGCATCCTCATCGCATCAGAAGCGCTGGGCATCGGCCGCGCCGCGCTACGCCGCGCCGTGGACTACGCCAACGAGCGGGTCGTGTTCGGCCGCCCCATCGGCCAGAACCAGGGCCTGGCGTTCCCGCTCGCCGAGGCGCACATGCGGCTGCACGCGGCGACGTTGGCCGTGCGCGAGGCCGCATGGCGGTTCGACCAGGGGCTGCCCTGCGGTGAGGCGGCGAACACCGCCAAGTACCTCGCCGCGGAGGCCGGGTTCTTCGCGTGCGACCGGGCGATGCAGACGCTCGGTGGCATGGGGTACGCGAAGGAGTACCACGTCGAGCGTTACTGGCGCGAGGCCCGTCTGATGAAGATCGCCCCGGTCAGCCAGGAGATGGTGCTGAACTACATCAGCGCCCAGGTGCTGGGCCTGCCGAAGTCCTACTGAGCGTCAGGCGACGCGGTGCAGTGTGTTGCGGTCGGTGTGGGCGAAGGGTTCAGCGAACTGCGTCATCTGCAGCATCGTCGTCTCGTCGTAGCTCCACTCGTCGTCGCCGATGGTGATCGTCACCGCGTAGCTCAGCGTGCTGGCCGCCTTCTGGAGGTAGGTGTTCTCGCCGATGGCGTAGGGGATGCCGCCGTTGGTGGCGCTCATCGTGAACGTCGTGGCATCCGCGGCAGCGATGCCGCCGGCCAGCACGGTGATGCCGCGGGGCACCACGAAGCCGCGCAGCACCTCGCCGGTGGCCGCGTCCCACAGCCAGTAGCCGACCTCGGTGTGGAAGGGGTTCTCCTCGTCGTCGCGCCACATCGCCGTCTTGTAGTCGAGGCCGAACAGTCGCTGGGTGCCGTTGTCCACCGGTCCGAACGGCTTCATCGTCACCTTCTCCAGGTACGGCGTGTCCAACACCTCGCCGCGTGCGTGCGAGTACGCCGTGTCCAGGCCACCCTCGCCATGCCACTCTCCAGCCAGTCCGGCCAGCGGACCCCATTCGTTCGACATGTCAGCTCCTTCCGATCGTGCACGACGGTAGCCGGGGTGCGCAGTCGGTGGGAGCCGATGGGGTCGTGGTGCTCGAGCAGCCGGTGTCAGTCGGAGGCGATGATCACGTGGTCGACGATGCGCGACACCACCGCCGTCCAGGCGGCGGGGTCCATCTGTTGCCCGGTGACGTCGTCGACCACCCGGCCGAGTGTGTACGCCTGCACCAGCACGGCCATGGCGTACGGGTCGACGTCCCGGGACACCCAGCCCCGTCCCTGACCACCGGCGACCAGTTCGACCAGCGTGTCCGTCAGCCGGCGCTGTTCGGTGGCGAGCAGGTCGCGCAGTTCGGGGTCGTGGGCGACGTCGCCGAAGTGTGCGCTCAGCACTGCTGCGTCGGTGCCGGACGCCTCGATCGCCATCGCCTCGGTGATGGCGCCCGGCGCCTGACGCTCCATCAGCTCGGCGGTCGCGACCAGCAGTTCTCTCGCCTCCGGCGGAAGGTCTCGGGGCGACGAGCCGCTCATGCCGCCGACAGGACATGCGCGTCCACCTGCGGGAAAGGGCCGTGCGGCGTCTCGCTGCGGCGAGACGGGCCCGGCGCGTGGGCGTACGGTGAGCGGATGCGCATCGCCGAACTCGACACCCCCGATGGCCCGATGGCCCTGTTCGTCGCCGAGCCGGACGGCGGCGCCACGGCCGCGAAGGGTGCAGTGATCGTGATCCAGGAGGCCTTCGGCGTCACTCCGCACATCCAGTCGGTCTGCGACTGGCTGGCCGACTCGGGCTGGGTTGCGGCCGCGCCTGCGTTGTTCCACCGCGCCGAGACGCAGGTGTTCGAGTACGACGACCTGCAGGGTGCGCTGCCGGTGATGATGACGCTCACCCGCGAGGGTCTCGACACGGATCTCGACGCGGCGATCGCGCACCTCACCGGCCTCGGCTTCGATCGTGGCTCGATCGGCATCGTCGGGTTCTGCATGGGCGGGACGGTGGCGCTACACGTCGCGTCCACCCGCCACCTCGGCGCGGCGGTCACGTTCTACGGCGGCGGTCTGGCGCAGGGCCGCTTCGGGTTGGCGTCGGGGCTTGAGGCGGCGGGACAGATTCGCATGCCCTGGCTCGGCCTCTACGGCGACCTCGACCAGGGCATCCCCGTCGACGACGTGGAGCAACTGCGTGCGATCGCCGCCGAGCGTCCGGTGCCGACCGAGGTGGTGCGGTACGCGCACGGCCAGCACGGGTTCAACTGCGACGACCGGCCGGCCGTGCACGACGCCGCGATCGCGGCTGACGCCCGTGCCCGCACCCTCGCCTGGTTCGACACACACCTCGGCTGACCCGACGGTGCGCCTCGGCGCGCCGGTCGTGTCGGTCCTGCGGGTCGTCGAACTCAGAAGCTGACGTAGACGCGCCCCGTGACGCCGCCGTTCGGTACCACGTCCTTGCCGAAGGGCAGGAGCGCCAGCGGCACGAGCTTGAAGTTGCCGATGCCGAGCGGGATGCCGACCACGGTGATGCACAGCAGCAGACCGAGGATCGCATGGCCGACCGCGAGCCAGAAGCCGGCGAGGATCAGCCAGAGCACGTTGCCGACGATGCTGAGGCAGCCGCTCGCCGACTGGCGGTACACCACGGACCGGCCGAACGGCCACAGCGCGTACAACCCGAGCTTGAAGCTCTGGATGCCGAACGGGATGCCGATGATCGTGACGCACATCGCGATGCCGGCGGTGAGGTAGCCGATGCACAGCCAGATGCCGCTGAGGAACAGCCACAGCAGGTTGAGCAGCAGGCTGCCGGCGCCCGGGGTGCCACCGGGCGCGCGGGTCTCGACGTACTGGCCGGGCGGGGGTGGCGGCAGGCTGCTCATGGGGTTCAGCCTGTCACTCGTTGCGCGGCCGCGGTGCGGATGTCGCGCTTGAGCACCTTGCCGGTTGCGGTGCGTGGCAGCGGCTCGTCGGCCGTGAAGATGTAGCGCGGCACCTCGTGCCGAGCGAGGTGCCGCAGCAGGAACTCACGCAGCTCGTCGAGGTCGAGCTCCGGTGTGCCGTGCACGGTGGCCGCGACCTCCTCGCCCAGGCGTTCGTCGGGCACGGCGTAGACCGCGGCCTCCACCACGTGAGGGTGCGCCAGCAGCGCGGCCTCCACCTGGCCGCAGCCGATGTTCTCACCGCCGCGGATGATGAGGTCCTTGATGCGGTCGACGATGTAGAGCAGGCCGTCGCGCAGGTACGCAACGTCGCCGGTGCGGAACCAGCCGTCGTCCGTGATCGACTCGGCCATCGCGTCCGGGCGGTTCCAGTACTCGATGAACATCACCGTGCCGCGCACCTGGAGCTCGCCGTGCGTCCCGTCGGGCACCTCCACGCCGTCCTCGTCCACCACGCGCAGGTCCACCGCGGCGAGCGGGTAGCCGGCGCTCGTCGCGTTGGCCAGGTACTCGGCACCCATGATGTAGGTGCCGGCGGCGTTGGTCTCGGTCATGCCCCAGCCGATCGTGGGGATCGCCCGGTCGAACGTCGCGTCGATCTGGCGCACCTGCTCGGGCGCACGCGCGGCGCCACCCCCGCCGACCGAGGCCAGCGAGCTGAGGTCCCGGTCGGTCCGCTGCGCCTCGCGCACCAGATCGCCCGTCATCGCCGGCGGTGCGCTGAACGACGTGATCCGCTCGCGCTCGATCAGCTCGGCCGCGGCAGCCGGGTCCCACTTCGTCATCAGGACGGTGCGCCGCTGTGCCCGCCACGACCCGAGGAAGCCGCCGTGCAGGCCCATCACGTGGAACAGCGGGATGGCCAGCAGACCCGCGGGCGGCAGCGTGGCCGACTCGCCGGGCTCGGGCTCGTGGGGCGTGACCGACGGCGGGCGGCGGGCCAGCACCTGCGCTCCGTCGAGCTCCCAGCAGTACAGGGTGTGCAGCACCGCCCTGTGTGACGACAGCACGCCCTTCGGGTGACCGGTCGAGCCCGACGTGTAGAGGATCACCACCGGGTCGTCGGGCTGCACGTCGACCGCGGGCATCGGCGCCGAGCCGTCCGGCAGACGGAACGCGTCGATCATCCGGTGGAACTCGTTGGCGCGGCCGGGCGCGCGCACGGAGATGGTGCTGATGCCCAGGTCGGGCAGCTCGTCGAACTGCGCCAGTCGTTCGGCGTCGGCGACCAGCACCTTGGGTGCGGCGTCGCGCAGCGCGTACTCCATCTCGTCGGTCTGCCACAGGCTGTTCATGCCCACGGCGATGGCGCCGATGCACGACGCCGCGGCGAACGTGATCATCCATTCCGGGTAGTTGCGCATCGAGATGGCGACGCGGTCGCCCTTGCCCACCTCGAACTCCTCCACCAGCACGCGGGCGAGTCCGGCGATCAGTTCGTGCACCTCGCGGAAGGTTCGACGCTCGTCGCCGAGCACCAGGAACTCCTTGTCGGAGGCACACGATGCGTACAGGTCGGGCAGCGTCTGCGGCAGCCCGACGAACACCCGTTGCGGGCCGACGGCGGTGTCGACGACGCGCAGTTCGTAGGCCGCGCCGGGCGCGGTGAGCGCGGCGATCGCCTCGGCGCGACTGATGACGGACATGACACACCCCTCCGCGTGGCGCCCCCTGCGCCGCACGACGCCGATCTTGCCCCACTGCCGCGCCGGTGGCCTGCATCCGGGGTGCGAAGGACGGCCGCTGGCGTCCGCTGGGACCAACGGCCCTGCCCGTTCGCGGGATCGGGGCGGATCGTGGGACGTATGAAGAACATCGTCATCGTCGGCGCCGGCGGGCGGGACTTCCACACCTTCAACGTCGTCTTCCGCAACGATCCCGACGTGCGCGTGGTCGCCTTCACCGCGGCGCAGATCCCCAACATCGACCATCGCACCTACCCGGCAGCCCTGGCCGGCCCGTACTACCCCGACGGCATCCCGATCGTGCCCCAGGACGACCTGGTGGACCTGATCCGACGGTTCGGGGTGGACGAGGTCGTGTTCGCCTACTCCGACGTCGCCTACGCGGACCTGATGCACCTCGGCGCCAAGGTGCTGGCAGCGGGGGCCGACTTCCGCCTCGTCGGCGCGCGGGCGTCGATGCTGCACGCGCGCAAGCCGGTGGTGGCCGTCTGCGCCACCCGTACCGGCTGCGGGAAGAGCCAGACCAGCCGCGCTGTGGCGCGGTTGCTGCAGTCGCACGGCCTACGCGTGGCGTTGGTGCGCCATCCGATGCCGTACGGCGACCTGCTCGCGATGCGTGTGCAGCGGTTCCGCACGCTGGAGGAGATCGACGCCAGCCATCCCACGATCGAGGAACGCGAGGAGTACGAGTTGCCGGTGCGCGAGGGCGTGGCGGTCTATGCAGGGGTGGACTACGCCGACATCCTCGCCCTCGCGGAGGACGACGCCGACGTGGTGCTGTGGGACGGCGGCAACAACGACCTGCCGTTCTATGCGCCTGACCTGATGGTGGTGGTGGCCGATGCGTTGCGCCCCGGCCACGAACTCGCCTACTACCCCGGCGAGGCGAACGTGCTGATGGCCGACGTGTTGGTGGTGAACAAGGTGGACACCGCCGACCCCGATGACGTCGACTCGGAGGTGGCCGCGCTGCGGTCGTTGAACCCCGGAGCGCCGTTGGTGCTGGCGAAGTCGCCCGCAGTCGTACACGGTGACGTGCCGATCGCCGGCCGGCGCGTGCTGGTGGTGGAGGACGGCCCCACCATCACCCACGGCGGCATGCCGTTCGGAGCGGGCACGGTGGCGGCGAACGCTGCCGGCGCCGCGGAACTGGTGGACCCGCGGGCGTACGCGGTGGGGGCGTTGCGTGGCGTGTTCGAGCGCTTTCCGCACATCGGCCGGGTGCTACCGGCGATGGGCTACGGCGACGAGCAACTGCGCGACCTGGCGGCCACGATCGCCGCGACACCGTGCGACGTGGTGGTGTGCGGCACGCCCATCGACCTCACGGCCGCTCTTGCGAGCGTCGGCGGCATCGGTCACCCGATGGTGCACGTCACCTACGACCTCGACCCGGCCGCGAAGGCGCGGCTGGCCGAGCTGCTCGGGCCGTTCGTCGACAAGTGGACCCGTCGCTGAGGAGGCCCGACATGCACCGGTCCGGCATGCATCGCTCGTCGATGCACGGCTACGACGAGCACACCGAGGAACTGGCGCGGATGGTGGTGGACTACGTCCTCGACCGCCGACGCACCGCTCCGCCACCGTTGGACGGCCCGCGCCCGCCCGACGAACTGACGGCCGCGACGGGGCAGATGATCACGTCCGGGGGCATCGGCTTCGAGGCCGCGATGGCGCTGTTCCGCGACGTGCTCGCGCCGGCGTGCATCTCCAGCGACCACCCGCGCTACCTGGCGTTCGTGCCGACCGCCCCGACCGAGGCGGCGACGTTCTTCGACCTCGTCGTGTCGGCCGCGAACATCTACGGCGACTGGTGGCTGGAAGGTGCAGGGGCGATCCACGCCGAGCTGCAGACGCTGCGGTGGCTTGCCGACCTGGCGGGCATGCCGGCCGAGGCCAGCGGTGTGTTCCTCAGCGGCGGCACGTCCGCCAATCTGACGGCGCTGACGGTGGCGCGGGAGACCTGGCGGCGGGTGCACAGCACGGACCGGCGAGCCGCGGTGCTCGTCGGTCCGGGCGCGCACTCGTCGGTGCGGCTCGCGGCCAAGGTGACCGACGTGCCGGTGCTGCTGGTGCCGCCGGACGATCGCGATCGCCTGACCGGTGAGCGGCTGCGCGAGGTGGTCGAGCAGTCGGAGATCGACATGTTCGCGGTGATGGCCACCGGCGGGGCGACGAACACCGGGCTGATCGACGACCTACCGGGCATCGCCGACGTGTGCGCCGAACACGGGCTCTGGCTGCACGTCGACTGCGCGTACGGCGGGGCGGCAATGGCGTCGACACTCGGTAGACCGAAGTTCGAGGGCATCGAGCGTGCCGACTCGTTCGTGGTCGATCCACACAAGTGGCTGTTCGCACCGTTCGACTGCGCGGCGCTCGTGTACCGCGACCCGTCGCTCGCCCGACAGGCCCTCAGCCAGCATGCCGCATACCTCGATCCGCTCGACCCCACGGCGGCGCTCAACCCGTCGGACCTGGGCGTGCACATGACGCGGCGTGTGCGTGGCCTGCCGCTGTGGTTCTCGCTGACGGCGCACGGCACTGCGGCCTACGACGATGCGGTCACCCGAGGCCTCGAGTTGGCCACCGCGGCGGCACGACGCATCGACAACGCCCCCCATCTCGAGCTGGTGATGGAGCCCGAGCTGTCGGTGGTGCTGTTCCGTCGACTCGGGTTCACGGCCGACGACTACCAGGCATGGAGCGATCGTGCCCTCGAGTCCGGTCTGGCGCTGGTGGAGCCGACGACGTTCCGGGGCGAGACCGTGTACCGGTTCTGCTTCGTCAACCCGACCACTTCGGTCGACGACATCGACGCGGTGATCGCCGCGATGGCCTGACGAGCAGCATCGGTCAGCGAGTGACGAGGGTGCCGGACGCGCCGATCGCGACGTCGCGGGCGAGTGTGAGCGAGCCGATCGCGGCCCAGCCACCGGTGCGCTCGACGAAGCGGCATGCGGCCTCCACCTTCGGCCCCATCGACCCGGGGGCGAACGAGTGCGCGCGCAGTCCGGCCGGTGTCGCCGCGGTGATCGGTGACGACCCCGGGTTGCCGAAGTCCGTCTCCACGTGGGTGACGTCGGTGAGCAGCAGCAGCCCGTCGGCGCCCAGTGATTCGGCGAGCAACGCCGCGGTGAGGTCCTTGTCGATCACGGCCTCGACGCCGTGCAACGCACCATCCGCGTCCTGCACCACCGGCACGCCGCCACCGCCGGCGCAGACCACCACGACGCCGGCATCGACGAGCCGGGCGATCACGTGCTGTTCGACGATGCGCAGTGGTTGCGGTGACGCGACGACGCGTCGCCAGCGGTCGCCGTCGGGTGCGATCGACCAGCCGCGGTCCTCCGCCAGCCGACGGGCGTCGAGTTCGAGGTACACGGGACCGACCGGCTTCGTCGGCGCCTGGAACGCCGGGTCGAACGGATCGACGAGGGTCTGGGTCAGCAGCGCCGCCACCTCCCGGCCCGGCAGCGTGTTGTGCAGCCCCTGCACCAACCAGTAGCCGATCAACCCCTGGGTCTCGGCGTCCAGTGCCTCGAGCGGGAACGGACGACTGAGCAACGGGTCTGCCGCCGACTCGAGTGCCAGCACCCCCACCTGTGGGCCGTTGCCGTGGGTGATGATCAACTCGTACTCCAGCGCGAGCGAGGCGAGGGCGTGGGCGGCGTGCAGCACGTTCTGTCGCTGCGGCTCGGCATCGGGTCGTTCACCTCGTCGCAGCAGGGCATTCCCGCCCAGCGCGACGACGATGCGGGAACGTGGTGTCACATCGCCATCGTGCGCAAGCGGGCCGTTCCGGACCAGGGACGAACGGCACGATCACCGTGCCGTGCGCCTCGTGTCAGGGGCACATCGCGGCAGTGCCGGCGAGGAAGCGCTCGGCCACCTCGAGCGGGCTGAGCGCCCGGCTCCAGACGCTCACGTCGTCGAGGTCGCCGCGGAATTGCAGCGGGTCGCCGCGACCGCTGCTGCCACCGAGCAGCAGCGGCACCGTCGTGGCCGGGTTCAGGGTGCCCCCCTGGGACGGCATCGAGGCGACCAATGAGCCGTCCACGAAGATCGACATCGTGGCCTGGTCCCACGTCGCCGCCAGGTGGTGCACGGCGTGATCGAACAACTTGGGCGCGAGCACTTGCAGTTCGTTGCCCACACGGGTCGTCGTCTCGTCGGTCATGAACGACACGGTCTGCACGGAGGGGTTCATGCCGAGCAGAAAGCTGCGGCTGCCGGCGCCGCCGTCGGGACCGAGGTGATCCCACTTCGACACCAGCGTGCCCCCTTCCCCTCCGGCGTCGAGTCGGAACCAGCCGTCGACGGTGAGGCCCGTCGTCGGCGTCACCGCGGCGGTCGCGGTCAGCGCATGGCGGCCATCCAACCGGAACGCGCTTCCACCAAGGGTGCTCGGCGTGAACGCCGTGGTGCCCGTGAGGCTCGGGCCGATCGTCGCTGCGGTCGTCGCGTCGGCTTTCCACCAGGCGAGCAGTCCGCTGGGCGTGACCGGGCACGCGGGCAGCGCCACCGCCTGGTAGTGGACCATCGACCGCAGGTCGAGCAGTGGTTCCTGCACCCCGTCGCCGGAGTCGTCGGTCCAGTCAGTGCTGCCGGTGGCGCGGATCGTGTCGTACATCGCGGTCACGTCGGCGGCGTTCGCTGGATTGTGTCCTCGTGCCAGCAGTGCCAGCGCTCCGGCCACGTGTGGTGCGGCCATGCTCGTGCCGCTCAGCACGCCGGTGGCGCCACCGGCCGCCGAGGTCTGCGGGTCGAACGATGTGTCGGTGCCGCGTTCGAGCGGGATGGTCGACCGGATGCACAGGCCGGGCGCGGCGACGTCGACCGCGGCGCCGCGGTTCGAGAACTCTGCGAGTGTGTCGTCGACGTCGACGGCACACGTGGGCGTGCCCAGGCCACCCGGCAGACCGTCGAAGTCGGCCAGTGCGCTGACGGCGAGCACGTTGTCGTAGCCGGCGGGGCTGATGGTGCCGGCGTCGAGACGCTGGTTGCCCGCAGCAACACTGAAGGCGACGCCGGCGTTCACGGCGCTCTGGATCGCCGCCTTCACGGCCAGGTCGATCCCGGGTGCGGTGAGACTCATGTTGGCCACTTCGATGGTGCCGGCGTTCGCGGTCACCCAGTCGATGCCGCGCAGGATGCCGGAGAGCAAGCCGGTGCCCGTGGAGTCGAGCACCTTCACCGCCCACAGCCGCGCGCCGGGTGCGACGCCGACGACCCCGGCGCCGTTGTCCAGCGCGCCGACGATGCCTGCGACGTGGGTGCCGTGGAAGTTGTCGTCGTCGCCACCCGCGGCGCAGCCGGAGCGCGGCCCGCTGACGAGGCAGTTGACCGAGCCGGCGACCACCAGATCCGGGTGCTGCAGGTCGATGCCGGTGTCGATGATGGCGACGTCGACGTCGACCCGCACATCGTCGACACCGTCGAGCGAGAGCAGACCGTTCGACGTGGCGCCGATGCGGCGGACCCCGGTGGGCGCGTTCACCGCCTCCAGGTGGACGGTGCGGTCGGGTTCGACGAACGACACGCGGGGGTCGGCTTCCATCGCCTGCGCCTCGGCCGGTGTGGCGCTGACGACGAAGCCATCGAGGGCGTGCTCGTACAGGCCGGTGACCTGCGCCCCGGCATCGGCCGCCACGTCGTCGGCGCGAGGAGCGACCGCGGCGATCGACGGGTCGAGCACCACGATGTAGGAGTTCACCGGCGCCGCGTCGGCGGCACCGGTGATGATGCCGCTGCCAACGACCGCGGCGAGCGCGACCATGACGACTCCTGGTCGCATTCGGCGGCCCATCGGGTCAGGCGTCGAACGGCACCGCGGATGCGGTGCTCCCCGTGATCGACGGTCGCGCGAGGCTCATGTTCGAACGGTACGGTCGGCATCGACTGCTGTCACCGGCGCGCCGTACTTGTTCACCCCGAGGTCGGGCAGTGTTCAACTGGTCGAGACATCAGCCTGACGCCCGCGCTCAGCGCAGTTCGAAGAAGCGAATGCACACCTGCGCACCCTCGCTGCGGGCCATGCCGACGAAGACGGTGTGGGTCAGCCAGCGGTGCTGCGGGGCGTCGGTGCGGAACATCGGCGACGTGCGGTAGTAGTACTCACCCTCCGGGACGTCCTCGCCGGCATCCATGCGGTCGAGCTGCTCCTGCGACGCGGCGCGGTGGAAGCCGCGGTTGACGATGTCGATCACCGCGCCATCGTCGGTCCGGATGAGATAGCGGGCCTCCAGCTCGGTCACGAGGTTGCCCCGGTCCGTCGCCCAGTCGCCGCCGCCGGGCAGCACCGTGCCGTTCAGTCGCGGCCCGCGCACCGTCCCGCCGGTGATCGGGAAGAACAGCAGCGCGTCGGTGCCGGAGCCGCCGACGTGCACCATCGGGTCGACGTCGACGCGGGCCTCGAAGGCGAACTCCAGTCGTGGTTGCGGCAGTTCGGACACGATGCTCCCCGTGGACGGTGCGGACGGCGGCGACGGTAGCCGCGCCTCGGTGCGCGGTGCGCCCGCAGGGGTACCATCACCGGCGGGGGTTGCACATGGAACACGACATCGTCATCCGTGGAGGCACGGTGATCGACGGCTCGGGCGCGCCCGCCCGCACCGCCGACGTCGCGATCGCCAACGGTCGCATCGTCGAGGTCGGCCGCGTCACCGGTGCCGGTCGCCGCGAGGTCGATGCGTCGGGTGCGCTGGTCACCCCGGGGTTCGTCGACATCCACACGCACTACGACGGGCAGGCGACGTGGGACCAACGGCTGCAACCGTCGTCCGATCACGGCGTCACCACCGTGGTCGCCGGCAACTGTGGCGTCGGATTCGCGCCGGTCCGGCCTGCCGACCGCGAGTTGCTCGTCGAACTGATGGAGGGTGTGGAGGACCTGCCCGGCACCGTGCTGCACGAGGGTCTGTCGTGGCAGTGGGAGACCATCGCCGACTATCTCGACGCGCTCGACGGCCGCCACTACGACATCGACCTCGCCACCCAGGTGTGCCACGCGCCGGTGCGTGTGTACGTGATGGGGCAACGCGGCGCCGACCGTGAGGCGGCGACACCGGACGAGATCGCCGAGATGGGCCGCATCGCCGCCGAGGGCGTGCGTGCCGGTGCCTTGGGCTTCTCCACGTCGCGCACGCTCAACCACCGCACCAGCCGGGGTGAGCCGACGCCGACGTTGACGGCCGCGCGGTCGGAACTGGTGGGCATCGCCGCCGCCATCGGTGCGACGGGGCAGGGAGTGCTGCAGGTGGTGTCCGACTTCACCGAGGGTGTGGAGGAGGACGAGACGCTGCTGGCGATGATGCGAGCGTCCGGTCGGCCGCTGTCGATCTCGCTGCTGCAGGCGGGCCCCGGCACCGGCTATCGGTCGAAGCTGGCGTTGCTCGAAACCGCTCGTGCCGAAGGCTTGACGATGCGTGCGCAGGTGGCTGCCCGTGCCGTGGGCATCCTGGTCGGCCTGCAGGGCACGGTGAACCCGCTGCGCGGCACCGCGGCGTTCGCGGCGGTCGCCCACCTGCCGTTGGCCGAGCAGGCGGCCGCGCTCTCGTCGCCCGAACAGCGCGAGCAGCTGGTCACCGAGCTGCGCAGCGGAACGGCCCGGCTGTCGCTGTCGCGCCTCTACGAACTCGGCACGCCACCCCGCTACGAACCCCGGCCGGAGGACTCGATCGCGGCGCGCGCGGCGGCCGCAGGTGTCGACCCGTACGACGTGTTGGTCGACCTCCTGCTGGCCGACCAGGGCCGGGCGCTGCTGTACCTACCGTTCCTCAATTACTTCGACGGCAGCCTCGACGCCGCCCACGAGATGCTCGCCCACCCGTTCACGGTGCCGGGTCTGGGCGACGGCGGCGCGCACGTCGGCACCATCTGTGACGGCAGCTTCCCCACGTCGCTGCTGGTGCATTGGGGTCGCGACCGCGACCGCGGCCCGAAGTTCGACCTGCCGTACCTGGTGCACCGTCAGGCTCGGGGGACAGCGGAAGCCGTCGGTCTGCTCGACCGCGGCCTGCTGGCACCCGGCTACAAGGCCGACGTGAACGTCATCGACTTCGACCGGCTCGGTCTGCAACCGCCGCAGATGGTGCGCGACCTGCCGGCCGGTGGCAAGCGGCTGCTGCAGCGCGCCACCGGCTACGTGCACACCTTCGTGTCGGGCGTCGAGACGCAATGCGGTGGCGAACCCACCGGAGCACTGCCGGGACGGTTGGTCCGGGGCCAGCAGTCGGCACCGAGCACGGGAGCGTGACCATGGAACCGAGGATCCTCGAACCGAACTGCGAGTGGGGCTCGGCCGACGTGGCCGACGAGTCGCAGTGGACCGAGCACTTCACCGACGCCGAGTTGGCCGAGCTCGACGCGTCGCTGCGCCACGCGCTGACCGTCTCCGACGACGTGCTGGAACTGGACCTCGAGCACTTCCCGCTCCCGACGTTGTCGACGCGGCTGGCGCGGATCGAGGACGAGTTGATCAACGGCCGTGGCTTCGTCCGCCTGCGTGGCATCGACCGGCGCGCCTATTCGCAGCAGGAGATGGAGTTGCTCTACTGGGGCATCGGCCTGCACCTCGGCCGGCCGTGGCCGCAGAACAAGTACGGCCACGTGCTCGGCGACGTGACGGATCAGCAGAAGTCGGCGTCCGACCCGACGGTGCGCGGCAACGAGATCGGTGGTGCGGCGCTGCCGTTCCACTGCGACGGCTCCGACCTCGTCGGTCTGATGTGCCTCGAGAACGGCATCGAGGGTGGTCTGTCCGCGGTGGCCAACTCGGTGCGCATCCACAACCACCTGGTCGCCGAGCGGCCCGACCTGGCAGCAGCGCTCTACGAGCAGTTCCCCTACGACTTCCGCGGCGAGCAGCCCGCCGGCGGCAGGGGCTACTACTCGCTGCCGGTGTTCACCGAGTGGGAGGACCGGTTGTTCGTGCGCTGCATTCCGCCGTACATCCTCGCCTCGCAGCGACACCCGGACGCACCACGGTTGACGGCACTGCAGCGCGAGGCCCTCGCCGCCGTCGTGACGATGGCCGACGACCCGGCGAACCATGTGCTGATGGAACTGCGGCCCGGCGACATGCAGTTCATCAACAACTACCACGTGCTCCACGGCCGAACCGCGTACGTCGACGACCGCCAGGGCGGCCGGGTGCGTCACCTCAAGCGACTGTGGTTGGAGACGTCGGTGCTCGACTCGCGTCCGGCGCACTTCGCCAATCGGTCGCACTGGTCGGCGAAGCGGACCGCCAGCCGCATGCAGGTCAACTGACCTCGCGAGCCGCACCTGGCAACCGCAGGGTGAAGGTCGAACCGACGTCGACCGTCGACTGCAACTCCAGCCGACCGTTCATCGTCTCCGCGAGTGCACGCGACACGGCCAGGCCGATGCCCGTGCCCTCGATGCCGGTGCGTTCTGCCCCGAGCCGGTCGAACGGCTGGAAGACGCGGTCGTGCAACCCGGGTGCGATGCCGGGGCCGGTGTCCTCCACCGCAACTCCCACCATTCCATCGTCGGCAGGTGCACAGTGGACGCGCACACTGCCTGCCGGTCGGTTGTACTTGATCGCGTTCGACAGCAGGTTGAGCAGGATCTGCACCACGCGCTGGCGATCCGCGAACACCGTCTGGTGACACTGCGAGGCGTCGAAGGGCTCGACCGCCACGTCGACGCTTGCGGCCAGGCCACGCACCAGATCGAGCGCTTCGGTGACGACATCGGCGAGCCCGACGGTCTCGAACGACATCGTCATGCGACCGGACTCGATGCTGGTGATGTCGAGCACCTCGTTGATCAGGTCGTGCAGGTGGCGGCCGCCGGTGACGATTCGTTCGACGGTCTCGGCCTGTGCGGGTGTGAGGTGATCGAGCTGCAGCAGTTGTGCGAAGCCGAGCACCGCGTTCAACGGCGTTCGCAGCTCGTGACTCATACGCGAGAGGAACACGGTCTTCGCCTGACTGGCCTCCTGTGCCTCGCGTTCGGAGATCTCCAACGCGGCGCGTGCCCGCACCTCCGCGTCGATGTCGCGGAGTCCCACCACACGGCCGATGATCCTCGCTTCGCGCTCGTCGATCACGGGGCGGACCGCTGCGGCCATCCAGCGCAGACTGCCGTTCTCGCACTCCAGTCGTGCCTCGAAGTGGACCGGGCCGTCGCTCTCCGCGAAGGCGCGTGGGGCACCCACCATTTCCAGGTCCGCGACGTGCACCACGTCGGTCGCCGGCCTCCCCACGAGTTCGTCGGCGGACCAGCCGAGCATCGACCGGACCGACGGGGAGATCCACTGGACGATGCCGGTGCCGTCGACGCGCACGACGATGTCGCTCGCGTTCTCGGCGAGGATGCGGAACTGCTCCTCGTGTTCGTGGAGTTGCTCGCGCAGGGCGTACTCGGCGGTGACATCGTGCCAGCCTGCGACCCGTCCGACGACGTTGCCGTCCTGATCGAGGACGGGCGCCAGGCGGGCCGACATCCACCGCCAGTCGCCGTCCTTGGTGAGGAAGCGCAGGTCGTTGCGGGTGACGGTGCCGGACATCACCGTGTCCCGGGCCCTGCGGCCTCGGGCGACGTCCTCGGGGTGCATGCGGTCGAAGATCGACGTGCCGACCAGCTCGTCGGCGGACCACCCGAGGACGTCCTCGATGGCCGGGCTGATCCAGACGACGATGTTGTCGGCGTTGATCTGCATGGCGACGTCGGACGCCATCTCTGCGAGCAGCCGGTACGGGGGCTGGTGGCCTTCGCCGCCTTCATGCTCGTGCGCGTCCGCCGGATTCATCCCTGGTTCGTCACCCTTCTGGAGGTGTCACTGCAACGATAGGTCGACTGCTTCGTCGGTCGCGCAGCACGACGTGTTCGCCGGGAATTCAGTGTTCGCCGCCGCGTACACTCGCCGCATGGCCACCGAGTCGTCGACGCCGTGGCCGACGCGTGAGCTGATCCTCCTCGAGGCGTCGCGACTGTTCGCTGTCCGCGGCTACCGCGGGACGAGCACGCACGACATCGCCGCAGCGGTGGGTGTGCGTCAGCCATCGTTGTACAAGCACTTCGCGTCCAAGCAGGAGATCGCCGAGGAGTTGCTGCGCCGCGACCTGACGGCGGGTGTCGAGGCGCTCGAGCGGTTGGCCTCGGAGGGTGGTGGCCCTGCGGTCGAGTTGTATCGCTATCTGCAATGGGAGGTCCGATACGTGCGCAGCACGCCGTTCGACCTTCGTGCGCTGTACTTCGACGAGATCCTCCACCTTCCCGAGTTCGAGGAGGGGCGGGCCATGAACGCCCGCTACACGGCGCTGTTGCGATCGATCATCGAGCGCGGCATCGCGGCCCGAGACTTCCTCGATCTCGATGTGTCGTTCGCCTGTCAGGTGGTCGACGCGATCGTGCTCGAGACCATCCGCGGTGCCGCCGACGACCCGGCGACACACGCCGTCGACGAGCCCGACCTGTCCGCCGGGTTCGTGTTGCGCGGGTTGCTCCGCGCGCCGTCGAGGCTCACCCGTGTGCGCACCGCGGCCCGCACGCTGGACCGCTGAGGCTCACTCGGCGAGGATGCGCAGCCGCTGCGGGTCGTAGAACGGGGCGAACTGCAGCCGTGCCGGCAGCCGACGAGCTGGCGTGTGCACCTCGAACGCTCCGTCGGCCAACCACCCGGCCGTCACGCCGTCGTCGTGGTGCACCTGGGCGAGCGCCACCGGCCCGCCGACGGTGTGACCGAACGCCGCCGCACGGACGTACCCGACCCACTCGCCGTCGAGCAGCACGGGCTCGCCGCCGAACAGGTCGGCCTCGCCGTCGTCGACGAACAGTCCGACGATGCGATCTGCGGGCGGACCTGCTGTCTTCGCAGCCAGCATCGCGTCGCGGCCGATGAAGCCGCCCGGCTTGTCCCAGGCGACTGCGAACGCGAGGCCGGCCTCGAGCACCGTGTCGGTGGTGTCGATGTCGACGCCCATGTCGCGGTAGCCCTTCTCCAATCGCAGACCGGCCATCGCGCCGAGGCCGACGGGACGGATACCGAGGTCGTCTCCGGTCTCGAACAGCAGGTCGTACAGGCCGGCGGCGTGTTCGGTGGGCACGTGCAGCTCGTACCCGAGCTCACCGACGTACGTCACCCTGCCCGCGAGGACCGGGGCGTACCCGACGTGGATCTGCTGCGCAGTGAGGTACGGGAACGCTCGGTTCGACAGGTCGGCATCGGTGAGCCGGCCGAGCAGCTCGCGTGACGCGGGACCCTGCACCGACAGCAGGGTGGTGGCCGACGTGACGTCGGTGACGACCACCACCTCACCGGCGCGGGCTTCGCGCCGGATGCGCGGCTCGATCTGGCGGTGGGTGACGTCGCTGCTGACGACGAGGAAGCGGTCGTCGCCCAGCTTCGACACGGTGACGTCGGCGACGATGCCACCTCGGGTGTCGAGCCACTGGGTGTAGACCAGCCGGCCGGTCTCGCGGTCGACGTCGTTGGCGGACAACCGATTCAGCACGGCGCCGGCGTCGGGGCCCTGCACCATCAGCTTGGCCATCAGGCTCATGTCGAGCACGCCCACTGCATGTCGCACCGCGTGATGCTCGCGTGCGACGAGCGAGTGCGACTCCTGGCGCACGTGGTCGAGCACGGTGCGCGGGTGTTCTCCCGGTTCGGCGAACCATTCCGGGTACTCCCACCCGACCGACGTGCCGAAGTGTGCGCCGGCAGCGATGTGGCGGTCGTGCAGGACGGAGCGGCGAACGTTGCGCGCCGTGGTGGGCTTCCAGTGCGGCCACACACCGTCGCCGAACAGCACGCCGAGTTGCTCGGGTGTCCGCTCGGACCGGAACCGGCGACTGGTCTCATGGGTGGCCACCCGACCGACCGCGTAGCTGGTCACGTCGAGCGGGGGCACGCCGTCGACGATCCAGTGGGCCATCAGGTGACCCACGCCGCCGCCCAGCAGGATGCCGAGCGAGTTCATGCCGGCGGCCACCCAGTACC
>JBMOGW010000012.1:0-31233 GCA_049318165.1 Ilumatobacteraceae bacterium
AGACGAAGCAGTACGAGTACGGCGACCCGTTCCAGCTCGACCTGCACCGCACCATTCGTAACGCGATCCGCCGCAACGGTCCGCAGACGCCGGTGCAGTTGTCACCCGACGACTTCGAGATCGAACGCACCGAGCACATGACGCGCAGCAGCACGGTGCTGATGCTCGACCTGTCGATGAGCATGCCGATGCGCGACAACTTCCTGCCCGCCAAGAAGGTGGCGATGGCGTTGCACGCGCTGATCACCTCGCAGTTCCCTCGCGACTACATGGGCATCGTCGGCTTCAGCGAGACCGCCTACAAGCTCACGGCAGCCGAGCTGCCCGAGGTGAGTTGGGACTTCGCCTACGGCACCAACATGCACCACGGCTTCACGCTGGCACGACAGATGCTGGCCCGCCAGACCGGCACGAAGCAGATCATCATGATCACCGACGGCGAGCCGACCGCGCACATCACCCCGCGTGGCGACGTGTTCTTCAACTACCCGCCGGTGCAGGAGACGATCGAGGCGACGCTGCGCGAGGCCGCGCGGTGCACCCGCGAGGGCATTCGCATCAACACGTTCATGCTCGACGCGGACTACGGCTTGAAGAGCTTCGTCGAGCAGTTGACCGCCGTGAACCGTGGTCGGGCGTTCTTCACCAACCCGGAAACCCTCGGCGACTACGTGCTCGTCGACTTCATCGAGCACAAGCGCCAACTCGCGCGTGGTCGCGGTGGCCGCCGCTCGGCGTGATCCGCGCGAAATCCCTCGTCATCGGGTTCGCGAAATGTCCCCTTGCGCGAAGGTGATGTGATAGTGGACAATGACACCCATGTAATTACAGGGGTGTCGAGCAGCCGGCACTCCACCGTCGACACGACGAGGCCTAGCGCAGGGGGGCCACACATGCAGATCGAACTGAACACCGAGCCGAAGGGCAATTGGCAGGACGAGGCGAACTGCCTCGGCGTCGACCCCGACCTCTTCTTCCCTGAGCGCGGCGCGAGTACGCGCGAGGCCAAGGAGGTCTGCCGTGGGTGCGTGGTGCGCACCGACTGCCTCGAGTACGCGCTCGTCAACGGCGAGAAGTTCGGCATCTGGGGCGGCTTGTCCGAGCGTGAGCGCCGTCGCCTGCGCCGTCAGCGCGCACAGGCCTCGCGTCGCACCAGCGCCTGACCGTCAGGGCCGTACGGCCCATTCCAACTGCTGCCCGCGCAATTGGAGGAGAGAGGAGTAGTCTGTCGCCATGCTCGCAGGTTTCTTCGACTCACCGGCCGAGATCGGCATCATCCTCCTCGTCGTGCTGTTGCTGTTCGGCGGTTCGCAGCTGCCCAAGCTCGCCAAGAACATCGGCAAGGCGCAGAAGGAGTTCAAGGACGGTCTGGCCGACGGCCAGAAGTCGGCCGACAAGGCCGCCCCTTCCGAGACGCCGAAGGCAGACGACCAGGCCTGAGCCTGCTCACCACAATCTGAACGCGTAACGACGCCGGCAGCCTCGAGGCACCGGCGTCGTTTCGCGTGTGTCGTCGGGCGGTCAGCCGCCCGGATGAAGGTGGTGGTGGCTCAGACCGCAGCGACGTCGAGCTTGCGGCGCTTGATGATGCGGCGCCGCTCGCGCTCGCTGCAACCACCCCAGACGCCGTGCTCGATGCGGTTGTCGATGGCGTAGTCGAGGCACTGCTCCTTCACGGGGCAGTCCTGGTTGCAGATCTTGCGGGCACGGTCGACGCCGACGCCGTCGCTGGGGAAGAACACCGCCGGCGGATAGTTGCGGCAGTTGCCCTCGGCCATCCACGCCGTGGCGGAGTCGTTCTCGGGGACAGGGGTGTTCTGATACATGGGGGTACGTCTCCTTTGTGCCGTGGACCGGGGGTTGGTTGTCACGGCTCGGTGGTGCGCCCGCACGAAGCCCTTGCTTCGACGACCGCCTCACCGTTGCTGCATACGACGCCGCATCCGTTGGTTCGGTTCCCGAAGTTCGGGACGGTCTAGCACGAATTCGCCCGAAAAGTCCGTCACGACCGTGAATTTCCCTCTGGCCTGGGATTCCGGGCCGCCCGCTAGACTCCACGGGCCGTCTCGTCGCCGAACTGCGACGAGCCTCGACCGGCAGGAGCTCGACCATGACCGACACCACTCTCGAACCGCGGGCCCATGCCCGCATCGTGTACCTCGGCCCGGTCTCCCCTCACTGGGAGGTCTATGGCGACTGGGGCGACCGCACCGTGCTCGACGAGTTCCGCGCCCGCGTGCTGGCCCGCCTGGTGCTGCTCCCCAAGGACGATCCGCAGTTCCGCCGCAACCGCGAGCGCATCGTGCGCGACGCGGAGCGCGAGCGCATCTCGATCGAGTGGGACCTCGGCATCATCGAAGCGGAAGGCTGATCCTCTCTGCAACGCCTGCTCAACCGTGAGCTGAGCTGGCTGGCCTTCAATCGGCGCGTCCTGTCGCTCGCCGAAGAGACCGGGGTGCCGCTGCTCGAGCGGCTCAAGTTCTGCGCCATTGCCTCCTCGAACCTCGACGAGTTCTTCCAGGTGCGCGTCGCCGCGCTGAAGGACCAGGTGGCCGCGGGCCTCGCACTGCGGGCGCCCGACGGCCTGACGCCCATCGAGCAGCTGGCGGAGATCGCCGCCGAGGTGAAGCAGTTCGTCGTCGAGCAGGAGCGGGTGGCGTTCGACGACCTGCTCGCACAGCTCGCCGATCACGGTGTGCAGTTGGTGCACTGGTCCGACCTCGGCACACACGACCACCTCGAGCTGATGTCGTTCTTCGAGCGGCGGATCTTCCCGGTGCTCACACCGTTGGCGGTCGACCCGGCGCACCCGTTCCCCTACATCTCCAACCTGTCGCTGAACATCGGCGCGATGGTCAGCAACCCCGACACGGGCGAGCGACGCTTCGCCCGTGTGAAGGTGCCCACCGTGTTCCCGCGCCTCGTTGCGCTGGCCGATGGCATCCGCTTCGTGCCGGTCGAGGAGATCATCGCCGCCCAGTTGCATCAGCTGTTCGTGGGGATGGTGGTGGAGGAGCACGCGTTCTTCCGGGTCACCCGCAACGCCGACCTCACGCTCGAGGAAGAGGAAGCCGACGACCTGTTGGTCGCAGTCGAGCTCGAGCTGCGCAGGCGTCGTTTCGGCCGCGCGGTCCGCCTCGAGGTGCAGCAGGGCATCAGCGCCGAGATGCTCGAGCTGCTCGTGCGCGAACTCGACGTCGAATCCGGCGACGTGTCGCAGCACCGTGCGCTGCTCGACCTCACCTGCATGTTCCAGCTGCACGGGCTCGACCTGCCCGAGCTGAAGGACCGCCCGTGGCCGCCGCTGACGGCCGGCCGCATCTTCCGCGCCGAGGCCGCCGACCGCAGCATCTTCTCGGTCATCCGCGAACGGGCGCTGCTGGTGCATCACCCATACGAGAGCTTCGCCAGCAGCGTCGAGAACTTCATCGCCGAGGCGGCCATCGACCCGAAGGTGCAGTCGATCAAGATGACGCTGTACCGCGCCGGCGGCGACAGCCCCATCGCTCGCAGCCTCATC
Organism: Ilumatobacteraceae bacterium; assembly: GCA_049318165.1. Lineage (GTDB taxonomy): Bacteria > Actinomycetota > Acidimicrobiia > Acidimicrobiales > Ilumatobacteraceae > UBA668. The sequence goes on from JBMOGW010000012.1 coordinate 3,521, forward strand.
CGCGCCGCGGAACGCGGGGTGCAGGTCGCCGTGCTCGTGGAACTGAAGGCGCGCTTCGACGAGGCGACCAACGTCGGCTGGGCACGAGCGCTGGAGCGAGCGGGGGTGCACGTGGTGTACGGCCTCGTGGGGCTGAAGACGCACGCGAAGTGCACGCTCGTCGTCCGCCAGGACGACGACGGGCTGCGCCGCTACTGCCACATCGGCACCGGTAACTACAACAGCAAGACGGCCCGCTTGTACGAGGATGTCGGCTTCCTGACGTGCGACCCCGACGTCGGTGCCGACGTCACGCAGCTGTTCAACCACCTCACCGGCTACAGCCGTGCCGTCGAGTTCAGGTCGCTGCTCGTCGCACCGCGCGACCTGCGCAACAACCTGCTCGACCTGATCGACCACGAGATGTCGTTCGGCCCGGAGGGGCACATCATCGCGAAGCTCAACTCGCTCGCCGACCCCGGCATGGTGGAGGCGCTCTACCGGGCCAGTTCGGCCGGCGTTCGCATCGACCTCATCACCCGTGGCATCTGTTGCCTGCGTCCCGGCGTGCCGGGACTGAGCGAGTCGGTACACGTGCGCAGCATCCTCGGGCGCTACCTCGAACACTCGCGGATCATCCGGTTCGAGCACGGCGAGGACGACCAGCCGCTGTTCCTCATCGGCAGCGCCGACTGGATGGGCCGCAACCTCGACCGGCGTGTCGAGGTGATGGTGCCGGTGGTGCACCCGAAGCACCGCGCGTGGCTCGACCAGGTGCTGGCGTTCGATCTGGCCGACGACATCGTGCGTCATGAACTGGACGCCGACGGGGTCTGGCACCGGCACGGTCCGGCCGACCTCGGGGCCGCCGATGCCCAGGAACGGCTGTACCGCTGGGTCAACGAGCGCCAGCGCGTCTCCTCCTAGCCCGCGGGCGACCCACATCTGGGTCGATCTGGGCCAATCCGGGCACCACCCAGGCTTCCCGGGTCGTTCACTCTCCGTTCACCGGAACAACCCTGACTGGCCACGATGGCTGTTTACCTTCATCATTGTTGTTCCGTCCCCAACAAAGGAGAACTCCCCCGTGAACACGACCAAGCGGCGACTCGCAGTCGCCGGCATCCTTTCCCTCGCTCTGCTGGCTTCGGCCTGCGGCAGCGACTCGAGCACTTCGGACACTACGGCGGCCCCCACCACGGGCGGTAGCACCGACACCACGACCGGCGCGGAGACCACCGCCGGTTCGACCACTCCCTCCGACCTGTCGGCCACCCTCAACGGTTCGGGCGCCACGTTCCCGAAGACGTTCTACGAAGAGGCCATCGCCGAGTTCACCGCCGCCAACAGCGGCGTCACCATCAACTACGGCGGCGGCGGCTCCGGCAAGGGCCGTCAGGACCTGGCCGACCAGATCGTCGACTGGGCCGGCACCGACGGCGTCATCAAGGAAGAGGACCTGCCCGGCTTCAAGGGCGGCGAGGTCCTGTACTTCCCCACCGTCGTGGCCCCGATCACGGTGAGCTTCAACCTCGACGGCGTCGACGAGGTCTCGCTCAGCGCCGAGACCATCGCCAAGATCTTCCAGGTGGAGATCACCAACTGGAACGACGCCGCCATCGCGGCCGACAACCCCGGCGTCACGCTGCCGGACCAGGCGATCACGGTCGTGCACCGCAGCGATTCGAGCGGCACCACGGGCAACTTCACCAAGTTCCTCGAGAAGGCCGCAGGTCCGGATGCCGGTGGCGTGTGGAAGCTCGGCACCGACAGCACCGTCGAGTGGCCGGCCAACACCCAGGGCGCCGAGGGCAACGGCGGCGTCGCCAGCCTGGTCCAGTCGACCAAGGGTGCGATCGGTTACGTCGACCTGAGCGACGCGATCGACTCGGGCCTCGCCTTCGCCAAGGTGAAGAACAAGGCCGGCAACTTCGTCGAGGCCAGCCTCGACAACGCCTCGGCCGCGGCCGAGGGTGCCGAGATCAAGGACGACCTCACCTTCAGCGCCATCTGGGCCGACGGTGACAACGCCTACCCGATCACCGCCCAGACGTGGATCATCGCCTACAAGAAGCAGACCGACGCCGCCAAGGCCGCTGCGCTGAAGGCGTTCATCAACTACATCCTGACCGACGGCCAGGACCTCGCCCCGACGGTGAACTTCGCACCGCTGCCCACCGACCTCGACGACAAGGCGATCGCTCAGCTCGACGCCTTCGAGATCGGCTGATCGGGACACCAATCCCCCTGAGTACCGCCCGGGTGGCCACCCCTGAGGGGCCGGCCACCCGGGCAGTACTGTGAGACACGGGTGACTCAATGACCGCAACGATGCCCACCTCTCCACTCGACTCACCGCCCGACGACCTCCCGTCGTTGAAAGGTGGCCGGGCGACCGCCGACCGGTCGTTCCGCGGGTTGAGTTACGCCGCCGGCGGTGTCGTGCTGCTCGTGCTCGCGCTGATCACCATCACGATGGTCGGGCGCAGCATGGACGCCCTGTCGCACATGGGGCTCGAGTTCTTCACGAGCAAGCGCTGGGACCCGCCGAAGCAGTTCTACGGCATCCTGTCGTACATCTGGGGCACGGTCTACACGGCCGTCATCGCCCTCACGCTCGCCGTGCCCGTCAGCCTGGGCATCGCACTCTTCATCACCCAGATCGCACCGCAGTGGCTGAAGCGGACGATGATCTACGCCATCGACCTGCTCGCCGTGGTGCCTTCGGTGGTCTTCGGCCTCTGGGGCTTCCTGGTGTTCTCCCGCCAGATCCAGGGCTTCTACGACAACCTGTCCTCCTGGTTCGATGGCTGGCCCGTGTTCGGCACCGTCTTCGGCCCGAACCCGCAGGGCCGTTCGTTCTTCACGGCCGGCATCGTGCTGGCGATCATGATCACCCCGATCGTCGTCTCGCTCGCCCGCGAGGTGATCGAGACCACACCGCAGTCCGAGAAGGAAGCGGCGCTCGCGCTCGGCGCGACGAAGTGGGAGATGATCCGCGGTTCCGTCCTGCCGCACTCCAAGGGCGGCCTCGTCGGCGCCGTGATGCTCGGCCTCGGCCGTGCGATGGGCGAGACCATCGCCGTCGCGCTCACCATCGGCAGCGCCACCGGGCAGATCACGCTCAACGCCCTCGCCTCCGGCAACTCGATGCCGGCCGTCATCACCGCCGAGTGGGGTGAGGCCGACAGCTTGAAGAAGTCGGCCCTCATCGCGATGGCGATGACGCTGTTCGTGATGACGATCGTCGTCAACATCAGTGCCACGGCGATCGTCAACCGTTCGATGCGCAAGTCGCGAGGTGCAGCATGAGCGCCACCCTCGACCAGCAGACCGACTCGATGCCCGACCTGCGTGCCAAGCGCTCGTGGCGTTCGACCAAGAGCACGCTGATGACGACGCTGATGTTCGCGGCGTTCGTCCTCGTGCTCGTCCCGTTGGCGTTCGTGCTCGGCACGGTGATCGTCCGCGGCGCCGGCATCGTGTTCCGTGACTTCCCGAAGTGGTTCACGGAAGAGATCCCGATCCGCGAACGGCAGAGCGGCCCGGGCATGGGCCCGGCCATCGTCGGCACGATCCTCATCACTGCCGCGGCGGCAGCGATCGCCATCCCGCTCGGCATCCTCGGCGCCGTGTACCTGCACGAGTACGGCCGACAGTCCAAGCCGGCTCGACTGGTCCGCTTCCTGGCCACGGTGATGACCGGCGTGCCGTCGATCGTGATGGGCCTGTTCATCTACATCGTCTTCACGCTCCGCTTCGGCCTCTCCGGCCTCGGTGGCTCGCTGGCGCTCGCCTGTCTGATGCTGCCGGTGGTCATTCGCAGCTCGGAGGAGATGCTGCGCCTGGTGCCCGACCACCTGCGCGAAGCCAGCTACGCCCTCGGCACACGCAAGGCGCGCACGGTGTGCACCGTCGTGTTGCCGTCTGCCGCCCCGGGCATCGTGAGCGGTTGCCTGCTGGCCGTCGCTCGTGCTGCCGGCGAGACGGCGCCGCTGCTCTTCACGATCGGCGCGGCCAAGGCCTTCAACTGGAACGTGTTCAGCGGCCCGAACACCGCGCTGTCGTACCAGATCTTCCAGAACGCGTTCTCGCCCCGGGCGAGCGCGCAGGAACGTGGCTGGGGCGCGGCCTTCACGCTCGTCGCCATCGCGTTCCTCTTCACCGTCGTCGCCCGTGTGATCACGTCGCGCTACCAGCGGAGGATGTCGTGACCGAGACCCACCCGACCCAGGAGGTCACCATGGCATCCGAGCAGGATGCAGCAGTCGAACAGCCCGTTCTGCCGCCGGCCGTCTTCGACCTGCGCGACCTCGAAGTGCACTACGGCCAGTTCCGTGCGGTGCGCGAGGTGAACATGGTGTTGCGCAAGCACGAGATCACCGCGTTCATCGGTCCGTCCGGCTGCGGCAAGACCACGGTGCTGCGCTGCCTCAACCGCATGAACGACGTCATCCCCAGCGCCCGCGTCGGCGGCAAGGTGCTGTACCACGGCGCCGATCTCTACGGCGAGGGCGTGTCGGCCACCGAGGTGCGTCGACGTATCGGCATGGTGTTCCAGCGGCCGAACCCGTTCCCCAAGAGCATCTACGACAACGTCGCCTTCGGTCCGAAGGTGAACGGGGTGCGCGGCAAGAGTGAACTCGACGGCATCGTCGAGGAAGCGCTGAAGGGCGCCGCCCTGTGGGACGAGGTGAAGACCCGTCTGAAGAGTTCCGCGCTCGGCATGTCGGGCGGTCAGCAGCAGCGTCTGTGCATCGCACGCGCGATCGCCGTCGAGCCCGAGGTGATCCTGATGGACGAGCCGTGCTCGGCACTCGACCCGATCGCCACCTCGCGCATCGAGGACCTGATGCAGGAGATCAAGAATCGCTTCACGATCGTGATCGTCACCCACAACATGCAGCAAGCTGCTCGTGTCAGTGACCGCACCGCGTTCTTCACCACCGAGGTGAACCCGGAGAGTGACCGACGAACGGGCGTGCTGGTCGAGTTCAGCGACACGAAGAAGCTGTTCGCCAAGCCGGACGATTCGCGTACGGAGGCATATGTGACAGGACGGTTCGGCTGATGGAAGAACTGCGCAAGAGCTATCACCACGATCTCGAGCACGCCCGCAACGAACTGGCGCTGCTGTCCGCCCGCGTGGTGGAACTGATTCCGCGCGCCACGGCGGTACTGCTGGACGGCGACCTCGAGGCGGCCGACTATCTGATCCGCGGCGACGCCGACCTCGACGCGAAGTCGGTCGAGGTGGAGGAGCACTGCATCCAGATCCTCGCACTGCAGGCCCCGGTCGCATCCGACCTGCGTCAGGTGCTGGCGCTGCTGAAGATGATCGCCGAGATCGAGCGCAGCGCCGACCTCGCCGCCAACATCTGCAAGGCCGCGCGCCGCATCTACGGACACGAACTCGACCCGAAGCTGCGCGGCATCGTCGCCCGCATGGGCGAGCAGGCCGCGACACTGTTCGCGCACGCCACCGAGGCCTTCCAGGAGAACGACGCGGCGAAGGCTGCCGCGCTCGACGACATGGACGCGTACCTCGATGCACTGCAGAAGCAGTTCATCGCAGCGATCTTCGAAAGCCAGGCGGCCGGACGCATCGACCTGCAGGTGGCCGTGCAGCTGGCGCTCGTCGCCCGCTTCTACGAGCGCATCGGCGACCACGCGGTCAACGTCGGCGAGCGAGTGCAGTACATCGTCACCGGCAAGGTGCCCGACCACTCCAAGCCGAAGCGGCAGAAGATCGAGCTGGACGAGCGCATGCAGCCACTGAGCCAGGACGGTCCTGAGGCCTCGTGAGTCGTTTGTTCCGGGTCGACGACGGTCGGCTCCGTCGGGAGCTGGACGACGCGCAGCAGGCCGAGGCCGCTGCGCTCGCGGACACGCGCCTGCTCCGCTCGGCGTTGGAGTCGATCGCCGCTGGCGTGGTGCTCGCCAACGCGTCGGGCAAACAGGTGCTGCGCAACCGTTCCGCGTCGTTCACCGGTCACGCCGATGTGTTGGTGGGCGACGTCGTGCAGCGGCTCATCGCCGCCGCGTGCCGCGGCGAGGGTGTGGAGGAGCGGCTCGAGCTGTTCGGCCCGCCGCAGCGAGTGCTGCAGGTGCGCGGCACGCCGCTGCCCGACGGCGGCGCATTGGTGACCATCGACGACCTCAGTGAGCGTGTCCGCCTCGACGCGGTGCGCACCGACTTCGTCGCCAACATCAGCCACGAGCTGAAGACGCCGGTGGGGGCGCTCGCGCTGCTCGCCGAGACGCTCGCCGACAGCGACGACCTGGAACTCAACCAGCGGCTCGCGGACAAGATGGTCGCGGAGGCGCATCGTGCGGCCGGCACGATCGACGACCTGCTCGAACTGTCACGCATCGAGCTGGGCGGTCAGGGTGACCGTCAGCAGGTGAGTGTCACCTCCGTGATCCGCGACGCCACCGGCCGCCACCGTCTGACGGCGGAGAGCTTCGGCGTCACGCTGGAGTCCGGCGACGCCAACGGCCTGATGATGATCGGCAACCGGCTGCAGCTGGTGAGCGCGGTCAGCAACCTGATCGACAACGCGGTCAAGTACAGCAACCGCGGTGGCACCGTCTGTCTCGAAGCGCAGCGGACGGACCACCACGTGGAGATCAGCGTGATCGACCAGGGCGTCGGCATTCCTGCCCGCGACATCGACCGGATCTTCGAACGCTTCTACCGCGTCGACCGAGCCCGCAGCCGGGACACCGGTGGCACCGGCCTCGGCCTGGCCATCGTCCGCCACATCGCCACCAACCACGGTGGCGACGTCTCCGTGCGCTCGCGCGAAGGCGAAGGCAGCACCTTCACACTCCGTATCCCGATCGAGGAGCACAACTGACCATGGTCACCCAAGGGCGCCCCACCGTACTGGTGGTGGAGGACGAAGCGAGCTACGTGGAGGCCTTGACCATCGGCCTCACGCGTGAGGGCTTCAACGTCGAGGTCGCGATGGACGGCGCGGACGCACTGATGAAGTTCGAGGACACCTCGCCGGATCTGGTGCTGCTCGACGTGATGCTGCCGAAGATGAGCGGCATCGACGTCTGCCGCCTGATTCGCAAGCGGTCGCAGGTGCCGATCATCATGGTCACCGCCAAGGGTGCCGAGATCGACACCGTGGTGGGCCTCGAGGTCGGCGCCGACGACTACGTCAGCAAGCCGTACCGGATGCGCGAACTGGTGGCCCGCATGCGTGCGGTGATGCGCCGCAACGGCACCGGCACTCCGCCCCCCGAGCCCGAGATGTCGGGTGGCGCGCTGACCGTCGGTGACCTGAGCCTCGACCCCGAGGAGCACCGTGTGCTGCTCTCCGGGTCCGAGCTGCAGCTGCCGCTGAAGGAGTTCGAGCTGCTGCACCTGATGCTCGCCAACGCCGGCCGTGTGCTCACCCGCGAGGTGCTCATCGACCGTGTCTGGGGCAGCGACTACGTCGGTGACACGAAGACCCTCGACGTCCACGTGAAGCGGCTTCGCGCCAAGATCGAGGACGACCCGGCGAACCCCACGCGCATCACCACCATCCGCGGTCTCGGCTACAAGTTCGAACGTCCGAAGGGCTGACCCGCCCGGCACCTACGATGCCGGTGTGAATCGCAGCGCCACCGCACCCGCTCCGGTGTCGCGCTTCCAGCGACTGGCGCGCACGCACGCCTTCATGGCGATCGGTGACGCGGCGATGTACGGCGCGCTGGCAGGTTCGTTCCTGCTCGGCCTGACCCCCGACGCGCAGCGCCCGAAAGTGCTGCTCTACCTGCTCATCTCTGCCGCGCCCTTCGCGGTCGTGGCGCCTGCGATCGGTCCGACGGTGGATCGCATCCCCGGCGGACGGCGGATGGTGGTCCAATTGACTGCCGGTGCCCGTGCCCTCGTCTACCTGCTGATGATCACGCACGTCGACGACCTGCTGCTGTACCCGTTGGTGTTCGTCGCGCTCGTGATGCAGAAGACCTACGCCGTCTCGAAGAGCGCCATCGTGCCCAGCGTGGTGAACAGCGACACGGAGTTGGTGGAGGCGAACTCGAAGCTCGGACTCATCTCCGGCATCGTGGGTGCGTTGGCCATCGGCCCGCTGACCTTGCTCGGCAAGGTGAGCGCCACGGTGCCACTGGTGCTGGGTGCGGGCCTGTTCGGCCTGGCGATCATCACGGCCCGACGGCTACCGAGCGATGTGGTGGCGGCGCACCGAGCCGAGCGGGCCGAGAAGGTGGAGCTGCGTTCTCGCGGCATCCGCGCCGCGAGTGTGGCCATGATGCTGATTCGCGCCTGCATCGGCTTCCTCACGTTCCACCTGCTGTTCTGGCTGCGCGAGGACTACGGGCTCGCCGCGTTCGGCATCGCGGCCGGCGCGAGCGTGCTCGGCTCGATGACCGGCAACGTGCTGGCGCCGATGCTGCGTCGCTCGCTGAAGGAGCAGCGGATGCTCGTCAGCGCCACCGGCATCATTGCGATCGCCGGCCTGCTTGCCGCGCTGACGGCCGGATTGTTCACCGCTGTCGTGCTGGCCTTCGTGGTGAACTTCTCGTCGTCGATCGGCCGCCTGGCGTTCGACTCGATCGTGCAGCGTGACGCACCGGACGCGAACCAGGGCCGTGCGTTCGCGCAGTTCGAGGCGCGCTTCCAGTTGGCATGGGTGCTGGCCGGCCTGCCACCGGTGGCGTTCACGCTGCCCGGCTGGATGGGCTTCTTCGTCGTGGCACTGATCGCCGCTGCGGGCCTGTTCCTGTACGTGCAGGGCAGCAAGCCCCGCCCTCGTCGCCGCCCGGCCACCGCGCCGGGTCACCCACTGCCCCCGCCCCGCCCTGCATGAGGTGACGCGGCCCGGCGCCTGCCAGATGGAGGGTTTCGTGTGCCCCCGGGTCACACAGAACCCTCCATTTGCGTCAGAGTTCGAGGCGGGCGATCCAGAGGCCGGGGGCGTCGATCTCGGCGGGAGTGGGGAGCGCGTTCGGCTTCGTCATCAGCTCGGTGAGGCCGGCCTCGCCCACCCGGTCGACCACGCCCGCGGCGAACGTCTTGCCGCGCTGCACCGACTGCTGGGTGAGCTGCAGGCCGAGCAGCCGCTCGACGAACAGGTCGTCCGGCGCCGTCTCCACGCGGCGGCGCCGCACGGCCTCGGCGATGCGCAACGCGTCGCCGCCGATGACCCGCACAGCGACAGAGTCGACCAGGTAGTCGACGTAGCCGACGACGGCTGCCGTCGCGGCGTCGAGCTGGGGCTGCAGCGCCTGCTGCTCGGCCGACGTGACGGCGCCGATCAGCACGGCGGGGTCGCCGAGCAGTTGCTGCATCGCCTGCATCGGATCGCCGGACTCGTCCGCGTCCATCGAGTTGAGGCGGTCGGCGATGGCGTTCGGGTCGGGACGGAATGCGCCGACGTAACCGCGCACCAGTGCGGCGTACTGCTCTCGCAGCGAGGCGACGGAGAACAGCGTGTAGCCGGTGAGTTCCTGCGCCAGCACCCACAGCCGCATCTCGTCCTGCGGCAGGCTCCAGTCGGTGGCGAACTGGTCGATGTTCGCCGGGACCACCAACAGGGCGTCGTCACCGCGTGGGATGGGCAGGTCGTACTGGCCGAAGGTACGCGCTGCCATCCGGCCGACCATCGAGCCGACCGCCATGCCCATCATCGACGGGGCGATCATCTGGCTCAGGCCGGCCATCATCGCCATCATCGGATCCGCGTTCGGATCGGTGTCGGGCTCGGCGCCGGGACGGTTGCCGAGCGACACGGCCAGCTGCGTGAACAGCGGGCGGTAGGCGTCGAGGGTGCGCTGGGCCCAGACGCCGCGGGTGACGGGTGTGACCTCGGGGAACGTCGTGTCGCGACCGGTGAGGTCGCGTACGTGCAGCTCGAGGATGCGGGCCAGTTCGGCGAGCTGGATCCGCACGGTCGGGTCGACGTTCGGCTCGCTCTGCCCGTCGGTCGCCGCGATCGCAGCGAACTGGCGTGCCGCGTCCCAGTTCAGCGGGCCCTGGTTGGCGAGGAGCTTCGCGAACTCGCCGAACATCGGGAGGTTGCCGAACGGGTTGTCGCCCGGATCAGCAGGATGATCACCGTCTGCCATGGCCGAAGCCTACGGCCGCCCGACGGGGTAGCGTCAGCGGTGCATGGAGAGCGCGGTGACGTCGGCCCCGGAGGTCACGACCGCCACCCCGGTGTGGGTGAGCGACGGCACCAGTGGACTGGGGGCGCGCGTGTTGCGCCTGCTGCTCGCATCGGACCGGGCCCGAGCCGCCGAGCCGGCGGAGTGTGAGGTGCTGGTGTGGCTGAGCGCACACGACGCCGACGCCCGCGCCAGCCGCCGCGAGAGCGCACTGGAGGGCCTCACCGCAGCGCTCGCCGCGTGCCCGCACCTGCGGCACGTGGTGCTGGTCAGCTCCGCCATGGTGTACGGCGCCTGGGCCAACAACCCGGTGCCGCTCACCGAGGACGCTGCACTGCGACCCGACGTCGAGTTCGCGTACGCGCGCCAGCTCGGTGCCGTCGAGCAGTTGGTGGACGACTGGCGACGTGGCAGCGAGGGCCGAACGGTCACCGTGCTGCGGCCCGTGGTGAGCATGGCTGCCGACGGCACCAGCGGTCTGGCCGCGGCATTGGCGGCCGGCATGGGCCAACGAGTGGGTGAGGACGATCCGCCGGCGCAGTTCCTGCACCTCGACGACCTTGCCAGTGCCGTGCTGCTCGGCGCGGTCGAGTTGCCCGATGGCGTGTTCAACGTCGCGCCCGACGGCTGGATCGCGGGGGAGCGGGTGCGTGCCCTCGCCGGCGCGGTGCCGCGCCTGAAGCTGCCGGACCGCGTCAACGAAGTGGTGACGAACCTGCGGTGGCGGTTCCAGCGCGGCCCCATCCCACCCGGCCTTCGCAGCTACACGCGCTGGCCGTGGCTGGTGGCCAACGACCGGCTGAAGGCGGTCGGCTGGCAGCCGTCGGTCACCAACGAGCAGGCGTACGTGGAAGGCACCGAGGCGAAGTGGTGGACGATGGTGTCGCCGAAGCGTCGCCAGGAGATCTCACTCGGCGGTCTGGGCGCGGGCATCGTGGCCGGGGTCGTGGTGATGGCGGTGGTGGTCCGCCGCGCTCGCCGTCGTCGGCGCTGACCGGAGATCGTCCCGCGCGGCCGCACCGGTCAGAGGTTGGCGCGCGGTGCCGCGAGCGTGACGCCGATCGTCAGTTGGCGGCCGTCGCGGATGATCGCGAGCGTGATCGCATCACCCGGCTCGTACGGGGCGAGCGCAGCACCGATCGATGTCGCATCGACGACCGCTTGGTCGTCGAGCGAGGTGATCACGTCGCCCGGCAGCAAGCCACCCTCGGCGGCCGGGCCGCCCGTGGTGACCGAGTCGACCGTCACGCCGGTCCCGTCGACCCCGGCCTCGCGCAGCATTACGCCCATCCACACTCGTCCGGCGGCGTCGTTCGCCAGCGCCTTGCGCAGCGAATCGAGGTGCTCGAGCGACACGAGCGACGCCACGCCGTCGCGGTGCGAGCACAGGGCCACCAACTCGCCACGTTCGTTCACGACGGGTGTGCCTTCGGGCAATTCGTCGATCGGCGTGTCGGCCACCGTGGTGTCGGTGCCCGGTTCGGTGGACGGCGGTGCGACGGAGATGGCGCCGTCGTCGCCGACGATCGCGGTCGCGGAATCGCCGCCGTAGAACGAGAGTTGCTCGCCCGGCTGCACGTCGGTGGCCACCGTGAACGAGGCCATCGAGGTGGACGCGTCGTGTGCGAGCACTGCGAACCCGCTGCGCTCGTCGACCAGCAGCACCTCGGCCGTCTCGACGGACCCGTCGGGGAGGCGCAGGGCGACGGTGTTGTCGTCGCGCACGGCGCTCGCAGTGGTGATGACGAGCGCGCCGTGGTTGACGGCGACGGCCACGGCCACGGGCTCGACCGACGTGCCGAGCGTGACGGCATACGTGGGCAGCGGTTCGGGACGCGTGGTGGGTGTCTCGTCGACGGTGGTCGGGATGGCGTTCGGCGCCGAGGTCGTGCTCGCCGGGTCGGTGGTGGTGGTCGGCGACGCGTCCGACGTGGTGTCGGGTGCCGGCGAGACCGAGGCCGGCACGGTGCTCGTGTTGCCGAGCGCGGCCGACGTGGCGACCGTGGAACGCACGGTGACTCCGGCGCTACGGCCGGCGTGTGTGGGCAGCATCGTCCACAGCACGGCGAGTGCGAGGACACCACCGATCACGCCCGTGGCGGCCGACAGACCTCGTCCGATGGTGAGCGGGGGCTCGGTCGCAACCCAGGTCTGCTGCCCGACCTCGCTCGGGTGGCGCCACTGGCGTTCGTGTGCGGGAACGGGCGCGGACGGGTACTGCTCGTCGTCGTTTCCCTCACTCCGGTCCACGAAGGGTGCAGGCTAGTTGCGGGTCGTCCGCGTGTGGCGTCGCGGCAGGTACCTCGTCGCCGGGGACGGTCTCCGTGCCGCCGTGCCCCCGCACGGCTACGATTGGCCATCGTGCATGCTCCCGTCGATGGCAACTCCTGGCTCGGTCTCACCGAGCAGACGCTGCCCGTCGGCGACGTCTACGACTGGTGCCTGCGTCCCGACTGCGGTGCGGTCGTGCTGTTCAGTGGGATCGTCCGCGATCACGCGCAGGACGAGATGGGCGTGATGCGGTCGGACGTGCAGCACCTGACGTACGAAGCGTACGAGGAACAGGTCGTGCCGTCGTTCCGCAAGATCGAGGACGAGCTGCGCACACGCTGGCCGCACACCGGGCGCGTGGTGCTGCTGCACCGCGTCGGTCGGCTCGATCTGATGGAGAGCTCGGTGCTGGCGTGCGTCAGCGCCCCGCACCGCCCCGAGGCGTTCGAGGCCGCGCGCTTCGCCATCGATGCACTGAAGGCCACTGCGCCGATCTGGAAGCACGAAGTGTGGGCCGACGGGGCGGACTGGGGGACGGGTTCACACGTGCCCGTCGCTCCCGAGTCGGTTCCCACCGCAGGCGGTGGCGACCGCTCGTGATCTGGGTCCTGCTCGCTGTCGTCGTGGTGGTCGCGTCCATCCTCGTGCTGGTGCTCCGTCGCCCGCGCCAGGAGCCGGGCGTGACGAGTTTCCGCCGGCACATCGACGCGCTCTCGCCCGAGGCGCGTCGCGAGGTGATGGACCGTGTCCGTCCCCCGCAGATGCCGAACCAGGGACAGGGCGGCAACGTCCAGGGCGATCCTCGCCCCGGCGACCCCAAGGAAGGCCCGGCGAACTGACCCATGGCTCGTGACCTCGCGATCGACCTCGGCACGGCGAACACGCTCGTGTACATGAAGGGCCGCGGCATCGTGCTGAACGAGCCGTCGGTGATCGCCCTCAACCGTCAGACCGGCGAGGTGCTCGCCACCGGCCGCGAGGCGTGGCAGATGATCGGTCGCACGCCCGGCTACATCGTTGCCGTCCGCCCGCTGCGCGGCGGCGCCATCACCGACTTCGAGATCACCGAGCGCATGATCCGCCTGCTGCTGCAGCGCGTCGGTGTCAGCCGTTTCACGCGGCCGAAGGTGGTCATCTGCGTGCCGTCGGCCATCACCGAGGTCGAGCGCCGTGCGGTCACCGACGCAGCCCGCCGTGCGGGCGCTGCCGATGCGCAGCTGATCGAGCAGCCGATGGCCGCGGCCATCGGCGCCGACCTGCCGATCGACGAACCCGTCGGCAACATGGTGATCGACATCGGCGGCGGCACCAGCGAGACCGCCGTCATCAGCCTCGGCGGCGTGGTGGCCTTGGAAGCCGTCCGGGTGGGCAGCTTCGACATCGACGCCGCGATCCAGGCCTATGTGCGCCGCGAGCACGGCATCGCCATCGGCGAGCGCACGGCCGAGGAAGTGAAGATGGCCATCGGTTCGGCGGCGCCGACCGATGACGAGAGCCAGGCCGAGGTGCGTGGCCGCGACCTGATGACCGGCCTGCCGAAGACGGTGGTGCTGACGCCGGAGGAGATCCGCTTCGCGATCGAGGACGTCGTGTCCAGCATCATCGCGTCGGTGGTGCGGTGCCTGGCGAAGGCGCCGCCCGAGCTGGCCCAGGACTTCCTGGTGCGCGGCATGTATCTCGTCGGCGGTGGCGGCCTGCTGCGCGGCCTGGCGCCGCGCATCGAGCGCGAGACCCAGGTGCCGGTGAAGATGAGGAACATGCCGCTCGAGGCGGTCGTGATGGGTGCGGGTCACTGCATCGAGCACTACGACGCCCTGAAGAACATGTTCATGGGCGCCCGCCGGCCCTGACCGCTGAACCGGGACGAGCGACCTTGCCGCAATGAGGCGGCGCGATGGGCACGGTGTCCGGCGATTCTGGCAGGCTGTGTGACATGAGTGATGTGCAGCACGCCACGACGGCGCCCGTGTCCGACTGGGCGACCGACTTCGACATCTTCTCCCAGGAGTACATCAACAATCCGTTCCCGATCTGGGACGATTTGCGCGAACAGTGCCCGATCGCGCGCACCGAACGATGGGGTGGCTCGTGGCTGCCGACCACGTACGAGGACGTCACGGCGATCGCCCGCGACATCGAGAACTTCCCGTCCGGCAACGGCATCTCCGTCGTCCCGCCGCCGGCCGGCCAGGGTGCCGGCGGCGCGGCCGGGCAGCCGCCGCTGCTGCAGTACGGCGTGCCGCCGATCAGCGCCGATCCGCCGCTGCACACCTGGACCCGCCGCCTCGTCCTGCCGACGATGAGCCCGGCCCGCGTCGCCGAGTACGAGATCTACACGCGCGATCTGTGCCGCACGCTGGTGAAGGGGTTCATCGAGCGCGGTGAGGCCGACGCGGCCGCCGAATACGCACAGCAGATCCCGGTGCGTGTCATCGCCCACATCCTCGGCGTGCCGGAGGACATGGCGCCCGTGTTCACCGAATGGGTGCGCGACGTGCTCGAGTTCGCCCATGACGACCAGCGCCGCATGCGCGGCATCCAGGGCCTGCTGACCTACCTGACGGGGGCGATCGACGAGCGCATCGCCGACCCGAAGGACGACTTCATCACCGAGCTGATCAACTCCGAGCACGACGGCAAGCCGATCGAGCGCAGCGTCGTGATGGGCATGTGTGCGCTGCTGCTGATCGCCGGCATCGACACCACGTGGTCGTCGATCGGGTCGTCGATGTGGCACCTCGCCACGCACCCCGACGACCGCCGCCGTCTGCTGGGCGCCGACAAGGACCTGTGGTCGACGGCCATCGAGGAACTGCTGCGTGCGTACGCGCCGGTCACCATGGCTCGCCGTCTGTCGCACGACGTCGACTTCAATGGTTGCCCGATGAAGGCCGGCGACCGTGTGCTGATGAACTTCCCGGCCGCGAACCGCGACCCCGAGCAGTTCCCGGAACCCGACAAGGTGATCCTCGATCGCGAGAACAACCGCCATGTCGCGTTCGGCGCCGGCATTCACCGTTGCGCCGGTTCGAACCTGGCGCGCATGGAACTGCGCGTCGCGATCGAGGAATGGCTGTCCGCCATCCCCGAGTTCGAGCTGAAGGACCCCGCGCTCGTGACCTGGGCCGGCGGTCAGGTCCGCGGCCCGCGCAACGTGCCCGTCACCTTCGGCTGAGCCCGCCCGGCGAACGCCTCCAACCCGAGGCATCCACGTCACCCAGGGGCGCACGAATGCCTCGGGTTCGCGTCGCGCGCTGATCGCGCGTCCCGCATGGGCCGTGCCGGCCCACCGCGGTACTGTCCCCGGCCGTGCGTTCGCTTCGAGACACGACCCACGCGCTGGACAGCGGGATCGCCGCCATCCGCCACCAGCACGACGTGCCGGCGGAGTTCCCTGCCGAAGTGCTCGCCGCGGCGGAGGCTGCCGCACGCCGCGAGCCGACCGAGCACGTCGACCGCACCGACGTGCCGTTCGTGACGCTCGACCCCGAGCACAGCACCGACCTGGACCAGGCGTTCAGCATCGCGGTTGCGGGCGATGACCTGTTGCTGCAGTACGCGATCGCCGACGTCGGTTGGTTCGTGCACGACGGCGACCTGGTCGACGCCGAAGCGTGGCGGCGGGGCATGACCGTCTACCTGCCCGACGGCAAGGAGGGCCTGTACCCGCCGGTGCTGTCGGAGGCAGCGGCCAGCCTGCTGCCCGACGGGCCGCGGCCGGCCGTCGTGTTCCACGTGCGCCTGTCGCCCGACGGCAGTGCGACGCTCGACGGGGCCGAGCGGGCGATCATCCGCTCACGGGCCAAGCTGGCCTACGAGCACGCGACATCGACCGACCTGCCGGCCGGCTTCGACGAGTTCGCCCGCCGGATGGGTGCGGCGGAGGTTCGCCGCGGGGCGGCGCCTGTCGACCCGCCCGAGCAGGTGGTCGAGCGCAACACCCACGGCTACCGGTTGTCGTTCCGGCCGCGGCTGCCCACCGAGTCGGCCAACGCTGCCCTCTCGCTGGCCACCAACATGGCGGTGGCGGACGCGCTGCTGGCGGCGCACACGGGGCTGTTCCGCGTGATGCCCGACCCCGACGCCCGTGCGGTGAAGCGGCTGCGTCACACGGCCCACGCGTTCGGCCTGTCGTGGCCGAAGGACGTGGCGCTGGAGGACTACGCCCGGTCGCTCGACGCCAACGACCCGCGCCAGGCCGCGTTCATGCTGATGGTGCGGCGGGCCGGCGGTGGCGCCAGCTACGTGCCGTACGTCGAGGGCTCGACGCCGTGGCATTCGGCTGTCGCCGCCACCTACGCCCACGCCACGGCGCCGCTGCGCCGCCTGGCGGATCGCTACACCGTGCTCGCGACGCTGGCGGTCGCCAACGGGCAGCCCGTGCCGGAGGCGGTGCTTGCGGCGTTCGAACGCCTGCCACCGACGATGGCGCGTGCTGCGTCGAAGGCCGGCCAGATCGACCGCGAGGTGATCGACCTCGCGGAGGCCGTGATGTTGCAGGGTCACGAGGGCCACACCTACGCCGCGGTCGTGGTGGAGGACGACGACGAGGTGTCGAAGGTGCAGCTGGTGGACGTGGCCGTCGTGGCGAAGGTGACGGCGCACGGCCTGCACCCCGGCGACGAATGCCGCGTGAAGCTGATCAGCGCCGATCCGGCGCGCCGCGAAGTGCACTTCGAGCGAGTCGCCTGAGCGATCCGGGTGGGATCCGTCTCGGACACCGAGACGAATCCCGCCCAGAACCCGATTCGGAACGAATCCCGCCCAGAAGCCCGGGGGTGCCGGTCGACGGTCAGGCCGGGGTGATGCGGTAGATGGTGCCGTCGCCGTGGGCGAGCACGAACAGCTCGCCCTCCGGGCTGCGCACCACGGCGACGGGACTCGCCACCGTGCCCAGCGGCACCACGTTCGCCGACATCGCGTCGGCAGACGGCTGCAACGCCCACACCTTGCCGCTGCAGTAGTCGGCCACCACGTAGGCGCCCACGAGCGACGGGACGTTCACGCCGCGGTAGACGGCGCCACCGCTCACCGAGCAGCCCTCGTCGCCGTGCGGGTACTCCCAGATCGGCGCCTGCGCACCTGCCGGGTCCTGATCGTCGTTGAAGCGGTGGTTGCCCTCCATCGCGCTCCACCCGAAGTTGACGCCCTTGCCGCCGCCGTCCGCGGCGAGCGCGACGTCGACCTCCTCCCAGGCGTTCTGGCCGACGTCGGCGATCCACAGGTCGCCCGTCTCCGTGTCGAAGTCGAACCGCCACGGGTTGCGCAGGCCGTACGCCCAGATCTCGGGCTGTGCGCCGGACGTACCGACGAACGGGTTGTCGTCCGGCACGGTGTACGGCTTCCCGCCGGCTGCGACGGGATCGATGCGCAGGATCTTGCCGAGCATCGAGCCGAGGTCGAGGGCGTGGCGGTTCGGGTCGCCGCCCGCCCCGCCGTCGCCGAGCGCGATGTACAGGAAGCCGTCGGGACCGAACGTCACCTTGCCGCCGTTGTGGTTGGGGAACGGCTGCTCGACGCCGAGCACTTTTCGCTCGGACGCGGCGTCGAACGATCCGTCGTCCTTCACCGCGAACTCGGCGACGACCGTGTTGCCGGACGCGTCGGTGTAGTTGACGTAGGCGAGTGACTCAGTGGGGTGGAAGGCCATGCCCAGCAGCCCCTGCTCGCCCCCGGTGGACACCTTGGCGGAGATGTCGAGCACCGTGTCGGCGACCTTGCCGTCCTTCACGGTGACGATGCGGCCGTCCTGCTGCACGACGTAGAGCGTCGGCTCGCCCGGTCGGAACGTGACGTCGACCGGCTTGGTGAACCCCGCGACGTATGGCTCGAAGGTGACGGCACCGGGCTCGAGTGGCACCGTCGTGGGCGGCGTGGTGGGCTCGGTGATCGGCGCCGTGGTCTCGCCGGCGGTGGTGTCGGTCACCGATGTGACCGCCGTCGTGTCGACGGCCGCCGACGTCGCCGGGGTGGACGAGTCGCCGTCGGACGAACACGCCGCGAGCAACAGCGCGCCGGCGGTCAGCAGCACGAACGGGTGCAGCGCGTGGGTGCGGCCGGTCATTCCGGCACCCGCACGAGGCCCTCTTGCACGACGCTCACCGCGAGGTCGCCGTCGCGCGTGTACAGCGCGCCACCGGCCAGGCCTCGTGCGTTGCCGGTGGAGATCGGGTGCTGGTCGTACAGCAGCCACTCGTCGGCGCGGAACGGCCGGTGGAACCACATCGCGTGATCCAGGCTCGCCATCTGCATGCCCGGTGTCTCCCAGGAGAGGCCGAGGGGCAGCACGGTGGTGTCGAGCAGCGTCATGTCGCTCGCGTAGGTGACGATGCACGCGTGCAACGTCGGGTCGTCGGGCAGGGTGCCGTCGGCACGCAGCCACGCCTTCTGGCCGTACGTCTTGACACCCTGGCGGCTGAACGGGTCGCCGTCGATGTGGCGCAGGTCGATCGGCCGCGGCCGGTCGTACCACTCGCCCATCTTCTCCTTGTACGGCGCCATCCGGGTCTTGAAGTCCGGCAGGGACTCGGGCGTGGGCACGTCGAGCGGCATCGGCGCCTGGTACGCCGGCCCGGGCTCGATGACGTGGAAGCTGGCCTGCAGGTTGAAGATCGCCCGCCCGTGCTGGATGGCCACCACACGGCGGGTGGTGAAGCTCTTGCCGTCGCGGATGCGATCGACCTCGTACAGGATCGGCACCGTCGGGTCGCCCGGGCGCAGGAAGTAGGCGTGCAGCGAGTGCACGAAGCGGGTGGGGTCCACCGTGCGGGTGGCGGCCACGAGTGCCTGGCCGGCCACCTGGCCGCCGAACACTCGCTGACGGTTCTCGTCGGGCGACACGCCGCGGAAGATGTTGACCTCGATGGCCTCGAGGTCGAGGAGGGTGACCAGATCGTCGAGTGCGCTCATGCGACCTGCATCATCGCAGGCGCGTCAGGGGGACGGCACCTCGTTGAAGGGTGGGATCTTCCACAGCACCCAACGGTCGTCCTCCCACACCACCGACCAGCCGAACGATTCGCCGTCCGGGACGCTGACGAGGAACTGGTACTGCTCCTGACCCTTTTTCATCAGGTAGTAGTCGGCGCGCTGCTCGATCACCTGGCGTGACGTGGTCTGCACCCCGCGGCGGCGCGTGTACAGGCCCATCGCGCGCACCTTCCAGAACGCGACGATGTCGTCCTGGTGGGTGTACGTGTCGAGCGCGGCCCAGGCCTTCTGCACGTAGGGCATCTCCGGTCCGTCGGCCATGTCGGTGCCGTTGGCGCGGCGCTGGGCCACCAGATCGAGCCGGTCCTGCACCTTCGGCAGGTGGTACACGGTGAGCGCGGCAAGGGCCACGACCGCGACGAGCCCGGCGTTGCGTAGCCGCTGCTGCGGGAACGGCAGCGGGATGTTGGCCAGCGCCTGCGCGGCGAAGTACAGACCGAACGGCGTGATGGCCATCAGATAGCGCAGCGACGGGTTCGGTGCCGAACCGACGATGACGATGGCGCCGAGCGCGAACACCACCCACGGCAGATCCTGGCGGGTGGCCCGCCACAGGCGCACGACGATGCCGGCGACCACGAGCAGGAGCAGCAGCGCGAACCAGATGCCCTCCAGCTTCGGCAGGCCCAACTGATCGGTGAACGTGGCGCGGTAGGGGCCGGTGAACTTCTGCCACACCGTGCCCAGCCCACCCTGCGAATACTCGGGAGCCAGGGCGCTGGGCAGCAGCAGTTGGAAGAACACGACGCCGCCGACGAACGTGACGTAGGGCGTGAGGACCTGCTTCCACTCGACCGCTCGCCAGCGACCACGCAGGTCCATCAGTTGCAGCGCGGCGATCGCGGGAACGATGGCGAGCCCCTCGCGGCGGATGTTGAACACGGCGACAGCCAGCAGCCCGAGCACCATGAGATGCCGCCGACTGGCGAGGTCGAGCTTGCCGGCGCCAGCGCAACGGTCGAGCCACCACAGGGTGAGCGCGATCGACAGCAGGAACGGGAACTCGCTGAGCAGGTGATCGGTGTGGACGATGTAGGCGACCGTGGTGCCCATCGACGCGATCACGCCCAGCGCCACCCAGCGCGGAGCCCGCCGGCGGATCAGTTCGTGGAACACGAACAGGAACCCGCAGAAGCAGGCGATCTCGATCAGCTTCAACCGCTCGTAGTCGATGCCGATGAGGCGGATGAACGGCGCCAGCATCAGCGGCCACACCCACGGGTAGACGTACGGGCTGAACGCCGTGGGGGAGTTGTCGACCGCGAAGTGGGTGTCGCTGATGACCTGGCCGATGTTGCCGTTCAGCACGCTCTGCGCCTGGCGCACGTACAGCGCGAAGTCGTCGCCCCAGGCGTGGCCGCGGTGCAGCTGCCGCCAGCAGATGATGGCGACGCAGAACAGGACGACCATCGTCCAACCATGTCGTTCGACGAAGCGGCGGGCCGAGTCTCGGGCGGGCTGCAGCCCTTCGCGGGAGATCACGGAGGAGATTATGGTGCGCCGCATGCCGAATCTGCCGCTCACGCCCGACGAACTGCTGTCCACCACCCGAGCGGTGCGCAAGCGGCTGGACTTCGATCGCCCGGTGCCCGACGACCTGATCCGCGAGTGCGTGCAGCTGGCGATGCAGTCGCCGAGCGGATCGAACGACCCGTCGATGCAGTTCGTGGTGGTCCGCGACCCGGCCAAGAAGGCCGCGATCGGCGAGATCTACCGCCAGTGCTTCGCGATGTACAAGACCTGGGACGGCGTGTACATCGGCAGCATCGACAAGGGCGACGAGGCCGCCAACGCGCAGCAGGCGCGCAGCGCCGAATCGGCCGACTACCTCGGCGACCGCATGGGCGACGCGCCGGCGTTGATCATCGCCTGCAACCTCGGCGGCCGCGCCGACGGCCTGCCGGGCGCGATGACTGCGAACATCTTCGGCAACATCCTGCCGGCGATGTGGAGCTTCATGCTGGCCGCCCGCGCCCGCGGGCTGGGCACGGCGTGGACCACGCTGCACCTCTTCCAGGAGCAGGCCGTGGCCGACGTGCTGGGCATCCCGTTCGATCAGGTGCAGCAGGCGTGCCTGTCGCCGCTCGCGTTCACCAAGGGCACCGACTTCAAGCCCGCCGCCCGGCCCGACGCCGACACCATCATCCACTGGGACCAGTGGTGAGCCTGTCGCCCGAGCTGCGCCGGCACGCACTGGCGGCGAAGGGGTTCATGCCGGAGGACGAGGGCGACGCGTTGTACGACGCCGCCGTTGCGGCCGGTGCTGCCGTGCCCGGCCTGCCGTTCCTCGAGGTCGGCTCGTACTGCGGACGTTCCACGGTGTGGCTCGGCGCCGCGGCGCGTGCGTGCGGCACCGTGCTGTTCGCCGTCGACCACCATCGCGGCAGCGAGGAGAACCAGGCCGGCTGGGAGCATCACGACGAGTCGGTGGTGGACCCGCGCATCGGCAAGATGGACACGCTGCCGTTCTTCCGGGCGACCATCCACGACGCCGGCTTGGAGGACGTCGTGTACGCCGTCGTGGGTCAGTCGCCGGCCGTGGCCCGCCGCATGGCGACACCGTTGGCATTCCTGTTCATCGACGGCGGGCACGGCGAGGAGCCGGCGCGGCTGGACTACGAGGGCTGGGTGCCCAAGGTGGTGGTCGGCGGCACGCTGGCCATCCACGACGTGTTCCCCGACCCTGCCGACGGCGGTCGCCCGCCGTACGAGCAGATCTTCACCCCGGCGATGGAGAGCGGTCGCTTCCGCCTGCTCAGCGCCACGGGCAGCCTGCGCGTGCTGCAACGCGTCGACTGACCGGACCGATCGGTCCGGTCAGCCGAACTCCACGCCCTGCGCAAGCGGCAGCGCGTTGCTGTAGTTGACCGTGTTCGTGGCACGACGCATGTAGGCCTTCCACGCGTCGCTGCCACTCTCGCGGCCGCCGCCGGTGGACTTCTCGCCGCCGAACGCACCGCCGATCTCCGCACCGCTCGGGCCGATGTTCACGTTGGCGATGCCGCAGTCGCTGCCGGCGGCGCTGCAGAACGCCTCGGCCTCGCGCAGGTCGGTGGTGAAGATGCTGCTGGCCAGTCCCTGCTCCACACCGTTCTGCAACTCGATCGCCTCATCGAAGTCGTCGTACTCCAGCGCGTAGAGCACGGGCGCGAACGTCTCCGTGCGCACGATGTCGGTCTGCGCGGGCATCGCCACGATCGTCGGGCGCGCGTAGGCCGCCTCGGGCGCGTCGTCGCTCATCACCCGTTCGCCGCCCACGAGCACCTCGCCGCCGTCGGCATGTGCCGCGTCGACGGCGGCGCGCATGCGCGCCATGGCGTCGAGCGTGATGAGCGGGCCGACCAACGTGCCGGCCTGCAGCGGGTCGCCGACCGGCAGGCTGGCGTACGCGGTGCGCAGGCGGTCGAGCACCTCGTCGCGGCGGGAACGGTGCACGATCAGCCGCCGCAGCGTGGTGCAGCGCTGGCCGGCCGTGCCGGCGGCGGCGAACGTGACCCCACGCACCACCAGTTCGATGTCCGCGCTCGGTGCGACGATCGCCGCGTTGTTGCCGCCGAGCTCGAGGATGCTGCGACCGAACCGTGACGCCACCACCGGGGCGACCTTGCGGCCCATCGCAGTGGATCCGGTGGCGCTCACCACCGGCACGCCCTCGTGCGCCACCAGGGTCGCGCCGACGTCGGCTGCGCCGAGGAGCACCTGGTTCAGGTCCGAGGGCACGTCCATGCCCGACGCGGCGCGGCGCAGCAGTGCGTCGGTGGCCAACGCGGTGAGCGGCGTCAGCTCGCTCGGCTTCCAGATCACCGGGTTGCCGCACACCAGGGCCAGCGCAGCGTTCCAGCTCCACACCGCAACAGGGAAGTTGAACGCGGTGATGACGGCGGTCGGCCCCATGGGGTGCCACTGCTCCATCAGCCTGTGGCCGGGACGTTCGCTCGCGATCGTGAGACCGTGCAGTTGACGGGACAGGCCGACGGCGAAGTCGCAGATGTCGATCATCTCCTGCACCTCGCCGAGCGCCTCGCTCTCGATCTTCCCAGCCTCGAGTTGCACCAGCCGTGCCAGGTCGGTCTTGTGGGTACGCAACTGCTCGCCGAGGCGGCGCACCAGTTCGCCGCGGAGCGGTGCGGGCGTCGTCCGCCAGGTGCGGAAGGCGACCGTGGCACGCTCGACCGCCTCGTCGACCGTGACGGGCGACGCCACGCCACCCAACCTCGCCCCGGTGATCGGCGTGCGGGTGGGGTGGTCGCCGCCCGCGAGCGGCGCGGCGCCGCAACGAGCGAGCGCGTTCTCGGCGAGGGTGGCGAGCGTGGCGGTGGAAGGGAAGGTCACCCGCTCATGCTGCCACGGCGGCGCGGCGAGCGGCCGTGGCGCTGCGGAGCCGTTCGCAGGACGGTCGTGCTGGGTAACGTCCACCACGGTGTCGGTCACGGGCGCAATGGAGAACACACGGCGGCGGTCGTTGGGTTCGGACTTCCGCTCGGTCTGGGCGTCCGTCATCGTGTCGAGCACCGGTGACGGCATGTTCGTCACGGCCCTGCCGCTGATGGCGGCGTTGCTGACTCGTGATCCCGTGCTGATCGCCGGCATCACCATTGCGCAACGTCTGCCGTGGTTGACCCTGTCGATGTTCACGGGAGCGATCGCCGACCGCATGGACCGGCGACGTCTGATGATCGGCGCCGACCTCGCCCGGTTCGTGGTGGTCGGCCTGCTCGGTGCGGCGATCATCGCCGACGTCGCCAACATCTGGATGCTCTACGTGTGCGCGTTCCTGCTCGGCGCGGGCGAGACGCTGCACGTCAACGCGGCCCAGGCGTTGGTGCCGTTGATCGTCGAGCACGACGATCTGCTGCAGGCGAACGCCCGCTTCGCCAGCGCACAGATCGCCGCCACCCAGTTCATCGGCCCGCCTCTCGGCGTCGTCGCCTTCAACGCGGCCGCGTCGGTGCCGTTCGTGGCCGACGCGGTCTCGTTCGCCGGTTCGGCGGCGCTGGTCAGCAACCTGCGCGACGTGCACCAGGTGGAACCGCCGACGACGACGATGTCGGCCGACATCCGAGAAGGCATGGCGTTCATGTGGCGCAACATCGCGCTGCGGAGGATGACCGTCATCCTCGCGGTCATCAATTTCGCCTACTTCGGCGCCATCTCACTGCTCGTGCTCTACAACGACGAGTTGCTGCACGGCAGCAACCTCACGTACACCGCACTCTTCATCGCCGGCGCCACCGGCACGGTGGTGACGCGCTTCTTCGTCTCCGCCGTCACCCGCCGCCTGGGCGAGACGCACACACTGGTGCTGGCGGTGTGGATGTGGGCGCTGGCGTTGGTCGGCATGTCGACCACGTCGAACCCGGTCGTGGCGATCGGGTCGTACTTCCTGCTCGGCATCGGCACCGGACTGTGGTGGACGGTCAACTCGACGGTCCGCCAGCGGATCACCCCGCCCCGCCTGCGCGGCCGGATGAACGCCGCCTACCGCACCGTCAGCTGGGGCATCGTGCCCGTCGGTGCCGCGTTCGGCGGGCTGATGGCGAAGTGGTTCGGCCTGCGCGCCCCGTTCGTGTTCGGTGCGGTCGCGCTGGTGACGATCGCACTCTGCGCTGCCCGCTACCTGCGCCCCGTCGACGACGCCCTCGCCGAGGCCGACTGACCGTTCAGTCCGTGGGGCGGGGCACGAAGACGTTGCTCGCCGCGCTGGCGCCGGTGATGGCGTCCGCGGCGAGGATCACGGCGGCGCCGGTGTAGGCGCTGGTCTCGCCGGGCGGGAAGCTCTCGACCGTGGGGTACACGAGACCGGTGAGGTAGGCCCCGTCGTCACGGCGATGGGGTCGGGTCCACGCCAACAGATCGGTGGCCGTGGCCATGTCGCCGATGACGGCGTGGGCGATGCTCGCCTCGGCCGTCTCACTGGCGGTCACCCACGGCTCGTCGCTGACACAACGGATGCCCTTGCCCTCCATCGCGAACGTCGGCCACCCCTCCACGAGGCGGGCCTTGGCCTCCTCGCCGGTGAGGCACGACGTGAGGACCGGGTAGTACCAGTCCATCGCCCATCGCTCTTTCGGCTCGAACGCATCGGGCTGCGTCGCCACGACGTGGGCGATGACGTCGCCGGCCTCCACCCAATCCGGTCGCGGCTCGTTGGTCAGCTCCGCCAGGCGCGCACCGCAGTGCAGCGCGTGGGCGATGCTCGACGAACCGGTGAGCAGCGCGTAGTCCCACGGGGCGTCGTCGGCGTTGCGGGCCCACAGCGGTGTGCCGTTCGGCTTGCGCATCGACAGCACCCAGTCCAGCGAACGCTGCACCGTAGGCCACAGGTGGTCGACGAAGCCGCGGTCCCAGGTGCACAGCCAGTGGTGCCACACGCCGGTGGCGATGTACGCGCACACGTTGGTGTCGAGCTTGGCTTCCTCCACCGACCCGTCCGGCAGGTAGTAGTTCCACCAGCTGCCGTTCTCGAGCTGGATGTCCTTCAGCCATTCGTACGCCCGCTCCGCCGGCTCGTGCAGGCCGGCGACATCGAGCGCCATCGCGGTCTCGACGTGATTCCACGGGTCGCAGTGACCACCGGGGAACCACGGGATCATGCCGGTGTCGAGCTGCAGATCGGCGATCGACTGCGCGGTCTGGACCACCTCGTCGGCGCTGAGTACACCCTCGATCTCGGGGATGCGGCTCACTGCTTCACCCCGTAGACGATGAACGACTTGCCCATCACCGGGGCGAGGACCTTCTCGACGACCTTCATCGAGCCGGGCTGCTCGGTGATCTCCCACTCGAGCATCTTGCGGTACTTGGTGACCGCCGGGTGGTCCTCGTTGCGCGGGCCGACGGCGCACTTCAGCCACCAGTACGGCGAGTGCAGCGCATGGGCGTGATGACTGCCGGTGACGGTGAGGCCGGCCGTGCGCAGCTTCGCCTTCAGCTCGGTGGCCGAATAGATGCGCACGTGACCGCCGACCGACTTCGGGGCGTGGTACTCGTCGCTCAACAGCCAGTTGATCTTCTCCGGGTACCAGGTGGGCACCGTGCAGGCGAACGTGCCGCCGGGGCGCAGCACGCGCACGAGCTCGCCGATGGCGGCGACGTCGTCCTGGATGTGCTCGAGCACTTCGCTGGTGATCACCCGGTCGAACGAGCCGTCGTCGAAGGGCAGGCGCGTCGCGTCGCCCTGCAGCGCCCCGACGTAGCGCGCCTCGTCGATCTCACCGGCGGCGACCATCGCGCCGAACGTGCCGCGGGTGGTGATGACCTCGTCGGCCATGTAGTCGAGGGCCACGACGTTGGCGCCGAGGCGGGCGAGTTCGAACGCGTGACGGCCGAAGCCGGCGCCCGCATCGAGCACGAGGTCGCCGGGGCGGACGCCGAGTCGGTCGAATTTGATGGTCAGCATGCGATGGGCAGCCCGCTCAGATCCGGCCGTTGGCGCGCAGCTTGTCGATGTTGGCGGGCATCGCCAGCACCTCGCGGTACTGGTCCACGGTGAGCTTGGCGCAGTGCTTCCAGCTCCACCGCTCGGCGACGCGCTGACGACCGGCCAGGCCGATGCGCTCGCGCAGCGCGGCGTCGTCGAGGCCGCGACGGATGGCGGTGACCAGCGACTCGACGTCGCCCGCCTTGCAGCCGAGCACGGTGTCGCCGTCGCGGCCGGTCACCTCGGGCAGCGCGCCGCCGTCGGTGGCCACCAGGCAGATGCCGGTGCTCATCGCCTCGATGGCGGGCAGGCTGAAGCCCTCGTAGAGGCTCGGCACGACGGCCAGCTCGGCCTCGGCGTACAGCTCGACGATGCGCTCGTCGCTGACGCCCGAGACGAACTCGATGTGCGGGCGGAGGCCGAGCTTGTCGATCAGGTCGGCGCTCGCACCCTCGCGCGGCTTGCCGATGATGGTGAGCGTCACGTCGCGCTCGGTGCGCAGCTTGGCCATCGACTCCAGCAGGTAGCTGAGGCCCTTCAGCGCCACATCGGCCGACGCCGTCGTGATGAGGCGGCCGGGGCGGCGCTGCACGTGCGGCATCGGGCGAAACAGGTCGGGGTCGACGCCGACCGGCACCAGGCGCATGCGGTCCAGGCTGACGCCCATGTCCGCGTGGATGTCCTTGATGCTGTTCTCGCTGACCACCACGACGCGCGGCATGCGGCTGGCGACGCGGCCCTGCATCTTCACGAAGCCGTACCAGCGGCCGATGCTGCGCTTCTTGCTGCGCTTGGTCTGGTGCTCCATCTCCAGCGCACGGTCGCGCGTGATGGGGTGATGGAGCGTGACGATCGTGGGGATGATCTTCTCGACGCCGAGAATGCCGTAGCCGAGGCACTGGTTGTCGTGCACCAGGTCGAAGTCGCG
>JBMOGW010000013.1:0-31091 GCA_049318165.1 Ilumatobacteraceae bacterium
AGCTTCAGCATCAGCTCCACGCGCACGTCGCGCACGTGGGCCACCGGCTCGTCCAGCCACGCCTGCGCAGCTCGCCGGCCGGTGGCGGTCGCCGTCAGCGTGGCCCGGTCGCGGGTGCCGCCGGTGGGCTCCTTGCGGCGCACCAGGCCCTGGGCCACCACCCCGTCGATCGCGCGGTAGGTGAGCGGCCGGCTGAGGGTGTACACGCCACCCAATTCGCCCTTCGGGGCGAGCAGCGAGCCGATGGCCCAGCCGTGCGAGACGCCCTGCACGACGAGGGTCAAGCAGGCATGCTCGGCGAGCGTGGGCATGCCCGGATCGTAGCAATAGTCAAGATGTGACTATTATCCGCCTCCATGCGTCGCCGATCCGTTCGCCTCCTCGCTGCCCTCGCACTCGGTGCCCTGCTCGTCGCATGCGGCTCCGACGAGCAGGGGGGCGACGGTGGCGGTGTCACCGGCTCGATCACCGTCGGTGCGGCATCGTCGTTGACGGCGTCGTTCACCGAGCTCGGTGATGCGTTCGAGGGGGCGAACCCGGGGGTCGACGTGACGTTCGACTTCGGTGCGTCCAGCGAAGTGGTGCAAGGCATCAACGAGGGAGCGCCGACGGACGTGTTCGCATCCGCCGACACGAAGAACATGGACAAGCTCGTCGCCGGTGCGGGCGTCGCCGCCGACCCGCAGGTGTTCGCCACCAACCAGCTGCAGATCATCGTCGGCAAGGGCAACCCGCAGGCCGTCACCGGCGTGGCCGACCTGGCGAACCCCGACCTGCTGGTCGTCGCCTGCTCGCCCGAGGTCCCGATCGGCGGCTACACCCAGCAGGTGTTCGACGCCGCCGGGGTGAAGGTGACCCCGGTGTCGCTGGAGGAGAACGTGAAGAGCATCGTCACCAAGGTCACGCTCGGGGAGGCGGACGCAGGCGTCGTCTACCGTACGGACGTGATCGCAGCCGCCGACAAGGCCGAGGGCGTCGACATCCCCGCCGACATCAACGTGACGGCGAAGTACCCGATCGCCGTGACGAAGGACGCCGCCAACGCCACCGTGGCGAACGCGTTCGTCGCCTTCGTGCTGTCGCCCGACGGGCAGACCATCCTCCAGAAGTACGGCTTCGGCGCACCGTGACCCGAGCCGACCGCGCGCAACGTCCCCCCGCTGCCGCGGTCGCACTGGCGATCGTCGCCATCGCCTTCTTCGCACTGCCGTTCATCGGTCTGCTGTGGCGCGTGCCGTGGAGCCGCTTCGGCGACGTCATCACCAGCAGCGCCGTGCTCGACGCGCTGCGGCTGTCGTTGATCACCTCGGTGCTGGCCGCGCTGCTGTCGCTGGTGTTCGGTGTGCCGCTCGCGTGGCTGCTGGCGAAGGTGCACTTCCCCGGCCGTCGGTTCGTGCGCGCGCTGTGCACGCTGAGCATGGTGCTGCCGCCGGTCGTCGGCGGTGTTGCGTTGTTCTTCTCGTTCGGCCGGCGCGGCGTGTTCGGCCGTTGGCTCGACCAGTGGTTCGGCATCACGGTGCCGTTCACCACCACCGCCGTGGTGCTGGCGCAGACGTTCGTGGCGATGCCGTTCCTCGTGCTCACGGTCGAAGCGGCGCTGCGGCAGCACGACCCGCGGGTCGACGACGCGGCGCGCACGCTCGGCGCGTCGCGCTGGTACGTGTTCCGCCGCGTCACGCTGCCGATGGTGCGACCCGCGCTGGTGGCCGGAGTGGTGCTGTCGTGGGCGCGGGCGCTCGGCGAGTTCGGTGCCACCATCACGTTCGCCGGCAACGCGCCCGGTCGCACGCAGACGATGCCGCTCGCCATCTACATCGCCCTCGAGAGCGACCCGGAGGCCGCGCTCGTGCTGAGCGTGGTGATGATCGCCATCAGCTTCGGCGTGCTGGTCGGCCTGCGCGACCGCTGGTTGGGAGACCCGGCGTGAGCCTCGCCGCGCAGCTGGGCGTCGACCTCGGCGCGTTCTCATTGGACGCGACGCTCGACGTCGCGCCCGGTGAGGTGGTTGCGTTGCTCGGCCCGAACGGCGCCGGCAAGACCACCGCGCTGCGTGCTCTCGCCGGCCTCCGTGGACTGGACCGCGGCGCCATCCGCCTGGACGGCACCACGCTGGACGACGGCGACCGCGTGTTCGTGCCGGCCGAGGACCGCTCGGTCGGTGTCGTGTTCCAGGACTACCTGCTGTTCCCGCACCTGTCGGTACGCGAAAACGTCGCGTTCGGCCTTCGCGCTCGGGGCAACGGTCGCGCCGGTGCGCGCACGCGGGCCGACGAGTGGCTCGCCCGGGTCGGCTTGGCCGACCTGGCCGACCGCAAGCCCGGCCAGTTGTCGGGTGGCCAGCAGCAGCGCGTCGCCCTGGCCCGCGCCCTTGCGCCGTCGCCGCGTGTGTTGCTGCTCGACGAACCGCTCGCCGCACTCGACGCCGGCACCCGCGGCGACGTGCGTCGCGACCTGCGCCGCCACCTCGAGGCCTACGACGGCTGCACCGTGCTGGTGACCCACGACCCGGTCGACGCCTATGCGCTGGCCGATCGGGTGGTCGTGGTCGAGCACGGACGCGTGGTGCAGCAGGGCTCGCTGGCCGATGTGGCTGCACACCCGCGGTCGCGCTACGTCGCCGAACTGGTGGGTATCAACCTGCTGCGCGGCGAGGTGGTCGACGGTGTGTTCGATGCCGAGAGCGGTGCCACGGTCGTCGTCGGCGGTGACCCGCTGTCGGACGGCCCGGCGTTCGTGGCCATTCGTCCGCAGGCCATCTCCCTGCACCGAACGCACCCGGAGGGCAGCCAGCGGAACGTGTGGCAGGCCACGGTGGCCGACATCGACCAGCAGCACGACCGGGTGCGTGTGCGGCTGGACGGTGCGCTGCCGCTCGTCGCCGAGATCACGCCGGGCGCGCTCACGCAGATGGGCATTCGCCCGGGCGACGAGGTGTGGGCGGCCGTGAAGGCCACCGAAGTGACCGCCTACTCGCGCTGAGGCAGCCGAACGAGCACCCGGGGACGGGCGCTCGACGGTGGATGACGGCCACGCCGCTGGTTCAGGCGGCGCAGGGGAACGGACGACCAGGTGGGGCGCTCGGTGGCGCCCCTCGAGGTTTCGACACCGTGCGAGTGCCGTCCGGCCACGTGATCTCGAGGTCCCACCCATCCACCCATCGCAGGGTCAGGTCGAGACGATGAACCATCTGGTGGTGTCTCGTGCAGAGGAGGACGAGGTTGTCGTACTCGGTCTCGCCGCCGTCCCTGGTCCACCAGGCGATGTGGTGCGCGTGCGTCCACTTCGGCGGCCGCGTGCAGCCCTTGACTCGGCAGCCACCATCGCGGGCGGCGATCTCGTTGAACAGCTTGCGCGGGACGCTGTAGCGCTCGCGTCCGAAGCCGGTCGGTGCGCCGGCGGCGTCGCGCATCAACGTGTGGATGAGGCAGTCGCACAGGGCGGCGTTCGCCGTGTGCTCGGCGACCGGTCGGCCCGTGTCGACATTGATCGCGATCGGCGCGGGCAGCGTGTCGGCGTGCATCGACAGCGAGACGTGCGGCCGATGCCGAGGGGTGCCGGACTTGTCGTGATTGAGATTGAAGAACGAGGCGATGTCGTGCAGCGCATCGGCCTGCCGTTCGGCGAGCGTGCGCGACTCGGACAGTCCCTCGTGAGTGAGCGCGGTGGCGATCGCCTTCTCGAACTCGGTTGCCGCGTCGTCGGCCAGCGACACGGACGCGAGCAGTTGCCCGTCGTCGGCGCGGGTCATGGTCAACGACCTGGTCGGCTCGAGCGGCGGCTCCTGCTCGTCCACGATCGCGTCGGCGTAACGACGCCAGGTCTCGCACACGATCGCCGTGGCTGCTGCGTCGAGCCCGGCGAGGTCGCCGGCGAGATCCGCCTGCAGTTGTCGCAGGAGGTTGCGGTACTTGGGTCGGTTGCAGCGCTCGACCTCGCGTAGCTGCGACGACGACAAGGTGCCGTCCACGGCAGCTTCGGCGAAGGCGTCGTAGCGGTTCAACAGGTCGGCGCGGCGGAGCCATGCGACGGCGTCGCTGTCCGACATGCGCATCTCGTCGCGCATCCATGCACGCATGGTCACCGCGCCGTGGTCGGCCCAGTCGCCGCGCTCCTGCACGTGGCTCACGGCGAGTGCGAGCACGGCCGACCGGCGCTCGTGCTCGACGAACATGGCGACGAGATCGGCCGGGGTGACCAGGATCTGGCCGGCGTGCTCGTCGAGGACTCCCATCCCGTGATCGTACACCAGTTCGATCAGTGACGCAAGCGGAAACCCAATGTTTTCAAGGGTTTCGGGCGATCCTGGTTCGTCACGCGGCGTGCTCGTCGACGGACATGCCCGTCACACCCACGACCACGAACCACGGTGGTGGGCGTGTGACAAGAACGACCCGACGACCCCTCGACGACCACGCAGCGCAGCGGCCGACGGTCCCTGCAGGCCGCTACCAGCCGACGTCGTTGCAGTCGTCGCACTCGATCTGCAACGTCGCGTGCGACAACCCGTACCGCTCGGCGAGCGCGGCCTGCGCGGCGGTCAGCACGCGTCGGCTGTGCGACTCGTCGCCGACCCGTACGTGCGCCGACAGCACGTGCATCTCGCTGGTCAACGTCCACACGTGCAGGTCGTGCACGCCGGTGACCCCGTCGATGGACAGCAGCGTGTGTTCGATGTCGTGCACGTCCAGTTCCGGTGGCGCCGCCTGCACCAGTACGCGGACGGCGTCGCGGCCGAGGCGGAAGGCACGCGGCAGGATGAACAACCCGATCGCCGCACCGACCACTGGGTCCACCCAGTGCCACTCGGTCGCCCACAGCAGCGCCGCGGACACGATGACGCCCACCGAGCCGAGCATGTCGGACACGACCTCCAGGTACGCGCCGCGCACGTTCATGCTCTCGGCGGCACCCTCTCGGAGGAGCAGGAACGCGATCACGTTCACCACCAACCCGATGACGCCGACGACGAACACGGGCACGGACGTGATGTCACGCGGCTCGTTCAGGCGGATGACCGCTTCCACCAGCACGTAGCCGGCGACGGCGAACAGCAGCACGGCGTTGGCGAGCGCGGCCAGGATCTCCAGCCGGTACAGGCCGAACGTGCGGTGCTCCTGGTCGTCCTTCTCGGCGGCCCGATTGGCGGCGGTGATCGCGGCCAGCGCCATGCCCAGCCCGAGCGCGTCGGTGGCCATGTGCCCGGCGTCGCTGAGCAGCGCGAGCGAGTTGGTCGACAGTCCCACCACCACCTGCACCACCAGGAACCCGGCGATGAGGACGAACGCGGCCTTCAGTCGTCCCGCGTGACGGGCGCCCGCGCGGTCGGCGTGGCCGGTGGGGCGGGGTATGGCGCCGTGCTGGTGGGAGTGCCCATGGTCGTGCACAGCGCCAGTGTGTCACCCCGGTACTGTCGGCACATGGGGATGACCGAGACCGACATGCACGACCTGGGTGACCGACTGGTGGGTGCGATCGCCGCCGCCGACGTGGACGGCGTGCGCGCCATCTACGCACCCGACGCGAAGATCTGGCACAACTTCGACCAGCGCGAGCAGAGCGTCGACGAGAACCTCGCGACGTTGGTCGACCTGCATCGTCGTGCCTCGAACCTGCAGTACACCGAGATCCGCCGCTGGCTGATCGACGGCGGGTTCGTGCAGCAGCACGTGCTGAAGGGCGATGCGAAGGGCGGGCCGCTGGCGATGCCCGCGATGATCCGCTTCGAGGTGGCCGACGGCCGCATCACCCGCCTGGAGGAGTACCTCGACACCCGCCAGGCGATGGTGCTCTACGCCACGGACTGAGGGTCGGCGAGCGGGCGACCTGCTCGAACCTTCCATTGTTTGCCCGTGAACCTTCCATTCGGGACCAAGGGCACTGGACGCATTTCCACTGTCCCATACCGTGACGAATGACGGGGTCGATCGGCCTCGCCGACGCATGTGCCGAAAGGTGGACCCATGGCCCGGCTCCGCATCTCCTCCCTGCTCGCGGGCGTGTTGCTCGTCGCATCCGGCGTCGTCACCGCCGTCGCCGCGCCCGTGGCCCATGCCGCCACCGGCACCGTCACGGACACGAATCTGTGCGGTGGCCCCGGTTCGTTCAAGGCACTGCTCGACGCGGCCAACGCCAACCCGGGCCCGGACACCATCGAGTTCACCGCCGGCTTGAAGGTGGAGGCGTGGACGTGCAACACCCTGAGCTCGGGCATCACCGGCTACCCGTTGATGACCACCGGGCCACTCACCATCGTGGGCAACGGCGCGACGGTGCTCGGGCGGCAGGTGTACGTGAACCCGAACGGTCTGGTGAACGACCCGAACATGTGCCCCAGCCTCACCGCCACGATGACCGCGTCCCCGTCGATCGGGCTGCTCGAGGTGGGCGACTTCGACGTCGACAACACCGGTGTGACGGTCGTCGTGAGCGACCTGAACTTCGACGGCATGCCGTCGCTGTTCCTGGTGGAGAAGAACGCCTCGCTCACCCTCACCGACTCGATCGCAGAGCGCACGCTCTCGTTCAACGGCAGTTGCAACCGTGCCCCCATCGAGGCCCGTGAAGGCAGCGTGCATCTCACCAGCGTCGTGTTCCACGAATCGTCGGCACCGGAACTCGATCAGTTCAACGCCGCCACCACGCTCTCGGTCGTGGCCGGGTACCTGGCCGGCGCCTTGACGATGGACCACGTGGTGATGGACGCGAACTTCGTCGGTCGAGCGGTCTACTGGCAGGGCACGAGCGCCAAGATCGCGAGCAGCCTGTTCTACAACTCTGGTGGCCTGTGGCTGGACGCTCCGTCGAGCAAGGTGGTGAACAGCGTGATCTGGTCGAACAGCCGTCACGCCACCGACCGCATCGTCAGCACGGTCGGCACGGTGCGGTTCGACGCGAGCACCATCTACTTCAACCAGCCGCAGTGCGACCAGTGCGCCCTCCCGGGTCTCGGCCTCGTCACCGGCGGCACCGGCACGTTCGATCTGCACAGCACTGCCATCGGCGCGGCAGCCGACTACCCGAACGTCGAGCGTCTGCTGTGGGGCAACACCGCCACCGGGTTCACCTCCGACAACCTCACGTGGGTGCAGCCGACCAGCGCACAGAACGCCGGCGCGATCAATGCCATCCTCCCGAACGCGCTGACCGGCAGCCCCGGTCTCACCAGTTCGTTCGTGCCCGGATTCAGCGGCGACGCAGTCACCGACGTGACGCCGCTGCTCGGAACGGTGGGCACGCCGGGTGTGCTGCTCGACGCCGTCGACCCTGGCGACTGCGCCGGCGTGAACGCCGTCCTCAACCCGATCGACGACACGTGCATCACCACCGACGTGTTCGGCAAGCCGCGCTGGGACGCCGGTAACAACAAGCGCAACATCGGTGCGGTGCAGAACGTGTCGTCGCCGCACCTCGCCGTCACCGCCGTCGGTGACACCACGGTGGACCTGATGTGGAACCGGCCGACCGAGCCGGGTTCCGGCACCATCACCGGGTACACGATCTCGTATCGGCCGACCGGCGTCGGCAGCTTCACCACCGTCGCGGTCACCGGTGGCGACACGACCACCCATCAGGTGACGGGGCTGACGAACGGCGTCGAGCACGAGTTCACGGTGACGGCCACCTACACCAGTGGCTCGAGCCCGGCGAGCAACACGGTGCACGCCACGCCGCTCGGCCCGATCGCGCCGCCCGTCCCCGCGGCGTCGCCCGGCGACGGCACCGTGCAGGTGTCGTGGACCGCGCCGCCCTCGACCGGCGGGCACCCGGGTCCGGTGAGCTACTACGTGGTGTACCGCCCGACCGGCACGCAGACCTGGATCGTCGGGCCCGGCCCGATCTCCGGCCGCGTCACGAACCTGCCCGGCCTGACCAACGGCACCACGTACGACGTGGGCGTGCTGGCGGTGTCCCCCGACGGTTCGAGCAGCGTCACCGGCGTCACCACGGCGACGCCGACCGCAACGCCGGTCACCACCGTCCCGACCACTGCGCCCTCGACCACGGCACCGAGCCTGCCCGCCACGGGCGGCCGGTCGACACCGCTGGCACCGCTCGCGGCCATGCTGCTGGTGCTCGGCGTCGCCATCCTGACGGCCACCCGCCGCCGCGCCTGACGGCAACTGCACTACCCGCTCGCGTTCCACGTTGCAGCGCCCGTCCGTCGGGGGTGAGTCGGAAATCCCGGTGCGCACGAGCCCGCATCGGGCATACGGTTCGGGCATGCACCTCGCCGAGCGCTTCGACCTCCCTGCCGGGTTCGTCGCCCGGCCGTACACCGGGCCCGACGACCTGCCCGAGATGCTCGGGTCGCTGATCGCACACCGTGACCGGTTCGGCCTCGACGAGCGACCGACGCTCGACCAGATGCGCTCGACCTACGCGCATCTCACCGACTGCGATCCGGAGCGCGACATCGTCTTGTTCCGCACGACAGCGGGCGAGCCGGTCGGGTACACGCGCACCTCCCACGACGACCTCGAGTCCGGTGTACGCGACTGCATCGTGTTCTTCCCGGTCCGTCCGGAGCACCTCGACCAGGCGTTGCACACCGCCGTGGTGGTGGGCATCGAACGACACATGGCCGATCGCGCCGCGGCGTACGGTCCGGCTCGCTACCGCGCCTACGCACACCATCCCGGTCCGGGTCGGCCGCCGACTGACGAGGCTGCGTGGCTGGAGCAGCTCGGTTACGTCGCCGCCGAGTGGTTTGCGTCGCTGCAGCGCCCGCATCTCGACGACGTCCCCGACCTGCCCCTGCCCGACGGCGTGGAGGTCCGTCCGGTGACCGCCGATCAGGTTCGCCACATCCTCGAGGTTCACCATGAGGCGTTCCGCGGCGAGTGGGACTTCCACGAGGAATCGTCGGCAGAGATCGAGCAGATGATGGAGGACCCGCTGACGGATCACACGCTGTGGCAGGTGGCCTGGGCGGGCGATCAGGTGGTCGGGCAGGTCAAGCCGTTCATCAACCCAGAGGAGAATGCCGAGCGTGGCTACCTCCGCGGCTACACGGAGTACATCTCCACGCATCGCGACTGGCGCAACCGAGGGATCGCCAGCGCCCTGCTGGCGCGCAGCCTGCTCGTGCTCCGTGAGCGAGGGATGACGGAGGCCGTGCTCGGTGTCGACACCAACAACCCGGGCGGCGCGTTCCACGTGTACACACGCCTCGGATTCGAGCTGCGGAACTACGAGGCGGTGTACCTGAAGCCGATCGCCACCACGGATGATCCGGTGCCCCCCCAGGGACTCGAACCCTGAACCAATGGATTAAAAGTCCACTGCTCTAACCATTGAGCTAGAGGGGCGTGGGCGGTGGGCACGAGACCCGCGCCACGACAGGTTCCAGTATGCCCGGGCGGCGTCGGAGGTCGGCGATCACCCTGCTCGGGGGATGCGCGCCCTGTCCGCGGTCCGTACGGTACGGCCCTGGGTGGCCGAGGTGCCGCCGACGGGGAGGCGAGTTGAACGAGAGCATCGACGTCGAGGAGCGTGGCTCCCGGGCGGCGCTGGCCGGCGTGGTGTTCGCCGCGCTGCACGTCACCGGTTGGGTGATGATGCAGCAGGGTCCGTCGGTGGGAGCGTCGAACGAAGAGCTGATCGCCCACTACGGCGATCCGGACTCTCGGCGGGTGGCGCTGATCGCCGCGCTGTGGGTGCTGCCGTTCACCGCGATCGCGTTCGTGTGGTTCGCCGCCGCGCTGCGCGACCGGTTCGTCGGCCGACGGCACCGCGAGCACACGCTGCTGGCCACCGTGCACCTGCTGTCGGCTGCATTGTTCGTCGTGTCGATCTTCACGGTCGCCGCAACGGAACTGGCACTGGTGTGGGCGGCCGAGAACAACGGTGGCGTCGAGCTCGACCCGGACTCGGTGCGCACGATGGTGGCGCTCGGCCAGGCGATGGCGTCGCTGATGGCGCTGCGCTCCGCGGCGGTGTTCGTCCTCATCACCACCACCCGCGCCAGGCGCGCCGGCCTGTTTCCCAACTGGTACTCGGCGTTCAGCTATCTCGCCGCGGTGGTGCTGCTGGTGGTGTTCGACCTGTGGCCGCCGATCCAGTTGTTGATGCCGCTGTGGGTGCTCGCCACGAGCGTCGTCGTGCTGAAGGCTCGGACGCTGAAGGACCTGCCGACCGGGGCGTGACCGCGGCGAACGTGCGCGGTCAGACCGTCCACTCCACGGGCGACAGCGGGTCGGGCGCGTACGAGCAGTAGGTGCCGGTGCGCAGGCCCGAGCGCAGGTGTGCGGCCGCGAGCGGGTGCTGCTCGTCGAGCCGCTCGAGCGCGTAGCGAATGCTGCGCGCCACGGCGACCCGAGCCTTCTCGGCCGTGCCCCCGGTGGTGCGCGGCCGGCCGGCGAGGCCGACCGCGCTGCGCAGCTCGGCGAGCAGGTAGTCGCGATCACGCTCGGCGCGCTCGCGTCGAGCGGGGTCGTGCATCGCGGTCGCGTCGTCGATGTCCTCGTCCACCTCGGCCAGCCGGCGGCGGTACGCGGCGATCGCCGCCTCGTCGAGCACGGGTATCCCGGCATCCACCGCGCGGCCGTGGGGTGACGCCAGCGTCCCGGCCTCGACGGCGACGAGGTCGAGCGCGTGGAACTCGCGTCCGGGCTCGGCAAGTAGGCGGGCGATGTGGCGCAACCCCTTCAGATCGGGCAGCACGGCGCGATGCCCACCGAGCTCGACGACGCGGTCGTCGCCGACGCGCGTGAACGCCGCCGCGTCGGCACGGCGGGCGGGCATGGGTGCCGGTGATGCTTCCGTCGCGCCCGCGGCCAACGCCGCGTCGCACTCGTGCACCTTCGCTTCCGCACCGAACGCTGCGAAGGCACGCCGTGCGGTCTGCCACTCCAGGCGTGCGGCGTCCTCGTTGCCTTCCCGCCGGCGCACGTCGGCCAGCACGGCTCGCGCCACGGCGGCATCGAACGGTGCGCCGATCTCGGTCCAGCGCTGCATCGCCGCGGTCGCGTGCCGGCGCGCCTCGGCGAGGTCGCCCGCCGCCAGCCGTGCACGCGCTCGTGCAAGGTCGGCACCGGCCTGCAGCACCGGCCCGGCGAATCGCTCGGCGATGCCGTCGAGGGTCGCGGAGGCTTGTGCCGCGGTCGCTGCATCGCCTGCGGCGACCGCGATCTCCACCTGTGCCTCCAGCAGCGGCGCCATCCGCAACTCACCGATCGGCGGCTGCTCCTTCCACGGCAGGTCGAACGGGTCGGCCACCGCCTCGTCGATCAGCAGGGTCGCCGCCGCCACGTCGCCCTGGGCCAACCGCAGCAGGGCGAGGCCGGGGTGTGCCGACCAGGCTCGCTCGTGGGCCTGCAGGTATGCCTCCTCGGCACCGGCCAGGTCGCCCTTGCGCAGGCGGATGTTGCCGAGCTCGACGAGCGGCCAGCCGAACTCGCGGCGCATCCACGGCCGCAGCTCCTCGCACGCCAGCAGTGCTTCCTCCTCGGCCGTGCCGCACGGGCCGGTGAGGCGCAGCATTTCCGCGCGGTGCACACGGCAGCGGCCGTTCAACCCGCCGAACGCCGCGCCGTGCCGCCAGCGCTCCATCAGGTCGGTCCACGCCACCGCCCGGTCGTGCAGGCCGAGCGCCTGCGCGGCGCAGATCAGCTCGCAGTACATCATCCCCGTGGTGAGTGGATCGACGTCGCCCGACATCAGCAGCGTGGCCATCTCGTCGAGCTGTTCGAGCCCTTCGTCGACGCGGCCCTCCAGCAGGTCGAGCCGCGCTGCCGCGACGCGCCCGATCACCAGCGCGGGCATCACGCCGAGCCGCTCGCCGAGGTCGCGTGCCGCGGCCGACGCGACACGCACGCCCTCCACGTCGCCGGACATGAACCGCTCGTACGTGCGCACCAGCGCGATCAGCGCGTGCGGCGGCACCTCGTCCATGCCGTCCACCAGCCGCTCGGCGCGGCGCAGCCAGCCGCGCACCGGCGCCATCATCCCGGTGTCGATCAGCAGGAACATCGCCAGCGTCGACGCGGCGACGGCGGCCTGCACGGGGTCGCCGAGCGCGACGTAGCGGTCGTGGGCCTGCTCCCATGCGGTGATCGACTGCTCGAAGTCGCCGTTGCCGTAGGTCGCCTGAGCGCGCAACTCGAGCGCCGCCGGGTCGTCGGTGTCGGCGGCCAACGCGTCGAGCGCCGCCTGCCACTCGCCACCTGCCACCAATGCCCGAGCCGTCGCCAGCCCGTCGATCTCCGCCATCGGGATCCTCCTGTTGTCACAGTGTGACACCGCGTTGTCACGCCATTGCAACGGGGGCAGGGCCACGGCCGGAACCCCGGGCAGTGAGGCCGGCGTCCATGGGGGCCGCCGGCCGTGACGAAAGGACACGCCATGCGAATTCCCAAGGACGACATCCCCGTGAAGCTCGACGTGCCGGGCGCCAAGGCGCGGCAGCTCTCCGACTTCGGCGAGGCATCCGGCACCATCGGCGCCGAGTACTTCAGCCTCGGCACGGGCACCGACATCGCCCCGCTGCTGCAGGGCCTCGAGCACGACGCGTGCCACGCACCGCACTGGGGCTACGTCATCTCCGGCGTCGTGATCGCCAGCTACGTCGACGGCACCGAGGACCGCTGCGTCGGCGGCGACGTCTTCCACTGGCCGCCGTTCCACAGCGTGCGCGTCGAGCAGGACGCCGAGGTCATCCTCTTCAGCCCGCAGCACGAGCACCTGGCGGTGATGGGTCACATGGCGGGCAAGCTCGGCGTGGCCTGAGTCCCCATGGCGGACCGCTGCGGTGCCGGTCGACCGGCCCGCAGCGGTCAGGGGCGCGTCACTCCAGCGGGCCGTCGTGTGCCAGCGCGTCGACCGCGACGCTGATCGCGAGCAGCAGCACGGTGAGGGCCGGTTCGCGGATCTCGATGCCGTAGGTGTCGCGCATGCGGAACCACTTCTTCGAGATCTCCGCCAGGGTGTCGCCGTCGCGCTCGATCACGTACTCGTGGTCGACGATGTTGCCGTGGGCCTTCAGCTCGTCGCCGCCGTCCACCTCGATGACGAAGCGGTCGCGGAATCCGACGAGCGCCTTCTTCACCGTGGCCGTGCGGCCGTCGAGTTCGATGAGGATGGTCTTGTGCAACGAGAGCATGCGCTCGTGGATCTTGGCCACCTCTTCGCCGGCGGCGTTCTCCAACACCCACGTGTCGCGGACGTGCATCGCCTTGCCGTTCACCTTGTAGCGACGCTCGCCCTGGTCGTCCTCGATCCAGTAGTCGTCGCCGACCGAGAACATCTTCTCGGTCATCTTGTAATGGCGGTGATCCTGGTCGTCGTGCTTGCCGAAGAGGCCCATGTTCGTCTCCTGTCTCGCCACCATCATGCTCGCGACGCCAGCCGAGTGGGAAGGGCCAACGGAGTGACAGCGGTGGGGCGGTCGGGCACGAGAGGACGGGCGCGTCGCGGCGCGCCTACGGTGCCGCGATGTCCTCGTCGCTGCGCCGAACCGATTGGATCGCGCTGGTCCTCGGCGCGTTCATCACGCTCGCCGGCGTGATGCACTTCGTCAGCCCCGGCTTCTTCGACGACATCGTGCCGCCGTGGCTGCCACCGAGCGAGCGGTTCTGGACGTATGCGAGCGGCGTGGCCGAGCTGATCGTCGGCCCGATGCTGCTGATCCCGCGCACCCGCCGCTACGGCGGCCTGGCCGCGGTGATCCTGTTCGTCGCCGTCTACCCGGCGAACCTGTACATGACGTGGGACTGGCGCGACCGTCCCGCCGGTGACCAGTTCGTCTCGTGGGCGCGCCTGCCGTTCCAGTTCCTGTTCATCTGGCTGGCCTGGAAGGTGTGGAAGGCCGAGGACCCGCAGCCCGCCGACCACCCCGCCACCGCCTGACCGCCGCTACGGCGTGACGTAGATCGTCGGGATCTCGCCACGTCCACACGTCTCGGTGAGGAACGAGCTGAGCGCCTCGGAGTCGTAGCCGTTCAGCGTGCCGCGCGAGGCCTCGTACTCGGCGGAGAAGCGGTCGACCGCCACCTTGAAACCACCGGCGACGGCGGGCGACAGGCTGTCGGTGGGCAGGGCCCGCAAGTCGGCCACCAGCTGCCGCGGGTCGCTGAGCCCGTCGGCGTCGAGCAGTCGGATCGCCTCGTCGCAGAGCGCTTCGGTCGTGAGGTCGGCGAGTGTGGTGACCGGGTCGGCGGTGGACGGTGTGGGGGTCGGCTCGCTGCCGAGCCGGGTGCCACCGTTCTCGCAGTACGAGGTCTGGGACGCTTCGCCGGTCAGGCATGCGCCGTCGACGACCGACCGCCCGCCCAACGGCTCGGACAACGTGACGGTGTACGGCACCGCGTCGTTACCGGGGCATTCGTAGTCGCCGGCCGGCAGTGGCTTCACCCACGCGGTGATGATCACCTCATCTGCGGTCTCGACGACGTCGGCGGGTAACACTTCGCCGGTCACGCCGCTCGAGCACGACAGGCGCGTCACCAGCAGCTGTAGCTCGGTGTCGTCGGGGCCGGGCACGCTGTAGGCCTCCCACGTCCACACCGCCGTGGCTCGGTCCGCCGTGATCGTCGTCGCGGGCGGGCGGGTCGTGTCGACCGTGGTCGTCTCCGTCACCTCGCCGGGCACGGTGGTGTCGACGACGCCCTCGGCGCGCGGTGCCCACACGAAGGCCCGGCCGTGCACGCCGGCGGGCGACGGCGATGCGGTGCCGTCCGTCGCGGTGAACCCGCCGGTGGTGCCGCCGAACGAGAAGAACCGGTCGTCGCCGGCGGACAGCGCCTGACCGAAGCCGTCGGCCAACCCGTCGGGCAGCGCCGGGACCGTCAGGTACGTGCTCGTCGACCGGTCGAGCACGTGGCCGCGGACGCCGCCGAGGAACGACGTCTCGTCACCGAGCAGGCCGTTGAGATCCTCCGGCACCGGTGCGGGCAGGGCGAACCACGAGTTGCCGGCGATGTCGTAGCCGCCGCCGTTCGGGATCGTCCGGCCCCAGTTGTTCACCTCGCCACCGTCGGCGCCACCGCCGAGCGGCGCGAAGGCGGCCGTCCGGTCGCTGACGTACGGGGGGACGAGCTGGTCGCTGTCGGGCATCACCGTCCACTCGCCGGCGAGCAGTGCCGCACCCTGCGCCACCGGCGGGAGCGCCGACTGCTGGGCGGTGAGGAGCGACTTCTGGAACAGCAGCAGCCGGTCGCCGCCGTCGAGGTACTGGCGGTCGTAGCTCCGCGGGAAGGGGTCCTCCGGCAGACGCGTCCACTGGCCCGGGGCCACGACGACCGCCCGGTCCGTCGCCGCCGGGCTCCACACCCAGTCGGCGAAGTCGCCGGTCTCGTCGGTGCTCGGGTAGAGCAGCAGGCCGTCACCCACACCGGTGATCCGCGCCGGCCCGGGAAGGTCCTCGGGCAGCTCGACCGCGGTCCACGCGTCACCGTCGGGGTCGTAGCGGTACAGCGTCGCGTCGATGCCGCTGGCGTTGGTGTCCGGGTCGCGCACCGAGAACCAGTAGACGTCGCCGCCGGCCACCGCTGCCTGGCCGACGTACGAGGCGTCGTCGGGCAGGGGCGCGATCGTCCGCCACGTGCCGGCGACCGGGTCGTACGCGGCGGCGTCG
This sequence comes from Ilumatobacteraceae bacterium, assembly GCA_049318165.1. Taxonomy (GTDB): domain Bacteria; phylum Actinomycetota; class Acidimicrobiia; order Acidimicrobiales; family Ilumatobacteraceae; genus UBA668. The sequence goes on from JBMOGW010000013.1 coordinate 15,572, forward strand.
TGCAACGTCTCGCCGTAGGCGAAGTAGTCGCACACCGGGCACTCCGGCTGGGTGGTGCCGGCGAACACCACGAACTCGCTGCCGGTCCACACGGCCTGTGCGTCGTTGCGTGCCTGCAGCGGCGAGGGCGCGGTCTCCACCCACTGCGCGTCGCCGGGCGTCGGCTGGAAGGCGTCCTGGTCACGGTCCTGGCGGGTCACCACCCACACGCCGGCGAACACCAGGAGCGCGGCAGCGGCGGCCATCAGGCCGCGTCGCCACGGGAAGCCGTCGCGCGGCTCTTCGCCCCGCACGACGTGTGCGTCCAACAGCTCGGGTGCCGGTGCCACGACGGGGTCCACCCAGTGGCTGATCGCCACCAGGTCGTCGTGCAGCGGCTCGGTCGAGCGCAGCGGTTCAGTCATGGCCGATCTCCTCGTGCAGTCGGTGCAGTCCGCGGGCGACGAGCGAACGGACGGTGGCGCGGCGCACGCCGAGTGCTGCGGCGATCTCCTCATCGGGCATCGCGGCCACGTGGCGCAGCACGATGGCGGCGCGCTGCTGCTCGGGCAGGCGCAGCAGCACGTCGCGCAGCTCCACCATCCGGTCGGGCACGCCGTCGGGCGGCGCGTCGACGGGGGCACGCTCGGCCACGCCGCGGCGACGCACCACGCTGATGCAGCCGTTCACCACCGACCGGCGCAGGTATGCGGTCGGGTTGTCCAGCCGGTCCCAACGCGCCCGCAGGTGCAGCACGGCATCCTGCACCACCTCCTCCGCCTCCGTGCGGCGACCGAGGATGCCGTAGGCGACGCGCACCATCGGTGCGTACTCGGCGCGGTACAGCTCGACCAGTTCGGAGGGCCACATCGTGGACACATCCTTCACCAGCTGCAGCTGCCCGTCGTTCGTCATCACTTGCTTCGACGCACGAAGGGCGCGAACTGTTGCGTCGGCCGTCGTGCCCGCGTCGAGACTCGGGTGAACTTGTCACCGCAACTGGTGGAACACGCGGTGCGCTCCAACGGTGCGTGCGTACGCCGGTGGCCGACGATTGTTCACCTCGTCGTTCGACCCGCGCCACCGTCGCTCCACGGTGTGGCAACCAGCGTGTGACACGGTCGTAGATTGAGTCGTACTACCCCTTTCCAACCCGCCACAGAAGGAGTTCTCCCATGTTCGACACCGATGACATCCCGTCCAACGAGTCGGCAAACCCCCACCTCGCCGACATGATCGACGCTCGTGTGAGCCGCCGTGCACTGTTCGGTGGCGCCGCCGCGCTCGGCCTGGTGGGCCTGCTCGGTCGCAGCACGGCCTCGGCCGCTGGGGCTCCGGGTGTTGCCGGCACCGCCGCCGTCGTCCCTCCGCGCCCGCTGCTCGGTTTCACCGGCATCGACCCCAGCACCGACGACACCATCCGCGTGCCCGATGGCTACAACTGGCAGGTGCTCATCCCCTGGGGCACCCCGCTGGTCGCGGGCGTCACCTACCAGGAGGACGCCTCCAACACCGCCGCCGACCAGGCGCAGCAGGTGGGTTTCAACCACGACGGCATGCACTACTTCCCCCTCGCATCGGGCCGTGACGGCAGCCGTCGCGGCCTGCTGGTGCTGAACCACGAGTACACCGACGCCAGCCAGATCTACACGGCGGCAGAGGGCAGCGCGATCACCAACGACGCCGCCGGCCGCGAGAAGGTTGCCAAGGCACTCGCCGCGCACGGCGTCACGGTGGTCGAGATCCGTCAGCTGTCCAGCGGTCAGTGGACGCACGTCGTCGGCTCGAAGTACAACCGCCGCATCACCGGCACCACGCCGGTCGCGTTCAGCGGCCCGGTGTCGGCTTCGAACCCGGCCCTCACCTCGACCATCAGCCCCACGCCGCGTGGCACGCTGAACAACTGCGCCAACGGCTACACGCCGTGGGGCACCTACCTCACCTGCGAGGAGAACTGGAACGGCTACTTCGGTACCACGTCGGCCACTGCGCCGGTGCCGGCCAACCAGGCCCGCTACGGCGTCGCCGCCGCCGGCTTCGGGTACAACTGGCACGTCGCCGAGCCGCGGTTCGACTACGCCGTCAACCCCAACGAGCTGAACCACTTCGGTTGGGTCGTCGAGATCGACCCGTTCAACCCCAAGGCGGCTCCGGTGAAGCGCACGGCGCTCGGTCGCGTCAAGCACGAGAGCGCGACGGTCACCGAGTCGGAGGGTCGCGTGGTGGTGTACACCGGCGACGACGAGAACGGCGAGTACGTCTACAAGTTCGTCGGCGATCGCCCCTGGCGTCAGCACCGTGCGCGCGGCCGCAGCCCGCTGGACCACGGCACGCTCTACGTCGCCAAGTTCAACGCCGATGGCTCGGGCGAGTGGCTGCCGCTGGTGTTCGGCCAGGGCGCACTCGTCGCGCCGGCGTTCGCCGATCAGGCCGACGTGCTGATCCGTACTCGCCAGGCGGCCGACGCCCTGGGTGCAACGAAGTGCCACCGCCCCGAGTGGGTGGCCGTGGACGAGAAGACCAAGGACGTGTACGTCACGTTCACGAACGGCTCGGGCAACAGCGCTCCGGTCAACAGCAACCGCAACCCGAATCCGTACGGCCACATCGTGCACATCGCGGAGACGGCCGCGCTGAGCACCGCCACCACGTTCCAGTGGGACATCTTCGTCGCTGCCGGCGACCCGGCGTACGACGCGACCATCCCCTCGGGTCAGACGATCTTCGGTTCGCCCGACGGCCTGTGGGTGGACCCGGACGGCCGCGTGTGGATCCAGACGGACATCTCGAACGGCTCGCAGAACCTGGTGGCGCGTGGTTACGACCGCATCGCGAACAACCAGATGCTGGTGGCGGACCGCTCGACCGGCGAGATCCGCCGCTTCCTCACCGGCCCGCGTGGCTGCGAGATCACGGGCATCACGATGACGCCCGACCAGAAGACGCTGTTCGTCAACATCCAGCACCCTGGCGAGTCGACGACCTTCTGGAACAACCAGCCCGGCGTGGGCGCACCGACGGTGGGCAAGCCGAACGCGGTGAGCTCGTGGCCGTTCGGCGGCACCAACCGCCCGCGTCCGGCGACGGTGGTCATCCGCCGCAACGACGGCGGCAAGATCGGCGCCTGAGTCGGCGCCACCGCCATCAGGCGGGACACGCACGAGCCGAGTGATGACCGGGGCACGGTCGTCACTCGGCTCGTTGCGTCGGGGGGATCATTTGGCGGCGAAGCGGGCGAGGCCGAGTTCGTGCTCGATCGCGAAGCGGGGGCGTGCGCCGACCAGTTGGTTCGTCAGCTCGCCGGCTTCGAACAGGCCGAGCATCGGGATGCTGCGGACGCCGTAACGGGCGGCGACCTCGGGGTTGGCGTCGACGTCGACCTTCACGACCTTCACCGCATCGCCGTACTGCTGGGCGAGCGCCTCGAGTTCCGGGGCGACGGCGCGGCACGGGCCGCACCACGCGGCCCAGAAGTCGACCACCACGGGAACGGTGGACTCGAGGACCTCGGTCTGGAAGGTGGTCACGTCGTCGGCGTGTGCGAGCGCCATGGGTTTCTCCTGGTTCGTGCCTCGGTGAGGCGTGCGTTCGGACGGGTCCAACACATACCCCATGGGGTGTATTCCCCACGTCATACGGTGGTTGCTGCGAGGTGCTCCGGCTGGCGGTGGGCGCCCCGATCGGTCAACCTGTCGACGTCATGGAGACGACCGTCCGACCGCTGCCCGAGCCCCCCGGCGTCGCGCCGCGCGACCGTGGCCCGGTCGGCCCGTCGCTGCGCCGCGTGGTGATCGCCGTCGCGGTGCTGCTGGCGCTGTTGGTCGCCGGGTTCAGCGTGGGTCGCCGACTGCTGCGCGACGAGCACGCCACTCGAGTCGACTTCCGGCGCGTGGTCGCCGGGCTCGGTGACGGGTGGACGGCGGTGGCCGCGAAGGACGAGGGCGTCGACACCGGCCCGCCGTTCCCCGGTGCGTACACGATCCTGCTCGGCACGCACGACGACCCGACGGCACCGGCGATGGAGCTGGCGTGGCGCGTCGACGACGGCTCGCCCACGTTCGACAACCTCGCCGCCTCGAGCGGCATGGAGCCGCTCGCGACCGCTGGCCGGCGCACCGCCTGCGCGGCCCAACGCGACACCACGACTCTCTGCTACGCCGAGCAGGACGGCCGCGGTTTGCAACTACGCGCCAACCGGGTGGGTCTCGACGAGATCCGCACCGTCGTCGACGCGACCACGTTCGTCGACGGCCGGCCGACGCTCGACACGGCTGCGCTGCCCGACGATCTGGACGTGCTGGTCGACGGCAAGAACGCCGGCCTGGGGCTGGTGGCGAACGGCAACGCCGACCATCCCTCGGTCGCCAGCGTGCTGTACACCGGGCCGGGTCGATCGACGGCGCTGCTGGTGGTCGGCGACGCCACTCGCCAAGAGCTGGCCTACGGCGGCGTGTTCATGCAGTGGGAACGACCGCCCGACGGCCGCGCCGACCGTTATGTGTCCACCAGCGGCGAGGGCACCTACGTGCTGTGGTTCGACGACGAGCACGGGTTCTGGCTGCGGTTGTCGGTGGACGACGTGCCGGCGGCACTGGCCGCGGCGGACTCGGTGCGCCTCGCCACGGCCGACGAGTGGGCAGCCATCCCCGATCGCCCTCAGTGGGACGGCCCGCCGATCATCCCCTGAACGGGGGATTCCGGCGAACCTCGTCGCGGCCGGACCAGCGGCGATGACGGTCAGGCCGCGACATGAAGGGGACACGGTGCTGAATTCGGCTCAGTCACCGCACCGCCGATGCCGATGAATGCACATGGAACTGTTGACGGAATCCCCCTCCGTCGAGGCGCCGACCCAGTCGACGACACCCCGACGCCGGAAGTGGCCGTTCGCGGTCGGAGCACTGTTGATCCTCGGCGTTGCCGCCGCGGGCGTCGTGTGGCTGACTCGCGACGAAGCGCCGCGCCAGGCGCGCAACGGTGCGCCCGCTGCGCCGCAGCCCGACCTGCACGTCGTGCTCGGGGCAGCGCCCGACACCTGGGTCGCCTCCAACGCGTACGACGTCGTGCCCGCGGAGTTCTCGTGGTCGTGGCTCCTGTGGGGTGACTACCAGACCTCGATGTACGGGACCACGGACGATCCGTCGGCGCCGGCGATGATCCTCGCGATCGGCGACCAGATCAACGAAGGCGGGCTCGCGGGAGTCGGTCGCGCGATGCGCGACCTCACGCAGTGGGACACCGATCGCACTAGGGGCATCTGTGGCAACGATGTCAATGGGTTCCGCACCTGCCGCGTGACCGTCGATGGGACGGTGGTGCAGGCGCACGTGTCCGGTCTTGCACCAGAGGAACTACGGACGGCACTGATGACGCTGCAGGTGCGTGACGGCATCCCCGAGTTGGACCTCGCCGGCCTGCCCGCGGGAATGACCCTTCTCGACGCACGCCGTAACGGCATGCCGACGGCGGTGGGCGAGCAGGGCGACGCCGTCGTGTCGGGTCTGCAGTACCACGGGCCAGATGACGCGATGGCGCTCCTCACGGTCGGGCGGGCCGGCGAACACGACATCGCCGCGGCGTTCGACCTCGGTGCCGACGAGGCCACCACCGTCAATGGCGTGTCGTACTTCCACGGCACCTCGGAAGCGGGATTGATCGAGTTCGTCGTCTGGCAGCGCGACGGCCTGGCGTTCCAGATGATGGCCACGCCCGACAAGGGCGTCGACCTGATCACCCTCGCCGCATCCGCCCGTCCGGCGACCAAGGCGGAGTGGGCCGCCGCGGTGGCCGCGCCGCGGCCGGTGTTCCCGCCGTCCTCGGCCTCGACGCTGCCGGTCACCGACGAGGCGACGCCGCAGCCCGCACCCGTGCCGGCCACGGTCCGCTCGGTGCCGGTGACCGTCTCCGCAGTGGGGCGCCTCGACGAGGGCGGGATCATCATCGTCACGGAACTGCCCGACGGCACCGCCGCCCCGATCACGCTGCTCCGCCAGGGCGACACCACCTCGGTCGGCATCGACAACGCGTACGTGACCTACTCCGGACCCGAGGACTACTCGTCGGCGCTGATCACCTTCGCTCGCAGCGACACGTCGTGGGGTGCGTACGTCGTCACCTCCGACACGCGTGCAGCGACCCTGAGCGTCACCCGCGCCAACGGTGACCGCTACGTGGCCGCCCTCGTGCCGGATCCCGTCCGGTGGGACCTGCGCGTCGCGGCGATCGCCGTGCCGATCGACGAGTTCGTCGGCGCCGAGTTGACCGACGAGTTCGGTCGCGAGCTCGATCGCATCGGCTTCACCGGCTGAACCGACCCGACTCGGCCCTGCGGGCACCTAGCCCATGTAGACGGTGTGGTGCTTCACCACTGCCGCGCGATCGGTCGGGTCGGCCGTGGCGAAGCGGGTGATCAGCTCGCGGCGCAGCTCGGCGAACGGCACCACGGCGTCCACCACCATCTCGCTCGCCAGCCGGTACAGGTCGACGTCCTCCTCGTACTCGGCGCGCCGCTCGGCCACGTACGCAGCCCGTTCGTCCGGGTCGTCGATCGCCTGGATCTTGTTGGCGTACACGGCGTTCACCGCCGCCTCCGGGCCCATCACGGCGATCTTCGCCGTGGGCAGCGCCAGCGTGGCGATCGGGTCGAACGCCGGCCCAGCCATCGCGTACAGGCCGGCGCCGTACGCCTTGCGCACCACCACGCAGATCTTCGGCACGGTGGCCTCGGTGACCGCCGTGATCATCTTCGCTCCGTGACGGATGATGCCGGCGCGCTCGACCTGCGTGCCGATCATGAACCCCGGCACGTCGGCCAGGAACACGAGCGGGATGTTGTACGCGTCGCACATGAAGATGAACCGCGCCGCCTTGTCGGCCGAGTCGCCGAACAGCACACCGCCCTTGTGCATGGGGTTGTTGGCGACGATGCCGACCACGTGACCGTCGAGCCGGGCGAGGCCGGTGGTCAGTTCGGGCGCGAACAGCGGCTTCAGCTCGAACCAGGTGCCGGCGTCGATCACGCAGTCGATCAACCGGTGCATGTCGTACCCGGCGGCCTCCTGGGCGGGCAGCACGTCGCGCGTCAGCACGGTGGTCGGGTCATCGCCGTCTTCCACCGGCGGCCGGTCCCGCCAGCGTTCGGGCAGGTATGAGAACAAGTGCTTGGCCTGCTCGATCGCGTCGGCGTCGTCGACGGCCAGGTTGTCGCCGCAGCCGGACACCGTGGCGTGCATGCGCGCGCCGCCCATCTCCTCCAGCGTCACCTTCTCGCCGATCACCTCCTCCGCCATGCGCGGCGAACCGAGGTACATCGACGCGTTGCCCTCCACCATGATCACCACGTCGCAGAAGGCCGGGATGTACGCGCCGCCCGCCGCGGACGGGCCGAACAGGCAGCAGATCTGCGGCACCTTGCCCGACAGCTTCACCTGGTTGCTGAAGATGCGGCCCGCGCCGCGGCGGCCGGGGAACAGGTCCACCTGGTCCGTGATGCGCGCGCCGGCCGAGTCGATGAACCAGAAGATCGGCAGCTCGTGGCGCAGCGCGTACTCGGTGATGCGCACGATCTTCTCGACGGTGCGCGCACCCCACGAGCCAGCCTTGACGGTCGGGTCGTTGGCGACCACGAGCGCGGGACGGCCGTCCACCCGGCCCTGCCCGGTGACCACGCCGTCGGCCGGCAGGTCGGTGGCCATCGTGTTGGCCAGCAGCCCGTCCTCCACGAACGTGCCCTCGTCGAACAGCAGCGCCAGGCGGTCGCGCACGAACAGCTTGCGCTGCGCGGCCAGCTTGGCCGCCTCCTTGTGCAGGTTGCCCTCGCGGGCGCGGCCTGCGCGCGCCTCGAGGTGTTCGTGCTCGTTCAACCGCGCCCCTCCAGGCCCAAGCCTCGCGCGATCACCATCCGCTGGATCTCACTGGTGCCCTCGCCGATCTCGAGGATCTTCGCGTCGCGGTAGAAGCGGGCCACGGGGTTGTCCTCCATGAAGCCGCTACCGCCGAACACCTGCGTGGCGATGCGCGTCGCGGTGACGGCGGTCTCGGTGGTGTGCAGCTTGGCCATCGCGGCCGCCTGCGTGAACGGCTTGCCCTCGTCCTTCAACCGTGCCGCGGCGTAGGTGAGGTGGCGGCCGGACTCGACCGCCACCGCCAGGTCGGCCAACTGGAACGCGAGTCCTTGGAAGTGGCCGATGGTGGATCCGAACGCTCGGCGCTCCTTCGCGTAGTCGACTGCCAGCTCGAGGCACGCACGGGAGCAGCCGAGCGCCAGGGCGCTGATGGCGATGCGTCCGTCGTCGAGGATCGTCAGGAAGTTGCGCAGGCCGCTGCCGCGCGCCCCGAGCATGTTCGCGGCCGGCACGCGAACACCGTCCAACGTGATGCCGTGGGTGTCGCTGGCGTGCCAGCCGAGCTTGCGGTACGCAGGCTCGATCACCAGCCCCGGCGTGCCGGCAGGCACGATGAACGACGAGATCTCGCCGGGCGCAGTGAGCGCCGTCACGCTGACGATCGACGTGATCGGCGTGCCGCAGTTGGTGATGAACGCCTTGCTGCCGTCGATCACCCACTCGTCGGTCGACGCGTCGAACGTTGCCTTGGTGCGCAGCCCGCCGGCGTCGCTTCCGGCGTCGGGTTCGGTGAGCCCGAACGCGCCGAGCCGACGGCCGGCGACCAGGTCGGGCAGATACTGGGCGCGCTGCTCGTCGGTGCCGAACGAGTGGACCGGGTTGGCACCCAGGCCGACGCCGGCCGACAGCGTGATGCCGAGGCTCTGGCTGACCGCACCGATCTCCTCGATGGCGACGCAGAGCGACGTGAAGTCGCCGCCGCTGCCGCCCCACTCCTCCGGGAAGACGATCCCGAACAGGCCGAGGCCGGCCATCGCCTCGACCGCCTCCAACGGCAGAACACCGGCGGCTTCCCACCGATCGACGTGCGGGGCCAGTTCACGGCGCGCGAAGTCGCGGACCACATTGCGGAACGCCTCGTGCTCGTCGTCGAGCCAGGCCATCGGTCCTCCTTGCCGTTCCTGCGCGAACCTAGCCGCACCGTGCCCGACGGTGGTCCCGGGCGGTACCTTGGCGCGGTGCTCGACCGGGTCACCAAGTTTCATCACGCCGTCGTGGCGATCGTCGTCCTTGTCGTGCCGGCGATGGTGCTGCTCGGCTTCGCCGGCGACGGCTTCCACGACGAGCGGTTCGACGCGAAGCAGGTGCTCGTGGTGCCTGACGGCGCCGACGGTGTGCGCATCCGCGAGGTGGTCGACCAGGACTTCGGCACCCACCAGCGGCATGGTTACGAACGCATCGTGCCCAACGACTTCGGGGTGCCCACCGACGTGGTCGCCTCGTCGCCCGACGCGCCGGATGCGGTGAGCGTCGAGACCGGCTTCGACACCACTCGCATCCGCATCGGCGACCCGGGCACCACGATCGACGGCCAGCACCGCTACGTGCTGGAGTACACGCTGCCGAACGCAGGGCTGTCGGCGGCCGACCCGCTGCTGGCGCTCGACATCATCGGCAATGACGAGACGTTCGAGACCGGGCGGTTCGAACTGATCGTGGCAGGAATGACCCTGGCCGACCCGACGTGCAACGTCGGAGCGTTCGGCGCGATCGGCGGCTGCGAGCTCACGCGCGACGGCGACGTCTACCGCGTCGTGTTCGAGCCGCTGGCACCCGGCGAGGGCATCACCATTGGCGGCCGGGTGACGTCGTTCGATGCGCCGGCCGACGTGCCCGTGCCCGACATCCCGGCCCGCCGCCGCTCGAATCCGTTGCCGCTCGCCGCCGGCACGCTCGCGCTGGGTGCCGCGGCCGCGTTCGGCACGATGCGCTGGGCGCGGGTGCGGGGCAGCAACCAGGTCGGTGGCTCGACTGCCGCAGATGCCGCGCTCGGTGCGGCCGACCTGCCGTCGCGCACGGTCACCGACCGCGAGCTGGCGGCGATGGCGACCACCGAATTCGTGCCGCCTCGCGGTCTGCGCCCCTGGCACGGCGCGCTGCTGCTGCGCGAGCAAGTGGACGCGACCACGGTGTCGGCGTGGTTCTCGGACCAGATGGCGCAGGGTGTCATCGAGCTGCGCGAACAGGGCAAGGAGCTGGTGGCCGGCCCGAAGCTGGCGAGCGCGCCGCCGATCACGAAGCAGCGCGTCGAGACCCTCCTGGGAGCCGACGGTGTGCTGCAGCTCGGCACCTACCAGGCGCGGCTGTCCACGCTGTGGAAGGAACTGGAGAAGGAGCAGGCCGTCGCCGCACGCGAGAGCGGCTGGTGGCTACGCCGTTCGCCGACCACCTCGGGTGGCGCGGGAGCCCTGGCCGGCGTGCTGGTGTTGGTGTTGTTCTTCATCGGCATCACGTGGTTCGCCGGGCTGCGCCATTCGGTGATCGCCACCGTCGTGCTCGCGGCGGTGCTGCCGGCGGTGGTGGCGCTCGTTGCGTATTCGCAGTGGCTGCCGTCGAAGAGCGTGGCCGGTAGCGCGGCCGCGCTGCAGACCGAGTCGTTCCGTCGCTTCCTCGAAGCCAGCGAAGGCCGCCACGTGGAATGGGCCTGGGAGCACGGCCTGCTGCGCGAATACAGCGCATGGGCCGTGGCGCTCGGCGCCGCTGACGCGTGGGGTCGGGCCGTCGCGAACAGCGCCGTGCCACCCGCCGACCTGATGTTGGCGACGGCGCCGCTGTGGTTGCACACCAACTCGGGCGCGTGGACGTCGAGCCACGTGAAGCCGTCGAGCGCCGGTGGTGCAGGAGGCGGGGGCTTCTCCGGCGGCAGCGTCGGCGGTGGCGGTGGCGGCGGTAGCTCGGGGAGTTGGTGATGCACCTGCTCGGGCCGGGCGGCCTCGTCGCCGCATTCGTCTTCGGGTTCCGCCACGGCGTGGACTGGGATCACCTCGCCGCGCTGGCCGACCTGACCAACGCCGAGCGCGACCCGCGTCGTTCGATGCGACTGTGCGCCGCGTACGTGCTCGGCCACGCGGTCGTCATCCTGGCGCTCGGCACTGCGGCGATCCTGTTCGCCGAACGGTTGCCCACCGGGCTCGACGGTGTGATGGAGCGTGTCGTCGGCGTCACGCTGGTGGTGCTCGGTCTGGTGGTGCTGCAGTCGCTCGTGCGTCATCGCCACGCGCCGGTGCCCACCAGCCGATGGATGGCGATGCGCGAGGCGGCGCATCGCACGATGCACCGTCACGCCCCGCTGCCACCCACGAGCACTGCGTACACGATCCCTGCGGCGGTGGGCATCGGCATGCTGCACGGTGTCGGCGCCGAGACGCCGACGCAGGTGCTGCTGTTCGCCGGTGTCGCAGCCGGCGGTGGTGGCGCCTTCAGCCTGGCGATCCTGTGCGCGTTCGTGGTCGGGCTGATCGTGGCCAACACCGCGCTCGCCGCAGGTGGTGCCGTCGGCTTCCGACGCATCGGCGACCGCCCGAGGTTGGCGTTCGCGTTGTCGCTGACCACCGCGACGTTCAGCATCGCCATGGGTGTGCTGCTGGTGCTCGGCCAGGGCGCCGTGCTACCGCCCATCCTCGGCGGCTGATCGTCGGGGCTACTTCGCCGGGAGGCTGAAGCCGGCGACCTGCTTGTACTGGGCGGCGATGGCCTCTCGTTCGCCCTCGGCGAACACGTCGAGCACGTCGGTGAAGCCACCAGGTGCGCGCTCCTGGGCGATGTCGAGCATCACTTCCGGGCCGTGCCGACGGTTGCTCATCACGATCGCCGCGGTCTTCGGCCGTCGTTCCTCGTCGTACGCCTGCAGCGCCGCCTCCACATCGGCCGTGCCGGCCAATTGGTCGGCCAGCGTCAGCGCGTCGATGATCGCCTGTGACGCGCCGTTCGAACCGATCGGGTACATCGGGTGCGCGGCATCGCCGAGCAAGGTCACCCGGCCGTGCGTCCACCGGTCGAGCGGATCGCGGTCCACCATCGGGAACTCGTAGGTGGTCTCGGCGCCACGAATGAGCGCGGGGATGTCGAGCCAGTCCCACACCCAGTCCTCGAAACGCGGCAGGAAGTCATCGAGGTCGCCCACCTTGTTCCAGTTCTCGCGCGTGGCGAGGCCGATGTGGCGGCGGTCGAGCTCGGCGATCCAGTTCACCGTCTGCAGGCCGTCGTCGCCCGGCTCGGTGAGCGGGTAGGCGACGAACTTGTGCGGCAGGTGACCGGCCATGAACATCGAGCGGCCGGTGAGGAACGGCGCGGTGCGCGTGGTGGCACGCCACAGCACGTTGCCGCTCCACTGCGGCATGCCCTCGTCGGGGTGGAAGGTGGCGCGGATGGTGGAGTGGATGCCGTCGGCGCCCACCAGCACGTCGCCGTGGTCGGTGACCGTCGAGCCGTCGCTGCGGTCCAACAGGCGCACGGTGACGCCGCGCTCGTCCTGTTCGAACGACTGGACGGCGTGACCGCTGCGCACACGGTCCTCGCCCAGCCGGGCACGAGCCTCGGCGAAGAGCGCCATGTGGAAACGGCCGCGATGCACCGACAGCTGCGGCACCGGGTAGCCGGCGGCCAGGCCGCGGGGTTCGCGCCAGATCAGTTGACCGTGCTGGTTGAAGAACGCCAACTCGGCGGTCTGCACCCCGAGCGGCAACAGCGTGGGCATCAGGTCGAGCCGGTCGAGTTGCGCCATGGCGTGGGGCAGCACGTTGATGCCGACACCGAGCGGTTGCAGCTCGACCACGGACTCGTACACCTGCACGTCGATGCCCTTGGCGTGGAGGGCCATGGCGGCGGTGAGGCCGCCGATGCCACCGCCGGCGATGACGACGCGCATGGTCACTGCAACCCGGCGTAGGCGCCGCCGTCGACAGGGATCGACGACCCGGTGATGAACTTCGCGGAATCCGAGCAGAGGAACGCGGCGATGCGACCGAAGTCGTCGGGGTCGCCGAGCTGCTTGGCGGGGATGCCCTGTGCCACCGCATCGGGGTCGTCGTACAGGCCCACCAGGCGGTCGGTGCGGTGCAGGCCGGGCTGCAGCGAGTTCACCGTCACGCCGTTGGCGGCCACCTCGAGCGCGAGCGTCTTCAGGAAGCCGGTGAGCCCGGCGCGGGCGGTGTTCGACAGGATCAGGTGCGGGATCGGCTGGCGCACCGACACCGACGTGATGGCCACCACTCGGCCCCACCCGCGCTCGCACATCGCCGGCACGGTGGCCTTGCACATGGCCACGGTCGACAGCAGGTTCAGCTGCAGCGCCGGCAGGTACGCGTCCATGTCGGTGCTGGCGAAGGTGCCGGCGGGTGGGCCGCCGGCGTTGGCGACGAGGATGTCGATGCCGCCGAGCAATTCGTTCGCCCGTGCGACCATCGCGTCCACCTGCGCGGTGTCGCTGACGTCGGCCACGAGCGTGTGCACGTCGCCGCCGATCGTCGCTGCGGCCGCGTCCAGCCGTTCCTGCGAGCGGGCCACCAGCACCACCTGCGCACCGTCAGCGGCCAGCGCCCGTGCGGCGCCCAGGCCGAGCCCACTCGACGCGCCGGTCACCAGCGCGCGTCGTCCCCGAAGTCCCAGTTCCATGCCCCGCACCGTACCCCGCGCCCCCCTCCGGCTTCTCGGGCTGGATCGTCCCAATTCGGCTTCTCGGTCGGATCCGTCTCGAAAACTGCGATTCTGCAGCCCCAGAACAGCGACTCACTCGGCCTGCGTCAACGGCTGAGTAGCGTGACCGCATGAGCGTGCTGCCGGGCCGGATCGACATCCGCGAGGTGGGCCCGCGCGACGGGTTGCAGGCCGAGGCGCCGTTGACGGTGGGTCAGCGGGTCGACCTCATCGACGCGCTGCTGACCGCCGGCGTCACCCATCTGGAGGTGGCGGCGTTCGTCAGTCCGAAGGCCGTGCCGTCGATGGCCGACGCCGCCGAGGTGATCGCCGAGGTCGGCGAGCCGGAGGGCGTGATCCGCGCCGCGCTGGTACCGAACGTGCGGGGCGCGGAGATGGCGCTCGAGGCCGGTGTCGGCGAACTGACCGTCACCATCAGCGCGTCGGCCACGTACAAGGAGCGCAACGTGAAGATGTCGATCGACGACTCGGTCGAGCAGATCGCGGCGATCGCTGCGATGGCGGCTGCGGCAGGTGTGCCGGTGGACGCGGTCATCTCGTGCTCGTTCGGCTCGCCCTACGAGGGCGACATCACACCGACCGACGTGGCGATGCTGGCCGAGCGGCTGCGCGCCGCGGGCGCCACCGCCATCACGCTGGCGGACACGACCGGCATGGCCACGCCGCGGCGCATCCACGACGTGCTCGCGGTCACCGGCACCGACGTCGGGCTGCACCTGCACGAGACGCGCGGCACCGGCCTGGTGAATCTCTATGCGGGCCTGCTGGCCGGCATCACGCGGTTCGACACCTCGGTGGGCGGCCTCGGCGGCTCGCCGTTCGCGCACGGCGCGGCCGGCAACGTGGCCACCGAGGAAGTGGTCGCACTGTGCGACGACCTCGGCGTCAGCACCGGGTTGGGGGTCGAAGCGTTGATCGACGCCGCCTTGTTGGCGGAGGGCCTCATCGGCCACGCTGTGCCGAGCCGCGTCGCCCATGCCGGACCACGGTCGCGGCGCTCGTCGTAGAGCGGATCTCGAAGGGGGAACGTACGTGTCGTCGACACCGTTGTGGACGCCGTCGGCCGAGCGCATCGCCGGCACTCGCATGCAGCAGTTCGTGGAACAGGTGCGCGCCGATCACCCGGAGGTCACCGACTCGGTGGCGCTGCACGAATGGTCGCTGCGCGAGCCGGGTGAGTTCTGGCGGCGGATGTGGGACTTCGCCGGCGTCATCGGTGACCCGGGCGACGTGGTGTTCGACCCGGCCGACGGCTCGGTGCGGCACGGCCGGTTCTTCCCCAACGCGACGATCAACGTGGCCGAGAACCTGCTGACCCCGCGTGTCGGCGCAGCCGACGAGGCCATCGTCGCGATCACCGAGGCGGGCGACCATCGCAGCTACACGTGGACGCAGCTGCGGGCGGAGGTGGCCGCGCTGGCCGCCGCGCTCGCCGCCGACGGCGTGCAGCCGGGCGATCGAGTCGCCGCCTACATGCCGCACGTCGCCGAGACCGTCATCACGTTCCTGGCCGCCAATGCCATCGGCGCCACCTTCACCTCGACGTCGAGCGACTTCGGCGCGGCAGGCGTGGTCGACCGTTTCGGCCAGACCCGGCCCACCGTGCTGGTGGCGGCCGACGGGTACCGTTACGGCGGCAAGGAGTTCAGCTGCCTCGACCGCATTGCCGACGTCGTGCAGCAACTGCCATCGCTTCGTCGCACGGTCGTGGTCGGTGTGTTGTCGCACACGCCCCGTGTGTCGGCCATCCCGAACGCGGTCACGTGGAGCGATTACCTCGAACCCAATCGTGGCGTGCCACTCGAGTTCCTGCGCGTGTCGGCCGATCACCCGCTCTACATCCTCTACTCGTCGGGCACGACGGGGAAGCCGAAGTGCATCACCCACCGCTCGCTCGGCGTGCTGTTGATGCATCTGAAGGAGCACCAACTGCACTGCGACGTGCGGGTGCGTGACCGGGTCATGTACTTCACGACGTGCGG
>JBMOGW010000014.1:0-30705 GCA_049318165.1 Ilumatobacteraceae bacterium
AGATTCACCGTTCTGTCGATGTGATGCGACATCACGAGATAGCGCCGAATGCCCGGTCGGTGCGGCCTTGGCAAGGGGGCGTGGCGGGTTTCGGGCGTGCCGATGGGCACCCCGGTGTCGGGGTGCGCTCGGTCGGTGAGTGATGTCGCCGTCAGGTGCTCGGGTCAGGCGGCGAAGGGGAGTGGTGATCCGGGTGGGGCCTTCGGTGGGGCCCCTCTCGGTTTCGACACTGTCCGTCGGCCGTCGGGCCAGGTGATCTGGAGGTCCCAGCCGTTCACCCATTCGAGTTTCAGGTCCAATCGGTGGACCATGTGGTGGTGTCGGGTGCAGAGGAGCACCAGGTTGTCGTACTCGGTCTCGCCGTGATCCCTTGTCCACCAGGCGATGTGGTGTGCGTGGGTCCATCTCGGCGGACGAGTGCAGCCCTTCACGCGGCACCCACCATCGCGGGCGACGAGTTCCTTGAACAACTTGCGCGGCACGGTGTAACGCTCGCGCCCGAACCGGGCCGGTGCATCGTTCGCATCACGCATGATCGTGTGGATGATGCAGTCGCACAGCGCCGCGCTGGCGGTGTGCTCGACGACGGGACGGCCTGTGTCGACGTTGATGGCGATCGGCGCCGGCAACGTGCTCGCGTGCATCGACAGTGACACGTGTGGCAGGTGCCGCGGGGTGCCAGGGCGTTCGTGGTTGAGGTTGAAGAACGAGCAGATGTCGGACAACGCGTCGGCCTGCCGTTCGGTCAGCGTCCGTGTCTCGTCCGCGCCGTCGTGGGTGATCGCGTTCGCGATCGCCTTCTCGATCTCGGTGCCGGCCGTGTCGTCGAAGGAGAACTTGCCGAGCAGTTGGCCGTCGTCGGCACGGGTCATCGACAGACCGCGCTCGGGTTCGAGCG
This sequence comes from Ilumatobacteraceae bacterium, assembly GCA_049318165.1. Lineage (GTDB taxonomy): Bacteria > Actinomycetota > Acidimicrobiia > Acidimicrobiales > Ilumatobacteraceae > UBA668. Next base: position 899 of record JBMOGW010000014.1, read on the forward strand.
GTGGTTCCTTGTCGTCGACGATTGCGTCCGCGTACCGGCGCCACGTCTCGCACGCGATCGCGGTCTCGGCGGCGTCGAGCGCGGCGAGCTCGTCGGCGAGCGACGATTGCAGCAGGCGAAGGAGCTCGCGGTACTTGGGACGATTGCACTTCTCGACCTCACGCAACTGTGACCCCGACAAGGTGCCGGTGAGGGCGGCTTCGGCGAACGCGTCGTAGTGGTTCAACAACTCGGCTCGGCGCATCCACGCAGACGCATCGCTGTCGGACATGCGCAGGTGCTCACGCATCCACGACCGCATCGTCACCGAGCCCGACTCGGCCCACAGGCCGGCCTCCGAGACGTGCGCTGCGGCGAGCGCGAACACGGCCATGTCGTGCTCGAGTGCGGTCCAGCGTTGGACGAGTTCGGCCGGCGTGACCAGGGTCTGGTCGGCGATCTCGTCCACTGCTCTCATGCCCTGAATCGTACACCAGTTCGATTCGGTCGTCAACCAGGAAACCCAATAAAAACAAGGGTTTCCGGGTGTTCGAGCAGCCACGAGGAGTGCTGTCCATGAGCGCTTCGAGGCGCGCTTCGAAGCGCGCCGCGGTGCTCGTTCGAGCGGCCGGGCGAGGTCAGCGCTTGGCGGACGCGGCGATGAGCTTGCTGCCGATCCAGACGACGAGGATCGAGCCGATCAGCGCGCCGAGGATGCCGCCCCAGTCGAACTTGTCGGTGTCGCCGATGCCGAACAGACCGGTGAAGATCCAGTAGCCGACCAGCGCGCCGAGCAGGCCGAGGGCGGTGGATGCGGCCCACGACTTCCAGCCGCTCAGGGCGCGGAAGGCGTCGCCGGGGACCAGCGCGCGGGCGATGGCGCCGCACACGAAACCGAGGAGGAGTACTGCGATGAGGCTGCCGATGTCCATGGTCGCGGACTGTATCCGGTCGCGGCGGGTGCCCCGGACTACCGTCGGTCGGGGTGGAGGACACAGGGGCAGCAGCAGCGGGTCGTAACCCGGCACGCGGTGTGCTGTGGGCTGCCGCCACCGCAACGGCGTACTCGTTGTCAGCGATCGTCGGCAAGGATCTGCTCGGACCGCTCGGCGCCGAGTCGTTGCTGTTCTGGCGCTTCGGCATCGCCGCGCTCGGGCTGTGGGCGCTGCTGCTGGTGTGGCGCCGGCATGGCGGGCCCGACCCCTTCGCCGTGCCGAAACGCACCTCGTTGGCGCTCGGCATGTTGTTCGGCCTGATGATCTACACCGGCTTCCGGTCCATCGAGCATCTCGACGTCTCCGTGTATATCGTCGTGGTCTACCTGTACCCGGTGCTCGTCGTGGTCGGCTCGTCCCTGCTGGGTCATCACCGGGCGTCGGCGTGGACGTGGGTGGCGCTGGCCGTCGTGACCGCGGGCATCACGCTCACCGTGCCCGAGCTGTTCGGTGGCGTGGGCGACGTCAGCCTGCTCGGCCTGGGGTTGGCGGTGTTGCAGGCCTTCATGATGGCGACGTTCATGATCGTCAGCGGGCGGGTGCTGCCGCCGAACATGGATGGTGTGGTGCAGGCGGCGTGGAACGTGCTCGGCGGCACCGTGCTGCTGGCGCCGATGGCGTTCGCCACCGGATTGGTGGTACCGCACGGGCCCCGGCTGGTGAGCGAGGTGCTGCTGTTCGCACTCGTGCCGACGCTGTTGGCGAACATCACGTTCTTCCGGGCGATGCGTCACGTCGCGCCGGGCGTGGTGGCGATGATCATGACGGCGGAGGTGGCGTTGGCGATCCTCTGGTCGGTGATCTTCCTCGGCGAGTCCGTCGGTGGCGTGAAGCTGCTCGGCGCGGCGGTGGTGATCGGCGGCGTGCTGTTGGCGCAGTTCGTCAGCCTGCGCGAGGCACGGTCAGGTGTCCTGCTCGTCCCGCACCACGACGCCGTGGTGGTCGAGCAGCGCCATGCCGAACGGCAACGCCTGCTCGGGATCGATGATGGGGCGTTGCAGGCCATCGAGACCTCGGATGGCCTCCAGCCGTGAACCGCGTACGTCGACGTCGGGCAATCGGGCCTGGCTGAACTGCACACCGGTCAGGTCGCAGCGGCGGAACGCGGCGGCCGTGATCTGCGCACCGGTGAAGTCGGCGCCGACCAGCGTGCACTCCTCGAACCGGACGTGTTCACCGCGCACCATTCGCAACGACGCGGCGTCCATGCGGCAGTCGGTGAACGTCACGTCCTGCAGGCGGCCACCACTGACGACGATGCCCGACAGACGGCATCCGACGAAGGCGACCCGCGTGAGCGCGGCCTCGTCGAGGTGCACTCCCGACAGTTCCGTGTGCTCGACGACCACGTCGACCAGGCGGGCGCCCGGCAGGCGCGACGCGGTGAGTTGTGCGCCGGACAGCACACTGCGGCGTACGTCGAGTCCCTCGAGGTGTGCCTCGGTCAGGTCGCCCGACACGACCACCTCGTACCAGTCCGGGTCGGCGAGCAACTCCTCACGGCTGCGCGGCTCCTGCTCGCCGATGCGTGGCGCGTGAGGGCGTTGCGGTGCGCGGGCCATCAGCGGTCGGTGTTCACGCCGACAGCTTGGGAGCGACGATGGCGGCGATGGCGACGAACTGCAGCGCCGACGCGACAACGGTGAAGGCGTGGAAGACCTCGTGGAAGCCGAAGACTCGTGGCCACGGGTCGGGCCAGCGAGTGGCGAGTGCGATGGCGCCGAGGGTGTAGCAGACGCCCCCGGCGAGGACGAGTGCGAAGCCTGTGGGGCCGAGGCCGCGCCACAGGTCGGGGAACGTGAACGCGGCGATCCAACTGACGATGATGTAGCTCGCGCCCCGCCAGGCTCGTGGGACGCTCGGGATCCATTGCACGGCAGCGCCGACGATCGCGCCGCCCCATACCGCTGTGAGCACGATGGCCAGTTTCCAGCCATCGAGGCACAGCACGGCGATGGGGGTGTAGCCGCCGACGATGGCGAGGAAGATCGCGGTCCGGTCGAGCTTCTGCATCCGCAGCCGAGCCGGGGTGGACCAGCGGCCACGGTGGTACAGCGCCGACACGCCGAACATCGTCGCGGTGCCGAGCACGTACAACGCGAGCAGCAGCCGAGACGACAGCGTGGCGTTGGCCAGCACCAACATCCCCAGCCCGAACACCAACATCAGCGGGAACGAGATCGCGTGCGTCCACCCGCGCAGCAGTGGCTTGACCGGGTGAGGATGATCCACCCGGCGAAGGTTATCCAGGCTCCGTGTCCATGGTGATCGCGGCGATCTTCGAGCGCAGGTAGTCGCCGGCCAGCACCGGCGGGGCGTCACCGTGCAGCGGCTCGACCAGGGTGTCCGGGTCGGGGTCGCAGAAGTAGACGAGTGACAGCAGCGACTCGTCGACGGCGGTCGGGTCGGGCGCCGGCATGCGGTGGATGGCCGACCGCCAGCGGCCACCCGACCAGTGGGCCAGGATGTCGCCGGCGTTGATGGTGAACGCACCGTCCACCACGGGCGCCTCCACCCACTCGCCGTCGGGCAACTGCACCTGCAGCGCGGCCGAGCCGGGCTCGCGGTGCAGCACGGTGATGCTGCCGAAGTCGGTGTGTGGGCCGATGCGGTACTGGCCCGGTGCGGGTGCCCCGAGCCGACGGATGGGGGCGTACCAGTTGACGTTCAGGGTGTTGTCGTTGCGCAACGACCGCGACGCGAAGAACTCCAGGTCGTCCAGCCCTGCGGCTGCGGCGCACACCCTGAGCAGCTCGAGGTGCAGCGCGTCGACCGCTGCGAGGTAGCGGGTCACGACGTCGCGGAACTCGGCGGGCCGATCGGGCCACACGTTGTCGCCGCGCAGGGCCACGCGGCCGGGCAGCTCGAAGGAGCCGAGCCGGTAGCTCTCCTTCATGTCGGGCGGGGTCTCGTGGCCGAACGAGTAGCCGTTGGCCTCCATGCCCATCGGCGCCCAGCCGGCCATTCCCAGCTGCGGCATCTTCACCGCGCGCTTCTCGTCGTCGGTGAGGGCGAAGAACTCGGCGTAGACACGGCGGGTGGCGGCGATCAGCTCGTCGGGCACGCCGTGGCCGGTGACGAGGAAGAAGCCCACCGAGGACAGCGCGCGGTCGACGGCGGCGGCCACGCCGGCGCGATCGCTGCCGTCGAGCCAGTGGGTGAGGTCGACGACGGGGACCCGATTCACGCCCGTTCCCCGTGGCGACCGGCCCCGGCGGCGAACCGCGCGGCGCCGTCCAACGTCTCGCCGCTGGCGATGGTGGCGAGGCCGAGCTCGGTCTCGTGCGCGAGGGCGTCGGGCAGGGACAAGCTCCACTGGTCGTGTGCACTCTGCCGGTCGCTGCGCATGCAGCGCTGTGGCAACGCAGCCAACTCGTGCGCGAGTTCGATGGCGGCGCTCAAGGCGTGGCCCTTCGGCACCGAGCGGTTCACCAGGCCCATCCGCAGCGCTTCGTCGCCGCTCACACCGCGGCCGGTGAGGATCAGGTCCATCGCGTGGCTGTGGCCGATGAGGCGCGGCAGGCGCACGGTGCCGCCGTCCACCAGCGGCACGCCCCAGCGACGGCAGTAGACGCCGAACACGGCATCCTCGGCGGCGACGCGCAGATCGCACCACACGGCCAACTCCAGGCCGCCTGCCACCGCGAAGCCCTCGACGGCGGCGATGACCGGCTTCGACAACTGCATGCGCGTCGGGCCCATCGGGCCGTCGACGTCGACGTCCCGGTCCACTCGATTGCCGCGGCCGTCGCTGATGCCCTTCAGGTCGGCACCGGCGCAGAACGTGCCGTGCGCGCCGGTGAGGATCGCGACCGACAGCGACTCGTCGGTGTCGAAGGCGCGGAACGCGTCGGCCAACAGCGCGGCGGTGGGGCCGTCGACGGCGTTGCGCACCGTCGGGCGGTCGATCGCGATGATGCACACCGGGCCGTCGGTGGTGACCACCACGCTCATACCGCGTCACCCGGGGCGTCGACGGCATGGGCGCGCAGGTCGGCCAGCGAGCAGTACTCGAGCGCGGACACGTGCGTGCTGGACAGCCGCACACGCGGCGCCACTCCCGCCTCGAACGCCTCCTGCCAACGATCGGCGCACAGGCACCACTGGTCGCCCGCCTTCAGGCCCGCGAACCCATACTGTGGCATCGGCGTGGCGAGGTCGTTGCCCACCGCTGCAGAGAACCGCAGGAACTCGTCGGTGCACACCACGCACACGACGTGCAGGCCCGGGTCGTCGCCGTGGTTCTCGCAACAGCCGGTGCGGTAGTAGCCGGTGAGCGGATCGAAGGAACAGGGCTGGAGCACCTCACCGAGCACGTTGATCTGCTGCATGGCCCGAACCTACATCTGCTGCCACTGTGGCACACTGGGCGCACGTCAATCGCGACAGCGTGGTCGGGAAGGAACGGACTCCTGTGAGCATCAGAGTGGCCGCCGGTGAGGTGGCCGACGATTGGGCTGCGGCCATCAGCGCAGCGCTGACCGCGGAGCTGGGAGCCGCCGAGGCGGAGGCGCTCTTCGCCCGCGTGCGGCCCGTCATCCCCGCCGGCTACGACGAGCTGAACTGGCCGAACAGCGCGGCCATCGACCTGCCGATCATCGACGCGCTGGCGGCATCTTCCGTCGATGAGGTGGAAGTGCGCACGGCGATGATGCACTTCACCGAGGCCGCCGCGCACGAGTGGCGCTTCCGGGTGTACCGGCGAGGCGCGGCCCTACCGATCTCGGACCTGCTGCCGCTGCTCGACCAGTTGGGCTTCCGCGCCATCGATGAGCGCGCCTTCCACTTCCGGCTCGGCGAGCAGGGCGTGTGGCTGCACGACGTCGGGGTGGAGGTGCCCACGACGGTGGAGCTCACCGAGGCATCGCAGGCTGAGGTGCGGCGGGCGTTCGTCGCCGAGTTCACCGGCACCGTCGAAGTGGACGGCCTCAACCGGCTGGTGCTGCTCGCCGGGCTCACCGCCCGCCAGGTGGAGGTGCTGCGGGCGTACTCGCGGTACCTGCGCCAGATCGGGTTCCCGTTCAGTCAGCAGTACATCGAGGAGACGATGGCTCGCCACGCCGGAATCGCCGCCCGGTTGGTGGGGCTGTTCTCCGCACGCTTCGACCCGGCCGTGGCGACCGACGATCGCACTGCGGCGGTGGCGACACGACGCGACGACATCGTCGCCGCGCTCGACGCGGTGCCGAGCCTCGACGACGACCGCACGCTGCGTGCGTTGTTGGCGCTGATCGACGCGACCGTGCGTACCAACGCGTTCCGGACCGGGCCGAACTCGGGGAACCGCGACGTGATCGCGTTCAAGTTCGACACGTCGAAGGTGCCCGACCTGCCGCTGCCGCGGCCGATGTTCGAGATCTGGGTGTGCTCGCCGCGTGTGGAGGGTGTGCACCTGCGCAACGGGCGCATCGCCCGTGGCGGCATCCGCTGGAGCGACCGGCGCGAGGACTTTCGCACCGAGATCCTCGGCCTGGTGAAGGCGCAGATCGTGAAGAACGCGGTCATCGTGCCGACGGGCGCGAAGGGCGGTTTCGTGCTGAAGCGCCCGCCCGCAGAGGCCGATGCGTTCCGCGCCGAGGGCGTCGCGTGCTATCGCCAGTTCATCGCCGGGCTGCTCGACCTCACCGACAACATCGTCGGCGACAGCATCGTGCCGCCGCCCGACACGGTGCGGTACGACCCGGACGACCCGTACCTCGTCGTCGCAGCCGACAAGGGCACCGCGACGTTCAGCGACGTCGCGAACGGCATCGCCCGCGAGTACGGCTTCTGGCTCGACGACGCGTTCGCTTCCGGGGGCAGCGCAGGCTACGACCACAAGGAGATGGGCATCACCGCCCGCGGCGCGTGGGAGAGCGTTCGGCGCCACGCCGCGTCGCTCGGCAAGGACGTCGAGCGGGATCCGCTCACCGTCGTCGGCATCGGCGACATGAGCGGCGACGTGTTCGGCAACGGCCTGTTGCGGTCGCCGCACCTCGAGCTGGTGGCCGCGTTCGACCACCGCCACATCTTCATCGACCCCGACCCGGATGCCGCATCCTCGTTCGCCGAGCGGCAACGCCTGTTCGCGCTGCCGCGGTCGAGCTGGGCCGACTACGACGCCGGCCTCATCTCGGCCGGTGGCGGCGTGTATCCGCGCACGCTGAAGACCATCGAGCTCAGCGAGGCCGCCCAGCGCAGCCTCGGTTCCGATCGTTCGACGTTCACGCCGGTGGAGCTGATCTCGGCGATCCTGCGCGCACCGGTCGACCTGCTGTGGAACGGCGGCATCGGCACCTACGTGAAGTCGGCGGGGGAGACCCACGCCGACGTGGGCGACCGCGCCAACGACGCGGTGCGCGTCAACGGCGCCGAGCTGCGCTGTCGCATCGTCGGCGAGGGTGGCAACCTCGGGTTCACCCAGCGCGGGCGCGTCGAGTACGCGCTCGCCGGCGGGCTGATCAACACCGATGCGATCGACAACTCCGCCGGGGTGGACTGCAGCGATCACGAGGTGAACATCAAGATCCTCTTCGGCGAGGCCGTGCGCCGCGGGCACCTCACCATCGAGCAGCGCGACCAGGTGCTGGTCTCGATGACCGACGAGGTGGGCGAGCTGGTGCTCGACGACAACCGCGCACAGACGCTGGCCCTCGCGATCGCCCGTCGCCAGGCGCTGCCGATGGTGAACGTGCACGCCCGCTACCTCAATCTGCTCGAGGCGGAGGGTTGGTTGAACCGGTCACTGGAGTTCCTGCCGACCGACCGTCAGATCGCCGAGCGGCAGGCCAACGGACTCGGCCTCACCACGCCGGAGTTCTCGGTGCTGCTCGCCTACACGAAGAGCACCGACATCACGGAGATCACGGCCAGCGACCTGCCGGACGACCCGTACCTCGAGCCCGAGCTGTTCCGCTACTTCCCGACGCGGCTTCGTGAGGAGTTCGCCGATGAGATCCGCGGCCACCGTCTGCGCCGCGAGATCATCGCCACCGCGCTCGGCAACCAGCTCGTCAACCTGTCGGGCATCTCGTTCGACCACCGCGTGTCGGAGGAGACAGGGATGAGCGTGGTCGACACCGCCCGCGCGTGGGTGGCCGCTCGCGACATCCTCGGGCTCGAGCAGCTGTGGGCGCGCGTCGAAGCGTTGGCCGGCACGGTGAAGGCCGACGTGCAGATGGAGCTGTTCCTCGAGCTGCGGTCGATGGCTGAACGTTGCACGCTCTGGCTGTTGCGCCATCGCTCGTTGCCGATCGACATCGGCGCGGCGGTCGCCGACCTGCGGTCCGGCATGGAACAACTTGCGGTGTCGGTCGAGTCGTACCTGCAAGGCCGGATGCGCGAGGCCGTGTTCGCCCGCGAGGCGAGCCGTCTGGCCGCCGGTGTGCCGGAAGACCTCGCCCAGCGCAGCGTGCAGTGGCCGCTGTTGCACACGGGCCTCGACGCCATCGACCTGGCCGCACGCACGCGTCGGCCGGTGGCCGAGGTGTCCATCGCCTACTGGCAGCTGTTCGAGACGCTCGACCTGGCGTGGCTGTGGGATGCCGTCGGCGGGCTTCCCCGCAGTACCCGCTGGCAGACCCAGGCGCGTGCGGCGCTGCGCGACGACCTGGTGGCCGCGATCGCCGAGCTGACCGGTGACGCGTTGCGTACCGGCGGTGTGGCCGACTGGTATCACGCGTACGAGCGGCTGATCGCGACGTCGGTGGCGATCTTCAACGACCTCCGCCGCGTCGACGCTCACGACGTCACCACGCTCACGGTGGCGGTGCGCCAGTTGCGCACGCTCGCCCTGCTGTCCTGATCGCCCGCGACCCACTCGGCGCCTTCGGTAGCCTCGTGGTCGTCATGACCTCCCCCCGTTTCCGCTTCGCACCCTCACCCACCGGCTTCTTCCACGTCGGGGGCGCACGCACCGCCCTCTGGAACTGGGCGCTGGCGCACAACCAGGGCGGCACGTTCGTGCTGCGCATCGAGGACACCGACGAGGCACGCAACCAGCCGGAGTGGACGCAGGGCATCATCGACGCGCTGGCATGGTTGGGCATCCACCGTGACGACCCCCGGTTCGAGGGGCCGTACTTCCAGAGCGAGTACGCCGCGCAGCACGTCGCGGCTGCACAGCGGCTGTACGAGCAGGGGAGCGCCTACTACTGCGACATGACCGCCGCCGACGTCGAGGCACGCAACAAGGCCGAAGGCACCCAGGGCTACCAGGGCTGGTCGCGTGACCTCGGTCTCGAGCCGGGGCCCGGCCGCGTGCTGCGGTTCCGGGTGCCGGCGGGGACGACCGTGGTGCGCGACCTGGTGCGTGGCGACGTGTCGTTCGACAACTCGCTGATCGAGGACTTCGTTCTGCTCCGTGGCAACGGCAGCCCGATGTTCCTGCTCGCGAACGTCGTCGACGACCTGTCGATGGGCATCACCCACGTCGTGCGCGCCGAGGAGCACCTGCCGAACACGCCCAAGCAGCAGATGATCTGGCAGGCGCTCGACCAGGAGCCGCCGGTGTGGGCCCACGTGCCGGTGCTGGTGAACGAGGCCCGCAAGAAGTTGTCGAAGCGCCGCGACAAGGTGGCGCTGGAGATGTACCGCGACGAGGGCTACCTGGCCGACGCGATGACGAACTACCTGATGACCCTGGGCTGGGCGCCGAAGGGCGAGGAGATCCAGCCCTGGGCGCAGATGCAGGACGACTTCCGCCTGGAGGACGTGAACCACTCGCCGGCGTTCTTCGACCTGAAGAAGCTGGCAGCGTTCAACGGCGAGTACATCCGCCGGATGACGCCCGAGGAGTTCCTCGATGCATGTCGTCCGTGGCTCACGGCGCCCGACGCACCGTTCCCCGCCGACCGTTTCGACGAGTCGGTGTTCTTGCAGATGACGCCGGTGATCCAGCCGCGTTGCTCCACGCTGGCGGATGCGCCGGGCGTGGTCGATTTTCTCTTCCTCGCCGAGCCGGTCACCGACGAGGACGCCTGGGCGAAGGCGATCGCCGTGCCCACCAACCCCGACGTGCTGCGAGGCACGATCGCCGCGTTCGACGCGTTGGACGACTGGTCTGCCGAGCCGCTCAAGGCGGCCTTCGAGGCGGTCGCGGCGGCCCACGAGCTGAAGCCCGGCAAGGCACAGGCGCCCGTGCGCATCGCCGTCACCGGTCGCACGGTGGGGCCGCCGCTGTTCGAGTCGCTGCAGTTCCTCGGCCGTGACGAGACGATGCGCCGCCTGCGCGCCGCGGAGGCCCGGATCGGGTGACGGACACCGCCGAGCTCGTGACGGCGCCCGCTGCGGCGCCTCGGCTCGGCAGGCGCATGCGCCGTGTGCTGCTGGTGTTCCTCGCACTGGTGGTGCTGGCCGCGCTGTGGTTCCTCCTCAATCTGTGGCTGGTGCACCGCACCAGTCGCAGCGACCAGGCCCGGCCCGTCGATGCGATCGTCGTGATGGGAGCCGCGCAGTACGACGGGCGACCGTCGCCGCAACTCGCGGCACGGCTCGACCATGTCGTCGACCTGTGGGATCGGGGGCTCGCACCGCTGGTGGTCACCACCGGCAGCAACCGGCCGGGCGACCGGTTCACCGAGGCCGAGGCCTCCGCCCGCTACCTCGAGGAGCGAGGCGTGCCGGGCGATGCGATCGAGCAGGTGGGTGGTGCCACCTCGTACGACTCGCTCGCCGCCGCCGCCGCCCTGCTCGCCGCCCGCGGCGACGACACGGTGCTGTTGGTGAGCGACCCGTACCACTCGCTGCGCATCCGCCTCGTCAGCGAGGAACTCGGCCTCATCGCGTACGTGTCACCGACGCGGACCAGCCCGGTGACCGGTGCCACCGCGTTCTGGCGCGAGGTGAAGGAGGCGGCGGGCGTCGCAGTGGGCCGGGTCATCGGCTTCGACCGCCTGCTCGACCTCACCGGTTGACGCTCCGCGGATCGCGTCGGGTCCGGGGTGGGAGTTGCGCAGGTGCGTTGCTAGAGTTCATGCGCCTTCGGGGTCACCCGATGGGGAGTGGTGTAACAGGCAACACAGCAGATTCTGGTTCTGTTATTCAGGGTTCGATTCCTTGCTCCCCAACCAACCACAGCAGCTTGGCCCCATCGTCTAGTGGCCTAGGACACCACCCTCTCAAGGTGGCGGCACGGGTTCGAATCCCGTACGGGCTGCTCGCAACGAACGCCCCGGTCGGACATCACATCTGGCCGGGGTGTTTCGCGCGCTGGACGAGCGCTCCGTCAGCGGCAGACGAAGTGCGCGAGGAGCTGTTGCACCTCGTAGACGTTGACCTTCTTGTTGAATTCCTTCGACACGGGGATCGGGTTGCCCGAGATCCAGATCTTCATCTCGGCATCCATGTCGAAGTTGCCGGCCGTCTCGATGGAGAAGTTCGTGATCACGCGATAGGGGATCGACCGGTACTCGACCTTCGACCCGGTCATGCCCTGCTTGTCCACCAGGATCAGCCGCCGGTCCGAGAAGGCGAACATGTCCCGGCCGACATGGAACGCCCGGTGAATCTGCTCCTGCTCGATCAGAAGCGGTTGGAGTTGCTGCTGCGCCTCTGCAGGCGTCATCTCGCCGGCGTTGCCGGACATCGCGCTGAGGATTCCCATGTCGCGCAACGTACCCGAGGCGGCGGCCGCCGACATTGATGTCGGAATTCTCTGTCCTCGGGAAAACGAACGAGGCACCGGCGACGGGAGATGCCGGTGCCTCGTGAGAACCATCGCCGACTGAGACGGGAACGCAGTGGCAGGTTCGTGTACAGCTGATTGGTGCGAGCTGTCTGGATTCATTCAAGTACGCGCAGGTGTAGTCCGCAAGACTTACGACCAGGATCTGGTCAAACTTTTACCGTCCGCGGGAAATCGGCGGTCGCGGGCCCGGCTCAGTTGTCGATCGGGTCGTCGACGTACTGGTCGGCGAACATCGGGTCGCGCCGGCGGCTGGGGTGCTGGGTGGCACTCAGCCAGGTGAGGAGCTGGTCGAACGGCACCGGGCGGCAGATGCCGTAGCCCTGGGCCACGTCGCAGCCGAAACCGCGCAGCCGGTTCATGATCTCCTCGGTCTCCACGCCTTCGGCGACCACCTGCATGCCCAGGTTGTGGCCGAGGTCGATGATCGACTTCACGATCACCTCGTCCTGGTCCTCCAGCAGCAGGTTGCTGACGAAGCTGCGGTCGATCTTCAGTTCGCTCACCGGCAGGCGGCGCAGGTAGCTGAGCGACGAGTACCCGGTGCCGAAGTCGTCGACCGACAGGCGGATGCCGGCACGGTTGAGGCGGTCGATCGTGGTGCGTGCTCGCGGTGCGTCGATCAACAGCGACGATTCGGTGATCTCCAAGGTCAGCAGGGCCGGGTCCACGCCGTGCTGGTCCAGGCGGCGCAGCACGCGGTCGGCGAGCAGCTCGTCGAGCAGGTCGTGCGTCGACAGGTTCACCGACAGCCCGAGGTGATGGCCGTGTTCGCGCAGGCGGCGCAGCTGCTCGATGGCGCTCTCGAGCACCAGGTCGGTGAGCTGCTTGATGAGGCCGGTCTCCTCGGCCACGTGCACGAAGTCCTCGGGGGACACGTAGCCACGGGTGGGATGCGACCAGCGGGCGAGTGCCTCCATGCCGATCACCACGCCGCTGGCGAGATCGAGCGTCGGCTGCAGGTGCACCTGCAGGTCGTGGTGCTCGAGCGCGTTGCGCAGGTCGCCGAGCATCGACAAACGGGCAGGGGTGCGGCGGTCGATCTCGTCGCGGTAGAGCTCGTAGCCGGTGTGCTGGTTCTTCGCGGCGTACATCGCGATGTCGGCACGGCGCAGCATCGTGCTGGCGTCGTTCACGGCACCGACCATCGGCGCCACGCCGACGCTCATCGTCACGACCACCTCGAAGCCGTCGATCGAGAACGGGCGGCGTGCCTCGTTGACGAGCGCGCCGGCGAGATCGTGCATGCCTTCCACGGTGCGCCGACAGAGCACGGCGAACTCGTCGCCCGCGAGGCGGGCCAGCATGTCGTCCGGGCCGAGTGCGGTGTCGAGCCGCTGAGCGAACTGGATCAGCAGGCTGTCGCCGGCGTGGTGACCGAGGGTGTCGTTCACTTCCTTGAAGCGGTCGAGGTCCATCATGATCACGATGGTCAGCACTTCGTCCTCGGCCGGTTCGCCGGGGCGATCCACGTGCGCTTCGATGGCGGCGTCCACCAGGCGCTCGAACGAGGCGCGGTTGGGGAGCTGCGTCAGCGAGTCGTGCCGTGCCTCGAACTCGATGCGCTCGTGCAGCATCGCTTTGCGCAAGGTCGGCGCGAGTTGGTCGACCATCGTGCGGAGGCGAGCGGCGTCGGCGTCGACGAAGCGGTCCTCGGCACCGTCGCGCTCGGCGAGCGCCATCACACCGAGTACCGAACCGGCGTCCATGATCGGGGCGATCATCACCTGGCCGACACCCGCCAGGTCGTCGAAACCGAGGCGGGCGAGGTCGTCGCCGTCGAGGATGTGGGCCTCGGGGCCGGCCACCAGCGTCGCCCAGCGCGGCTCGTCGGGCCTCGCCGGCAGGTCGGGCAACAGTTCGCCGACGTCGTGACGGCGGGTCCCGTTGTCGTCGAACACCACGAGTGCGGCGCGGCGGGCGCGAAGGCCGGACGCGGCCTCGGTGGTCGCCGTGGCGACCACCTCGTCGAGCTCCAACGACGGAGCGACCTTGCGGACGAACCCGTGCAGGGCGTCGAGATCGCGGTAGCGCTGCTCGAGGTTGCCGTACCCGCGCATCACGGTCCACAGCGCGATCAGCGGGACGGCGGAGATGATCGCCAGCCAGGGCGACAGCAGTGTCGGGGCCAGCATCGATGCCGCCACCATTGCGTTCATCGGCAGCACCCAGCCGGACACCTTCAGCTCGCCGATGAGGCGTTCCTTGAAGCCGCCTTCGATCATGGCGATCGCCATCGAGACGAGGATCGAGCCGATCAGGAAGGCGACGGAGAAGTCGATCGCGAGTGCGAAGAGCAGCACCGTGTCCGAGTCCGGCCAGTTGCGGATGATCCGCTGCGTCAACTGGTAGGCCACGCCGAGTTCGAGGGCGAACAGGGTGGCGTTGAAATACAGCTTGTACCAGGGGCTCTTCCACTGGATGGCGATGATCAGCAGGCTGCCGACCAGACGGGCGGCGACGGCCGGCCCAGGTGCCAGGTAGACCAGCGCGAAGACCGTCGGGACCTCCGAGATGGAGAACGAGATGGCCTCACGCCGGAACTCGAAGTGGAAGACGGTCCGCTCTGCCAACGCGTAGCCGCCGGCGATCAGGACCACCATCCACCACGGGGACGGCCTGATCGCCGACTGCTGCGGCAGGGTCAGGAGCGTGAACGCCGCAGCGATGCCGATCAGGGTCGCGAGGCCGCAGATCCGTGCAACGGTGCTGCGTGGTGCGCTCACTCCCAAGTACCGCCTGACCAGATGTTGTCCGTCCAACGGGTGCCCGTCCAGCGCGTGCCCGTCCAACGAGTCCCGTTCCAGACCGTATCGGTCCAGCGGGTGCCGGTCCAGCGCGTCCCGGTCCAGCGGGTGCCGTCCCAGTAGGCGCCGGCCCAGGTGTCATCGGTCCAGCGGGTGCCCGTCCAGCGGGTGCCGGTCCACGAGTCGTTCGACCATGCGTCGTTCGTCCAGCGGGTGCCGGTCCAGCGGGTGCCGGTCCAGCGGGTGCCGTTCCACAGCGAGTCCGTCCAGCGGGTGCCGGTCCAGCGGGTGCCGGTCCACGTGGCGTCGGTCCAGCGGGTGCCCATCCACGTGCCACCGGTCCAGCGGGTGCCGTTCCAGGTGCCGTCGGTCCAGCGGGTGCCGGTCCAGCGGGTACCCGTCCAACGGGTGCCGAGCACCGTGTACTCGCCCTCGATGACCTCGCCGTTGACGACCAGGTGCACCGGACCGCGGGCGGCTTCGATCGAGCCCCTGCCATCCGACTGCTGCCAACGCTGGGTCGAGCGGCGCGGCACGGACGTCTCGGCGGCCTGGTCGACCTGGATCACGCCGTTGCCGGAGAAGATCGGGTTCCGCGGGCGGGCATTGGTCGTGCTGTCCTTCAGCACCGCCTTCACCTGGTCGGGGGTGAGCTCGGGGCGGGCGTCGAGCAGCAGTGCCACGGCGCCGGTCACGACGGCGGCGGCCTGCGAGGAACCGCTGCCCTTGAACAACTCGTCGTCGACGTAGCCCTCGGGGTGCTCGATGTCGATGCGGCTCAGCGGGGCCCGGAGGCTGACGATGTGTGCACCGGGAGCGGCGATGTCGGGGTTGCGGGTGCCGTCACCGCTCGAGGCCCACGTCGGGACCGTGAAGCGTCCGTTGGCGGTGGCCTCGACGGCGCCGACCGCGATCACGTAGGGGTCGATGGCCGGGCTGGACAGCGAGCGGGAGTCACGCCCGTCGTTGCCGGCGGCGACGACGACCACGATGCCGGCCTTCCAGGCTCGCTCGAGCGTGAAGGTCAGCGGGTCGGTCCGGTACGGCAGGATCGAGCCGCTCGCGTACGAGAGGTTGATGACCCGGATGTCGAGTTCCTCGGCGTGGTCGATCGCCCAGTCGACACCGGCGATCACCTGGGTGATGTCGGCGCCGCCGGTGTTGTCGGCGACCTTGACGGAGACGATGCCGGCGCCGGGAGCGACGCCCACGAACCATTCGGGGTGCTCGGCCGCGAGGGCGGGGACGGCCTCGGGGTCGTGTCCGGCGATGATGCCGGCCATGTGCGTGCCGTGGCCGTAGTTGTCGACGTAGGTGGCCTCGGGCACGCCGGCTTCTGCGGAGAGGTCGACCGCGGCGACCACTGCGCCGCTGTCGAGGAGGTCCTCGACGGGGGCGAAGCCGGTGTCGATCAGCGCGACGTTGACGCCCGTACCGGTGTAGCCCTCCTCCCAGAGTGCCCGCGCGCCGATCTGGTCGACGACGCTGTACATCGACCCGAGCGGTTGCGTCACCGTCTGACGGCCAGCCGAACTGTGGTTGTCGGACTTGTCGGCGAATGCGGTTGTGGTAGTCCCGGCACCCAGCGCGAGCAGCAGGGTGGCGATACCGATGGCGAGTCGCCGTCCCTTTGCCTGCTGTGTTGCAGTGTGAGCCTTCATGGCTGTCTCCCTTGCACTGGCCCTACTTGAACCATGCTCTACATCGGACGCTTTGGGAAGCGGCTCAACCACTATTTGCGGTTTTCTTGAAGCTCATGATTTCCTCAAGCCTTGACGGGGTCTTGCCGATTGAAGAGATCGTGCGAAGGACCTGGGGCGACGTGGGGCGGTATGCGATGTACGCCGCGCTCACGATCGTGCCCGTGGTGGTGCTGGGGCTGCTCCTGGCTCGCACGGTGCACTCCTCGGCCGAGCAATCCGCACGCAGCGAGGCCGTCGACCGCGCCGCCACGACCGCCCGGACGACCATCGAGCCCTATCTCGTCGACGGTGATCTCAGTGACGGACCGGAGGACGGCAGGGAGCGGCGCGGCTTCAACTCGATGATGCCGCAGCGGCTGGAGGACGGCACGTTCCTGCGCTACCGCATCCGCAGCGTGACCGGTCGGGTGGTGTACGACGCCGCTCGCACGGCGGCCGGGCTCGGCAAGCCGGAGGTGGACGAGGAGATCATCGAGGCCGTGCAGTCGCAGCGCCCGCTGGCCGCGTTCACCCGGGTCGGCGCCGATCACATCGATGCCGGCGAGTCCGGGACCGGGGATCCGCACCACGGTGAGGACGCACTCGAGGTCTACGTCCCGCTCTTCTTCAAGAACACGAGCACGTCGTCGATCATCCACGACCTCGACGGGGATCCGGCGACCGTCGGTGATCGGTCCGTCATCCGGCCGAACGATTCGGTCGTCGCCGGGGTGGCCGAGATGTACTTGCCGTACCGGGACATCCGTGAGCGTGCCGATGCGTCGGTGCGCAGCCTGGTGTTGATGATCGCGGCCGGCCTCGCGGTGCTGTGGCTCGTCCTCGCCGGGATCGTCGCCTCCGTCGCGCTGCGCGAAAAGCGCCATCGCGAACAGGCCGAGCAGCGAGCGATGCACGACCGGCTCACCGGCCTTCCCGGCCGCACGATCTTCGCCGACCGTCTGGCCGCTGCGATGGCCGCCGGCGGCCGTTCCGGCACCGACGTCGCGCTGGTCGTGGTCGACCTCGACCGTTTCAAGGAGGTCAACGACACGCTCGGCCACCGCAACGGCGACGAACTGCTGCAGATCGTGGCCGACCGGATCAGCCGGTCGTTGCGCCCGGGCGACACCGTCGCCCGACTCGGCGGGGACGAGTTCGGTCTGGTGCTGCCGGGCGCCCGCTCGGCCAGCGTCGAAGCGATCCTGCGCCGAATCCAGGAGTGCCTCGTGGAGGAGGTCGAGCTGGGCGGCGTGCTGGTGACGGTGGAGGTGAGCATGGGCTACGCGATGTGGCCCACCGATGCCGACCAGCCGGACGTGTTGCAGCAGCGAGCCGACGTGGCGTTGCACGCCGCGAAGACCGCGAGGGCGTCCATCGTTCGCTATGACGACGGTATCGACGGGTTCGACCCGCAGCGCCTGACCCTGCTGACCGAGCTGCGCCGCGGCATCACCGCCGGTGAGCTGGTGCTGCACTTCCAACCGAAGGTGGATGCCCGGTCGGCTCACGTGGTGGCCTTCGAGGCGCTCGTGCGGTGGCAGCACCCGGTTCGCGGCCTGCTGATGCCGGACCAGTTCATCCCGATGGCCGAGAGCACCGGGCTCATCGTGCCGCTCACCCACTGGGTGGTGGACACCGCGCTCGAACACCTCGCCGAATGGCACCGGGTGCACCCGATGCTCGCCGTCGCCGTCAACATCTCCGCTCGCAATCTGCGCGACGACCTGCCCGCCTGGGTGTTGCAGCGGCTCCACGCACACGGCGTGCACCCGTCGCGTCTGATGCTCGAGTTGACCGAGACCTCGTTCGCTGCGGACCCGGCGCGCGCCACGACGCTGCTGCAGGAACTCGACGCCGCCGGCGTGCGCGTCAGCCTGGACGACTTCGGTCAGGGCTACACCTCGCTCGGCTCGCTCGGCCACCTGCCGGTGAGCGAATTGAAGATCGACCGTGGCTTCGTCATGCCGATGACCCGCAGCCCTGAGGACCGGGCGATCGTCGCGTCGGTGATCGAGTTGGGGCACCGCCTCGGTCTGGCCGTGGTGGCGGAAGGTGTGGAGACCCAGGAGACCGCCGACCTGCTGCGCGTGTTGGGCTGTGACCTGATGCAGGGCTACCTGTTCGCTCGCCCCATCCCCGCCGGCGAGGTCCTGGCCTTGCTCGACCGCATGCCCGCCGGCCTCTGACCCTCGTTCCGAGGCCGATCAGGTCTGGCGGGCGAGGACGATGGGGGCGGCCTGTTCCAGGTGGGCCACCCATGCCGCGGGCGAGGCGGGCTCGACGATGGGCAGGATCACGAACTTCGTGGTGCCCACCGCGACGAAGCGGTCGATCGTGTCGATCAGCGCGTCCCAACCCTGCGGCACGAGCACCGACGGGTCGGCCAGATCCGGGCGGCGTTGCGCCAGACCGGCCAACAGCGCGTCCGGCACCGGCCCGTCGGCGTAGGGGATGAGCGCACCATAGTGATCGTCGTCGATCGTCCGACCGTGCTGCTGTAGGGACGCCTCGATCGCCTCGCGCCCGCGGGCTGCGTCCTCCGGTGTGACGAAGCTGGGCAGCCACCCGTCGGCGAGGCGCCCGACACGGCGCAGTTCGGACGGCGCGATGCCACCGAGCCAGATGTCGACGTGGTGCTGCAGCGGCTTGGGCTGCACACGAAGGTCGTCGTAGTGGAAGTGCGTGCCGTGATGGGTGAGTGCGCCCTCCGCCCAACACCCACGCAGCACCTCGACCGCCTCGTCGAACAGCTTGGCTCGTCCTTCTCGAGCCACGCCGAACGCCTGTTGCTCGTGTGGATCGGCGACGCCGAGACCGAACGCGGGCAGCAGCCGTCCGTTCGACATCCGGTCGAGCGTCGCCAGTTCCTTCGCCAGCAACACGGGATTGCGACCCGGCAGCACCATCACGCTCATGCCCAGCTTCAGCCGCCGAGTACGGCCGGCAGCGAACGACATCGCCACCAACGGGTCCGGTGCCTCGCCGCCGACCCGCTCGCTCAGCCACAGGCTGTCGAAGCGCAGCTCCTCCAGAGCGTCCACCACCTCGGCGAAGCCGCCGTCGTTCAGCTTGGTGCGCACGCCGAACCCGAAGCCGATGCGTACCTTCATGACCGGCCGCCTTCGGCCCCGGCGATCCGTGCGATCAGGGCGGCCGTCTCCGCCACCCGGCTGAGGAAGGGCGAGTGGTCGCAGTCGAGGGTGACGACGTCGTCGCAGCGGGCCGCCATTGCGTCCTGGTGATCGATGTGGATCGCCTGGTCGCGCAGACAGCGAACGTACGTGGACGGGATCGTGCGGCGCGGGTCGCCCGTCGACGGCTGCCCGAGGTTGAGCATCGGCTGTGGGCTCAGGCGTGCGAGCGCCGCCTGCACCGGCGCGGGTTCGCAGTCGCCGTACAGCGCCGGTGCCGCCAGTTCCGGGTCGAGCACCGACGTGCCGTCGTCGCGGAACTGCATCGCCTTGCCGAGTTGCACACGAGCATCGGGCAGCGAGGCGAGCATGCCCATCACGCTCTCGTCCTGCTCGAGCGCGAACGCGGTGAGGTACACGAGGTGGTGCACTGCGCCGTGGCGTGCGGCCGCCTCGGTGATGACGGCCCCGCCGTAGCTGTGGCCCACGAGCACCACCGGCGCTGCCTGTTGCGCCAGCACGCGGACCACCTGGTCGGCGTCGCCGTACAGATCGGTGAGCGGCTCGGTGGAGGCACCGTGGCCGGGCAGGTCGACGGCGAGCGACGGGACGCCGAGTTCGTCGAGCGCGTGCTGCAATGCGGCGAAGCACCACGCGCCGTGCCAGGCCCCGTGGACGAGGAGCACCGTGGAAGGAGCGGTCATGGCCGAATCGTGCCACAGACGGGTGCCCGGACAGACTCCGCTCATGGCTTCCGTGGGCAACCCTCTCGACCTGTTCCGACTCGACGGGCGCACCGTCATCGTCACCGGTGCGTCCTCCGGTCTGGGCGACCGCTTCGCACGCGTCGTGCACGCCGTGGGTGCCGACGTCGTCCTCGCCGCCCGGCGTGCCGACCGGCTGGAGGCGCTCGCGGCCGAGTTGCCCGGCGCGCACGTCGTGGCCACCGACGTGTCGTTGCCCGAGGATCGCGAGCGGCTCGTGCAGTCGACGCTCGACCGCTTCGGCCGTGTCGACGTGTTGGTGAACAACGCCGGCATCGGACACAAGGTGGCGGTCGAGGACGAGTCGCTCGACGTGTTCCGCTCGGCGATGGAGGTGAACGTCACCGCCGTGTGGCACCTCAGCAAGCTGGTCGCACCGGCGATGATCGCCGTGGGCGGCGGCAGCATCGTCAACGTCGCCAGCATGCTGGGCCACGTGGCGTCGTCGCCCGTGAAGCAGGCCCACTACTGCGCATCGAAGGGTGCAGTCGTCAACCTCACCCGCGAGCTCGCCGGCCAGTGGGCGCGCAAGGGAATCCGCGTCAACGCGCTGTGCCCCGGTTGGTTCCAGAGCGAGATGACTGCGGGCATGGAGACCGACGACGGAAGCCAGCGGTTCATCGCCACGATGTCGCCGATGCCGCGTATGGGCGACGCCCACGAACTCGACGCCGCGCTGCTGCTGTTGGCCGGACCGGGCAGCACGTTCATGACCGGTCAGTCGGTGATCGTCGACGGCGGTTGGACCGCTCGCTGAGGCATGCGATTAGGTTTGCGGTCATGGGAGTCCTCGACAAGCTCGACCTGACCCAGCGCCTGGACAGGGACGAGTACGAGCGACGAGTGCTGCGCGGGCAGCGGCGCTTCCTGCAGTTGCGCCTGGCGCTGGGTGGCCACATGGAGGACACGAAGATCGGGCCCGGGATCCTCGTGATCATGGAAGGCCCGGATGCAGCAGGCAAGGGCGGCGCCATCAAGATCATGGTGAACCACCTCGACCCGCGTCACTACCGCGTCGTCAGCTACGGCGCTCCGTCACGGCAGGAGAAGGAGCACCACTTCCTCTGGCGCTTCTACACCGAGCTGCCGGGCCTGGGGAACATGGCGGTGTTCGACCGCAGTTGGTACGGCCGGGTGCTGGTCGAGCGGATCGAAGGGTTCGCCACTCCGACGGAATGGAAGCGCGGCTACAAGGCCATCGTCGACTTCGAGGAGTCGCTGTGCCTGGAGAGCCTGATCCTCGTGAAGATGTACATGCACATCAGTGACCGCGAGCAACTCGTCCGGTTCGAGAGTCGCGGCGACGACCCGTTGAAGCGGTGGAAGCTGACCGACGAGGACTGGCGCAACCGCGAGAAGAACCGCGACTACGAGAAGGCGGCCGAGGAGATGTTCCGTCGCACCGACCATGCGCTGGCACCGTGGGACGTGATCGCCGGCGAGCAGAAGCGCTGGGCGCGCGTCACCGCACTGGAGACGCTGATCCGCCGCACCGAGGAAGGCATGGCCCGATGGGGCATCGTGGTGCCGCCGGAGCTCAACCCGCTGCCGAAGTGAGCGTCGGGCGGCGATCCGCCCATGGCCGCGCCTGCTCGAGCTGCGCGGCCACCCGCAGGAGCAGGTCCTCCCGACCGTAGGCGGCCACCAACTGCACGCCGACGGGTAGCCCGTCCGGCGTCCAGTGCAACGGAAGGCTGATGGCGGGCTGGCCGCTTGCGTTGAAGGCCGGTGTGAAGGCCACGTACTGCGCGGCCCGCACCATCGGCGCCATCGGCTGACCGGGCACGTCGGCGAACTCGCCGAGACGGGTCGGCGGCTCGGCGAGTGTCGGGGTGACCAGCAGGTCCCAGCCGTCCGCCCACCACTGCTGCACGGCGCGACGGAACTCGACATTCGCGGCGAGCGCCAGCGCGTAGTCGACACCGCTGACGTTGCGGGCGAAGTCGGCCTGTGCACGATTGTGCAGCTGCACCTCCGCGTCGGTGAGGTCGCGTCCCAGCGACGCCGCGATGCGTGCGATCGACGTTGCCATGTTGGTGCTCCACAAGGCACCGAACCGGCGGCCGAACTCCGGGTTCGCCATCGCGGGCGGGAAGGCGGCCTCCACGTGGTGGCCCATCGCCTCCAACAACGCAGCAGTGTTGCGTGCGGCTGTCGCGCACTCCGGATGGATGGCGGGGCCGAACGGGTGGTGGTCGAGGAAGCCGATGCGCAGCGCTCCCGTCGGCGCGCCGACCTCCTCGGTGTAGGGGCGCGTCGGCGCGGGTGCGATCACGGTGTCGCCGACGCCGGGACCATGGACGGCCTGCAGGAGTGCCGCGGTGTCGCGCACGCTGCGGCTGACGCACAGTTCGACCCCGAGGTTGCTCTCGTCTCGGAACGGGCCGAGCGTGATGCGGCCCTGCGACGGCTTGAGGCCCACCAGGCCGCAGCAGGAGGCCGGAATGCGGATGCTGCCGCCGCCGTCCGACGCGTGAGCGATCGGCACCAGGCCGGCGGCGACCGCTGCGGCCGAGCCGCCGCTCGACCCGCCGGGCGAGTGGTCGAGGTTCCACGGGTTGTGCGTGGCACCCCAGGCCGTGGGCTCGGTCGTGGGCAGGCTGCCGAATTCCGGGCTGTTCGTGCGCCCTGCGGTCACCAGGCCCGCGGCCTTGAACCGACCGACGAGGGTGGTGTCGGCGTCCGACACCGGCGCGGCGTCCTTCAGCGCCTGGTTGCCGTTGCTCAACGTCTGGCCGGCGAAGTGCGCCCACAGGTCCTTCAACAGGAACGGCACACCACGGAACGGCCCGTCGGGGAGCGGCCCGTCGGCCGCCGTGCCGTCCGCGACCTTGCGGGCGTGGTCGAACCAGCGGATCGTCACCGCGTTCAGGGCCGGGTCGATGGACTCGATCCGCTCGATCGCTGCGTCGAGCAGCTCGCGCGGGCTGGCCTGTCGGGTGCGCACCAGCTCAGCCTGGGCCGTGGCGTCCAACCAGCGAGTGTCGTCGGCGAATGAAGTCATGGGGTGCGTTGTAGCACCTGCGGATAGGTTGGCGGTTCCTGTGACCGACACCGTCCTGCCCTCCGAACCGCCGCGGTTCACCACCGGTGAGGTGCTGCGCTTCGGCAGCGTGCGGGCCCTGTTGGTCGCCAACTCCGTCCTCTACTGCGGCGTGGCGTTGCAGGCCGCAGCGCTCGGCAAACAGGCGTACGACATCACGGGCCGCGCGGCCGACCTCGGGTGGATCGGTCTCGCCGAGTTCCTGCCGGCGATGTTGCTCGTGCTCGTGACCGGCACGGTGGCGGACCGCTTCGACCGCAAGAAGGTGGCGGTCATCGCCATCAGCGGCGAGGTGTTGTGCTCGGTGGCGCTGATGGTCTATTCGTTCAGCGAGCCGACCGAAGTGTGGCCGCTGTTCATCATCGCGTTCATGTACGGCATCGCCCGTGCGTTCGTCGCGCCGGCCACGCGCACGATGCCGCCGATGGTGGCGCCCGAAGGCGGGCTGCCGAAAGTGATCGCCCTCTTCTCCGCCACCTGGACCGGCGCGATGATCCTCGGCCCGGCGCTGTCGGGCTTCCTGTACGCCATCGACCCGTGGGTCGCCTACATGACGTCGTCGGTCCTCATCGCGGCCTCGGTGTTCCTCATCGGAGGCCTGCGCTTCGAGCGTCAGCCCGACCCGCCGGACCCGGACGAGAAGCCGACGTTCCGCAGTGCCATCGAGGGCCTGCTGTTCATCCGCCGCACACCGATCCTGTTCGCGGCGATCTCGCTCGACCTGTTCGCCGTGCTGTTCGGCGGTGCGGTCGCGTTGCTTCCGGCGATCGCCGAGGACCAGTTGGGCGTGGGCGACGTGGCGTACGGCTGGTTGCGCGCTGCGCCCGGCATCGGCGCTGCGGCGATGGCGCTGTTCCTGGCGGCCCGGCCCGTGGAGCGACGGGTTGGCCGTGTGCTGCTGGTCGTCGTGGCCGTGTTCGGCGCGTCGACGGTGGTGCTCGGCCTCACCGACAAGTACGTCGTTGCGTTCGCTGCGCTGATCGTGCTCTCGGCCGCCGACATGGTGAGCGTGTTCATCCGCAGTTCGCTGGTGCCGCTGGTGACCCCCGACGAGAAGCGGGGTCGCGTGATGGCGGTGGAGAACGTGTTCATCGGCGCGTCCAACGAACTGGGCGCGTTCGAGAGCGGCTTGGTGGGTCAGGCGATCGGCGTGCCTGTCACGGTCGTGGCGGGTGGTGTGGCGACGATGGCCATCGTCGGCATCTGGTGGGTGGCGTTCCCGTCGCTGCGCAACGTCGATCGCTTCGACGAACTCGGTCAGTAGCGTTTGCCGACGGGAGCTGTGGCTGGCTACTGTGCGACTGTCCACTCGCGGACGTTCTGGGGAGGAACAGGGGATCATGGCTGACACGCCGAAGCAGGGTTGGTGGGCGGAGTTCAAGGAGTTCGCCACCACCGGCGACCTGATGTCGATCGCGGTCGCGTTCATCATGGGTCTCGCCGTGAAGGGCCTCATCGATTCGTTCGTGAAGGACATCTTCATGGGCACGATCGGTCTGGTCGTCGACTGCACCGACGTCACGGACGCCACCGGCAAGGTGGTCGGACAGGACTGCACCGGTCTGGCGGGCAAGGCCTACAAGTCGCTGGCCTGGGGCAACTTCCTCAACTCGATCATCAACTTCCTGCTGGTCGTCTTCGTCGTGTTCTGGATCGTGCGTGTCTACAAGCGGGCCACCAAGCGCCAGTTGGCGCAGGACGGCCCGACCGAGGTCGACATCCTCACCGAGATCCGCGACGAGTTGCGCGCCCGCCGCGAGGGGTGACTTGCAACGCGGTCGCGCTGCGGCTGCAATAGTTGACCAAATGCTGATGCGCCGGGTCACCCTCCTCCTTGGCGTGGTGCTGATGGCTGCCGGATGCGGTGACGCCGGTTCGTCTGCCGCTGCCACGACCACGCCACTGGCGGTCGACAGCCTTCCCCAGTCCGTGCCGTCCGACCCCGTGTCGTCCGACAGCGTCGGCCAGCGACCCACCACGACCCTCAGCGAGGAGGACCGCGTCGGCGCCAAGGCCGAGGGCAACCGGGTGATCCTGATCGGTGACTCGGTCCTGGCCAGCACCTCGCGCCGCTACTCCAACGACATGTGCGAGGCGCTGGTGCCGCTCGGGTGGCAGGTGGAGGTGGACGCCGAGACCGGTCGCTTCGCCGATTTCGGTCTGAAGGTGCTCGACCGCCGTCTCGACGCCGGTTGGGACGCCGCGGTCATCCTCCTCGGCAACAACTACCGCGAGGACCCGGGCCAGTACCAGGGGCAGATGGAGGAGATGATCCAGCGCCTCGGGCCGATCCCGATCGTGCTGCTGACCGTCTCCGAGTTCAAGCCGTCCCGGACCGAGGTGAACGACGCGATCCGTCAATTGGAGGCCGACCACGACAACGTGATGATCGTCGACTGGGCGGCCACCACGGCCGCCGACGACACCCTCACCGGGGGCGACGGTCTGCACCTCACCACGGCAGGACGCCTGGCGTTGGCCGCCAATGTCGCGCTGGCGCTGGGAGAGGCGCCCGTACAGCCCGGTGACTGCCTGAAGACGGACTTCCGTGACGACTCGAGCGGGCCGGTCACCGGCACGTCCGTGCCCCGCCAGCACAACGTCGGCGGTGGTTCGGGCGGCAGTCAGTCGACCGACACCACGGCCGCGGTCACCGTGCCGGAGGACCCGACTGTGGTGACCGACCCGGTGGTCACCGATCCGGTGACCGTGCCGACCTCGGAGACGACCGCGACGACTCCCGCCACCTCGCCCGCGAGTGTGCCGGCCACGCCGCCTCCCACAGCGCCGGCCACCACCCCGGCGACGGCACCGTCCGTCTCCGGCTGACGGCTGCCACGGGGCGAGGGTCACAACCCGTCTGTGTCACATCGCTGATTGCGTACGCACCGCTCACGGATGCGACACAGAGGCCTCGTGACACAGAACAGCGTCGCCGGGTTCCACTTCCAGAGCAGAGCAGCATCCGATGTGCGGCGGCCAGGTCGCGAGCGCAGAGTTGCCGTTCTGCGCTGTGCAGCGGTCGAGGGAGAACCCCGCTCTTACGGGGCGAGGGTCTGCAGCGGGGCCCAGGGGATGTTGCGCAGCACCCCGTAGACGACGATCACGGCCGGCAGCCCGGTGGTGACCCAGCGGTTCATCGGCACGCGCACGCGGCGGGTGCGATGGCCCCATGCCTCGCGCAACCAGTTCCACCACGCGGCGACCACGGCCACCAGCACGAGGGGCACGAAGACGTTGTAGCTGAGCGCCGAACCGAGGTCGCCCTGGAACAGTTGGTGGAAGCCACGTGTGAGCCCACAGCCAGGACACCACAGTCCGGTGGTGGCGTGGAAGATGCACGGCGGGAAGCGGCTTCCGGGCGCGGACGGGTCGTTGAGCGCCACCACGGCGGCGGCGCCGGCCAGCGCACAGCCGCACAGCACCGGCAGTGAGCGGCGGCGCCAATCGGCGGGTGCAGCGGCCACGGCCTCCATGCGGGCATCGTAGACGTGTGCCCCGCACGTTGCGCGGCGGCAGATCTGCCGACACGCTGGACGCCCATGTTGCAGGTGCATGATCTTTCCGTGGAGGTGGGCGGCCGACTGCTGGTCGAGCACGTCTCCTTCACGATCATGCCCAAGGAGAAGGTCGGCCTGGTCGGGCGCAACGGCGCGGGCAAGACCACCACGTTCAAGACGCTCGGCGGCGAGCTCGAAGCGGCCGCAGGCACCATCGTCCGCAAGGGTGGCTTCGGCTACCTGTCGCAGGATCCTCGGCTCGCGGGTGTCTCCGACAACCGGCCGGCCATCACCCACGTCCTCAGCGGCCGGCAGATCGACGACCAACTCGACCGCATCGAGAAGCTGCGCGTTGCGATGGAGGCCGACCCGAACGAGCGCAACGTCGCCCGCTACAGCCGCGCCCAGGACGAGTTCGCCACCAGCGGTGGCTACGCGGCCGAGAGCGAGGCGCGCAGCATCATGGCCGGCCTCGGCCTGCCGACCGACCGCATGGACCTGCCGATCGGCGTGCTCAGCGGTGGTGAGCGCCGCCGCGTCGAGCTGTCGCGCATCTTGTTCGCGGGCAGCGACCTGCTGCTGCTCGACGAGCCGACCAACCACCTCGACGTCGACGCCAAGTCCTGGCTGCTCGACTTCATGCGCAAGTACCGCGGCGCGCTCCTGGTGATCAGCCACGACCTCGACCTGCTCGACGAGGCGATCACCCGCGTCATCCACCTCGACCGCCCCCACGAGGACAGCCTCGGCAAGGTGTACGAGTACAAGGGCACCTACTCGCAGTACAAGGCGGCCCGCGTCAAGGACGAGGAGCGGCTGGCGAAGATGGCCACGTTGCAGCAGAAGGAGATCGACCGGCTGCAGGCCGTCGTCGACCGATTCGGCGCGAAGGCGACGAAGGCTGCGATGGCACACAGCAAGGAGAAGCAGATCGCCCGGCTGGAGTCGCAGAAGGTCGACGCCGGTTCCGGCGACCGCTCGCTGCGCGTGCGCTTCCCCGACCCGCCGAAGTGCGGCAACACGGTCATCACCGCCACCCACATGTCGAAGGGGTACGGCGGGCCGCCCGTGTTCGAGGACGTCTCGTTCGACCTCGGTCGTGGCGAGCGCCTGCTGGTGCTCGGCCTGAACGGCGCCGGCAAGACCAGCCTGCTGCGCATCCTCGCGGGCGAGACGACGGCCAACCTCGGCGACTTCCGATTCGGCCACGAGGTCACCGTCGGGTACTACGCGCAAGAGCACGACAACCTGCGCACCGATGCGACGCTGCTCGACAACATCCGTGCCGAGGTGCCGCCGGGGCTGCTCTACACCGAGACGCAGCTGCGGGCCCTGCTCGGCATGATGGGCCTGAGCGGCGACAAGGTGCATCAACACAGCGGCACGTTGAGCGGCGGCGAGAAGACCAAGCTCGCGTTGGCGATGTTGATGGTCGGCCGCAACAACCTGCTGCTGCTCGACGAGCCCACGAACAACCTCGACCCGCCCAGCCGCGAGGCCGTCGCCGACGCGTTGAGCGACTGGAAGGGCAGCATCATCTTCGTCAGCCACGACACCGAGTTCGTCGAGCGCCTGTCGCCGACCAAGGTGCTGTTGATGCCCGACGGTCAGGTCGACTACTTCAACGAGGACTGGCTGGAGCTCGTCTCTCTCGCCTGACGTGCGTCGCGGCTACGGTCCAGGGCCTATGCGCATCGGATCAATGAGCAACGCCATCAACGGCGGCACCCTCGACGACGTCGTCGCGGAGGCCCAGGCCGCGAAGGACGCGGGCTACCACACCTTCTGGTCCTCGCAGATCTTCGGTCACGACGCGCTCACCGCGCTCGCGATCGTGGGTCGCGAGGTGCCCGGCATCGAAGTCGGCACCGCCGTCGTGCCCACCTACCCGCGCCACCCGTGGGTGATGGCGCAGCAGGCGCTCAGCACGTCGGCGGCCATCAACAGCCGTGGTGACGGCGGGCTGTGCCTGGGCATCGGCCTGTCGCACCAGATCGTGGTCGAGAGCATGTGGGGTCTGTCGTACGCGAAGCCGGTGCGTCACCTGCGCGAGTACCTGTCGGTGCTGATGCCGCTGCTCGAGGGGCAGCCGGTGCAGTTCCAGGGCGAGGAGTACCGCGTGCAGGGCGGATTGGCCGCGCCCGGCAGCAGCCGCCCGTCCGTCGTGGTCGCCGCGCTCGGCCCGCAGATGCTGCGCGTGACCGGCCAGCTGGCCGACGGCACCAGCACCTGGTGCGTGGGCCCGAAGACGCTGCACGAGCTGACCATCCCGACGTTGCGTCAGGCCGCTGCCGACGCCGGCCGCCCGGCGCCGCGCGTGGTGTGCGCGCTGCCGATCGCCGTCACCGACGACGTCGACGCGGCCCGCAAGAAGGCGGCGCAGGTGTTCGCGGTGTACGACACGCTGCCCTCGTACAAGACGATGATGAACCGCGAGGGCGTCGACGGCCCGGGCGGCCTGGCCATCGTCGGCACCGAGGCCGAGGTGCGCGACCAGGTGAAGGAGCTCGAGGCGATCGGCGTGACCGACTTCAACGCCGGCATCTTCACCAGCGACCCCGACGAGGTCGCCCGCACGCAGAGCGTCCTCGCCGACTGGCTGTGACACGGCCGTGAGCGAGCCGCTGCGCGTCGACGTCGATGGCGGCATCGCCACGGTCACCATCGACAACGGGCCGATCAACCTGTTCGACCTGTCGCTGTATCGCGCGATGGCCGAGCTGTCGCATCGATTGGCGGCCGACGACGACGTGCGCGTCGTGCTGCTGCGCTCGGCCAACCCCGAGTTCTTCATCGCCCACTTCGACGTGACGCTCATCCAGCACCTGCCGACGGACGCACCACCGGCCACCGCGCTGAACGACTTCCACGCGATGTGCGAGGCGTTCCGCACGATGCCCAAGGCGACGATCGCCGTCGTCGAGGGTCGTGTCGGCGGTGGCGGCAGCGAACTGGCGCTCAGTTGCGACATGCGTTTCGCCGCTCGTGGGCGCGCCGTCTTCAACCAGCCGGAGGTGGCGTTGGGCATCCTTCCGGGTGGCAGCGGCACGGCGCGCCTCGGCCGTCTGCTCGGCCGGTCGCGTGCGCTGGAGGTCATCCTCGGTTGCGACGACGTCGACGCCGACCTCGCGGAACAGTGGGGCTGGGTGAACCGCACGCTCGACCCGGACGCGGTGTGGCCGTTCGTCGACCGACTGGCGCGGCGCATCGCCTCGTTCCCGCCGCACGCCGTCGCGGCAGCGAAGGCGTCGGTGCTCCGCGCCGAGAAGGAGGTCGTCGCCGACCTGTTGGCCGAGGGCGACG
>JBMOGW010000015.1:0-29950 GCA_049318165.1 Ilumatobacteraceae bacterium
TGGCGCGGTCGACGATGAACACCCAGCCGTCCTCGTCGATGCGGGCGATGTCGCCGGTGTTCAGCCAACCGTCCTTGATCGACTCGGCGGTGGCCTCCGGGCGGTTGATGTAGCCCTTGATCACGATGCTGCCGCGCACGCAGAGGATGCCGACCGTGTCGGGGTGCACCGGCAGGTCGTTGCCGTCGTCGTCGACCAGCTTGGCGTCGAGCGTCGGCACCACCGGGCCGCACGAGGCCGGCTTGGCCAGGTAGAACCGCGACGAGTTGGCGGTGATGATGCCGTGCGTCTCGGTCATGCCGTAGCCCGTGGTGGGCGTGCCCTTCTCGAGCGCGCTGTCGATCTTCTTCACCAGGTCGGGCTGCACGGCCGAGCCGCCGCCGCTGATGCTGGCGAGCGACGACGTGTCGCGCTTCGACCAGTCCGGGTGCATGAGCAGCTCGCGGCCCATGGTCGGCACACCCGAGAAGTTGGTGACCTTCTCGCGCTCGATCAGCTCGAGCGCGCGGCCGGCGTCCCACTTGTAGGTGAGGACGATCGTGGCGCCGCTGGCCGTGGCCGGGTGCAGCAGGCAGTTGCACGCCGTGACGTGGAACAGGGGAGTGGGTGCCATGAACACCGGCGGCAGCGCGGCCGGCGGCGTGGAGGGGGCCTCGACCTCGCCGGCGGCGACGGCCTTCGCCTCCGCCGAGGCGACGGCGGCACCCATGTACACCAGGTTGAGCAGGTTGTGCACCGAGCCGCGGTGGGTGAGCTGGGCACCCTTCGGGAAGCCGGTGGTGCCCGAGGTGTAGAAGATGGTCGCGTCGTCGTCCGGATCGATGTCGGCCGGGGGCAGCGAACCCGGGTCGGCGGCGGCCATCACGTCGGCCCAGCGGGCGGCGTCGGCCGGCAGCTCGCGCTCGGTGCGCACCGAGATCACGTGCATCGGTGCGGGCAGGCGCACCCGCACGGCCTCGAGGATGTGGCTGACGCGCTCGAGACGCTCGTCGTCGACGATCAGCACCTTCGGGTGGCTGTCGTCGAGCGCGTACTCCATCTCGTGCGGGGTCCACCAGGCGTTCATGCCCACGCAGGCGGCGCCGAGGCTGATCGCGGCCCAGTAGCCCACGACCCACTCGGGGTAGTTGCGCATCGCCAGGGCGACACGGTCGCCGGCGGTCACGCCGTGCGCGGCCAGGTGATGGGCCAGCTTGCGGACCTGCTCGTGCACCTCGTTGTAGGTGTAGTGCTCGTCCTCGTAGCAGATGTACTGCTTGTCGCCGTGGGCCGCAGTCATCTCCCACAGCACGCGCATGTTCGGCGGAGCCGAGTCGAAGACCCGTACGGGCACGCCGCGCACCTCGATGGTGGACATGTGGAAGGGCGAGCCAGGGGACTCGAGTTCGGCGCGGGCGGCTTTGTAGTGGTCGATCACGGGCACGATGGTTGCAGACCGGACGTGACGTGCGCCACACGGAGTACCGTCGGCGGGATGGGAGCCGAGCGACTGAGAGTGGGGCCGGACGGGGTGACCCGTTGCTGGTGGTGCGGTGACGATCCGCTGTACGTGCGCTACCACGACGACGAATGGGGTCACGAGGTGCTGGACGACACCCGCCTGTTCGAGAAGCTGTGCCTGGAGGGCTTCCAGTCCGGCCTGTCGTGGCTGACGATCCTGCGCAAGCGCGACAACTTCCGCGCCGCGTTCGACGGCTTCGACCCGGCCGCCGTCGCCGAATACGGGCCGGCCGAGGTCGAGCGCCTGCTGGGCGACGCGGGCATCGTGCGCCACCGCGGCAAGATCGAGAGCACGATCAACAACGCCCGGCGGATGCTGGAACTGGAGGCCGAGCACGGCTCGCTGTACCAGTGGGTGCAGCAGTACCGGCCCGAGCCGACCGGCCTGACGATCGACAGCGAGCTGCGGGCCACGTGCCCGGAGAGCGTCGCGATGTCGAAGGCGCTGAAGAAGAAGGGATGGAGCTTCGTGGGCCCCACCACCCTGTACGCCTTCATGCAGGCGATGGGCCTCGTCGACGACCACATCCAAGGCTGCGAACGCCGCCCGTAGTGACGCCGCCCGCCCTCCCAGCCCGAGGCATCCATGCGCCCCCGGTGTGCACGGATGCCTCGGGCTGGACGAGGGGTCAGTCGTTGGCGTGGAGGGCGGCGTTGAGGCCGTCCCACTTGGCGCTGCGGGGGAGGGCCTCCACCGCGCCCGACTGGCTGTTGCGGCGGTACAGCAGGCCGCCCTTGCCGCTCAGCTGCCGGGCCTTCACCACCTCGACCCCGTCGGGGCCGTGCAGTGCCACGAGGGTGCCGGCGGTGACGTACAGGCCGGCTTCGACGACGCACTCGTCGCCCAAGCTGATGCCGATGCCGGCCTCCGCGCCGACGAGGCAACGCTCGCCGATGCTGATCATCTCCGTGCCGCCGCCCGACAGCGTGCCCTGGGTGGACGCACCGCCGCCGATGTCGCTGCCGTCGCCGACGATGACGCCCTGGCTGATGCGGCCCTCGACCATCGAGGTGCCGAGCGTGCCGGCGTTGAAGTTCACGAAACCCTCGTGCATCACGGTGGTGCCGGGCGCCAGGTGCGCGCCGAGGCGAACGCGGTCGGCATCCGCGATGCGCACCCCGGTGGGCACCACGTAGTCGGTCATGCGCGGGAACTTGTCGAGGCCGTGCACGGTGAGCACACCGCCGTCGTGACGCACGCGCCAGCGCAGCTCCTCGATGCCCTCCACCGGCGCCGGCCCGAGGTTGGTCCAGGCGACGTTGGTCAGCAGGCCGAACAGGCCGTCGAGGTTCTGCTGGCGGGGCTTCATCAGACGGTGCGACAGCAGGTGCAGGCGCAGGTACGCGTCGCGGGCGTCGGCCGGCTTGGCGTCGGTGTCGATCGCCAACTGCACCGCCTTCACGTGCACCTTGCGCGTCTCGTCGTGGCGCTCGGCCGTCGTGTACGCCTCGAACTTCTCCGGCATCGGCAACTCGCCGAGGCCGACCTCGCGGAACCACGTGTCCAGCACCACGCCATCGTCCGTCACCGTCGCGAGCCCGCGACCCCAAGCCGTCGTCATCGTCGGTCCTCCATCCCTTACCAGCGGTTGCGTGCTTCCTCGGCGAAGCCTCTGATGCCCGAGAACGTCACCGGCACGCCGTCGTCGCCGACGATACGGCCGCTCCAGGTGCCGAAGCACTGGTGGACCTCCATCTTCAGCAGCTTCAGGTCGGTGACGTCGTAGCGGTCGAACGTGGGCGTCAACGTGGCGTCCACCTGGTCCGACGAGGGCGTGCGGACGCGCCAGGGCGACATCGGGTCCGCCCAGTCGTACGTCCACTCCAGTTCCTCGGACACCTTGGTGAGCCGGCCGTCGATGCACAGCGCGTTCTCGGTGGCGCCGGTGCCGACGGTCCACTTGCCACCGAACTGCAGGCCGACCACCCGGTCAGCACCCTGCTCGTCGGTGCCGTGGCCGGACGCGGACGCCCAGTTCCAGCGGTTCGAGTACTTCCAGATGCCGCGGCCGAGGTCCTGCACGCCCCACGCGTCGTGCGACGCGTCGACGGCCCATGAGTGCTCGCCGACGCGCACCGTGCCGGTGGCGGGCCGGGCGTTCTGCTTCGACGTGAACTGGAAGTGCCGGTCGCTCCACGGGATCATCACGTTCAGCGATTCGTGGCCTGCTGGCTTGTCGACGGTGATGTCGATGTCGACCTCGCCCGGCCACGCGCTCGTACCGCCCGACTTCGCCCAGGCCGTGAGGCGGGTGCCGGTGGGCGTCTCCTCGATGCGCAGCCGAAAGTGGTCGTCACGGTGTTCGACGATGCCGGTGCACACGTGCTCGGGCATCGAGAACCCGCGTGCGAACGGCACCAGCACACCGGCCGCGGCCTGGCGGCCGGTGGCGTGCTCCATCACCCACACGTTGGCGAGCCCGGCGTAGTCGACGTCGGCGTACACGAACGCCACGACCACTTCGTCGGTGATCACGCACCAGTAGTCCCAGCGCTTCTTGCGACCCATCCGGCCGCGCAGGTTGGCGCGCAGCATCGGGTGACGGGACCAGCCACGGGCAGCCGGGTGCAGTCGACCCTTCGGCGTGCACTCGTCCACCGGCTCGGTGTAGTCGCGCTCGACGGTCATCGCCGCCACCAGCGCGTGCGTCCGGCGTCGCTCGGGCCGGCACCCTCCGGGGCGAGCACCACCGTGTCCTGGAAGTCGAATGCGTCGGGCTCGCCGGACCAGGCCCCGTGCCGCACCTCGCCGTCGAGACGGAACCCTGTCGCAGCGAACTGCTCGCGCAACCACTCCTGCGTGTAGCCGATGACGTGCAACGGCTCGTCCGGCGACATGTAGCGGCAGAACGGCGTCAGCTCGTGCGGCAGCTCGTAGTGGTTGCGTCGCGAGGCCTGCACGTCGTCGAGCACGAAAAACGTCGCGTACACCCGGCCCTTCGGCGACACGAGCCGGCGGCACTCGTGCAGGTAGTGGACGATGTCGTCCGGGTACATGTGCGTGAAGACGCTCGTCAGCACCACGAGGTCGGCCGTGCCGGCGGGCACGTCGAAACGCACGTCGGTCTGCTGCAGCGTGCCCGACGGGTTGTAGCGCTCGCTGTGGATGTCCATGTAGTGGTAGCGGAACCGGCGGTTGCCGAGGTGCGCGTTGCACCACTCGAGGTGCGGTCGCAGCATGTCGAAGCCGTCGTAGCGGCCCGCGAAGCCTGAGCGAAGGAACGCGGCGCCGATGCGTCCGTACCCACAGCCGATGTCGACCACGCGACGGCACGCAGCCAGATCGACCACTGTGCCGATGCGGGCGACCATCTCGTCGCCCAACTGTACGTACCGCTCCTCGGACTCGCCCATGAAGCGGAAGTTCGCGGGCGGGACAGGTGTGGCCACGGCGCCGACCTAGAACGCCTCGGGGCGCAGCGTCGGGAAGAGGATGACCTCCTTGATGGAGTTCACCCCCGCGATCAGCATGGCCACACGGTCCATGCCGATGCCCAGACCGCCGGTGGGCGGCATGCCGTACTCGAGGGCGCGCAGGTAGTCCTCGTCCACACTGCCGCGCTCGGCGTCTCCGGCGTCCTTCGCGGCCTGCTCGTCCTCGAAGCGCAGCCGCTGCTCGACCGGGTCGTTCAGCTCGGAGTAGCCGTTGGCCAGCTCGCGGGCGCCGACGAACAACTCGAACCGCTCGGTGAGATGCGGGTCGTTGCGATCGACACGGGCGAGCGGCGAGATCTCCACGGGGTGGCCGGTGACGAACGTCGGCGCGATGAGCGTGTGCTCGGCCGTCGCCTCGAACAACTCCTCGATGATCTTGCCCGAACCCCACCGGGGGTGCACCGACACGCCGTGCTGGGCGGCCAGTGCACGCAGCTCCTCGACCGGCTGCGACGGGTGCACGGCCACGCCCGTGGCTTCCTGCACCAGATCGATCATCCGGGCGCGGCGCCACGGCTGGGCCAGGTCGATCTCCTCCTGGCCGCCGTCGGGACGGAACACCGTGACGATGCTGGTGCCGGTGGCGTCGATCGCTGCCTGGGTGATCAGCGTCTCGGTGATCTCGATGACGTCCTCGACGTCGGCGAACGCCTGGTAGAGCTCCATCATCGTGAACTCGGGGTTGTGTCGGGTGCTGATGCCCTCGTTGCGGAAGATGCGGCCGATCTCGAACACGCGCTCCATGCCACCGACGATCAGCCGCTTCAGGTGCAGCTCGAGCGCGATGCGCAGGTACAGCTGCATGTCGAGCGTGTTGTGGTGCGTGATGAACGGGCGAGCGTGCGCGCCACCGGCCTCGACGTGCAGCACCGGCGTCTCGACCTCGATGAAGCCGCGGCCGTGCAGGGTGCGCCGGAAGCTGGCGATCACCTCGTGACGCACACGGAAGTTCTTGCGTGCGTCGTCGTTGACGATCAGGTCGGCGTAACGCTGACGGAACCGGGTGTCGGTGTCGGTGAGGCCGTGCCACTTGTCGGGCATCGGGCGGACCGCCTTCGACAACAGTTCGACGCGCTCGGCCTTCACGCTCAGCTCGCCCTTGCGGGTGGTCATCACGGTGCCGTGCACGCCGACCCAGTCGCCCAGGTCGAGGGCCTTGATGGCCTCGAACGCCTCCTCGCCGACGACGGCCTTGCTGATGAACAGCTGCACCTCGTCCTCGCGGTCGCGCATCGTGGCGAAGATCAGCTTGCCCGAATCGCGCAGCAGCATCACCCGGCCGGCCACCGCCACCTGCACCTCGGTCTCGGTGCCGGGCTCCAGCTCACCGTGCTCGCGACGCAGCTCACCGAGGGTGACGCTGCGGTCGAAGCGATAGGGGTACGGGTTCGTGCCCCCGGTGCGCAGCTCGTCGAGCTTCTGCAGCCGCTTGGCCTTCTCGGCCAGCAGGCCGGATCCGGTCAGGAGGTCGTCGTTGCTCGGGAGGTCGTCGCTGCTCACAGTCCCTGCACCGTAGTGGTTCCGGGCCGCCTTTCCCCGTTCCATATCCGCCGATACCCTGACCCCCGATGCCGTTCCGACGCTCGTTCCGTGTGGCCGCGCTGGTGGTCGCCGTGTCGCTGGGGGTCGGGGCCGCGCAGGCCGACGCGGTGATCACCACGGTCGACGGTGGTGGTGCGGCGACGGCGCCCGCCGAGCCGGTGGAGTTGCCGTTCGACACGGTCTCGGTGTTCCAGACCGGTGAGCTGACACCGGCGATCCGCGACCGCGCATTCGCCGCCGCTCGAGCGGTCAACGCGCCGGCGGTCGTCGCCCGCGGCTTCTCCGGGCTGCTGAAGGGCGTTCGTCGCAACGGCGCCTACGTGCAGCGCTCGTCGGGCGCGGGTTGGGCGTTCCCCATGGCGGTCAGTGCGCTGCCGCTCACCGCGGCCGGCGGCGTGATGGGTCGCGACGTGTCCGGGGTGTTGTCGCGCGGCAGGGTGGTGATGTCGCAGACGTCGGCCGACATCCGCGGCGCCAAGGTGGGCGACGTGGTCGACATGGTGGGCCCCAGTGGCTCGACGGTGTCGTTCGTGATCGGCCGCATCGGCAGCGACGCGGAGGTGGGTGGCACCGAGCTGGTGATGACCACCACCATGGCCGATCGGCTGGGCGCCGACATCCCCACCCGCGTGCTGATCTACGGCCAGTTCGACCGGGCCGCCCTCACCGCCGCGCTGGCTCGCCAGGGGCTCTGCACCAGCGCCACCGGTCTCATCTGCCAGACCGGGTCGTCGCTGCGAACGAAGGTGCGCCGGTCGTGGGACCCTGCCGACCCCGACGCGCAGCTCAGCCTGGCCGAGACGAAGCGGCTGCTCGGCGAGTTCGACTTCTACCACGCGGGCCTCTCCGCCAGCGGCTGGACCGCGATGAACCAGACCTGGGTGCGCAAGTACCTGCCCGCCCGCACCACCTACCCGACGGGCATCAACGCCCGCTGCAACGTCGGCCCGCTCGGCGCCGCGCACACGGTGAAGTCCGACCTCACTGCCGCGCTGCGCGAGGTCGTCAGCAGCGGGTTGTCGTTCGCCATCGACGTCGGCAACACCAACTCGTTCGGCGGCTGCGGCACCGGCAGCGTGCGCTTCGCGCGCATCACCCAGGCGCTCGGCGCCGTCTCGCGCCACTCGTGGGGCCAGCCGATCGACATGAACACGAACTCCAACTGCCAGGGCTGCGTGCCGCGGATGGACTGCCGAGTGGTGCGCATCTTCCGCAAGCACGGCTTCGCCTGGGGCGGCAACTTCCTCACCGCGGATGGGATGCACTTCGAATGGGTGGGCGAGCCGCGCCACGCACTGCAGTACGACTCGCGGTTCTGCGACAACCTTCCGACCGGACGCATCCAATCGCTACGAACCCCCCCGCCCGCGGGACGGGACACGCTGTTCGCCGACGACGGCTTCACCGCCGAGGAGCACGACTGACATGGCCATCGACGCGCTGACCCCCGTTCGGGCCTGGATCGCCGAACAGATCCGCACCCGCGTGGTGGGCGATGACCCGGACGACAAGGCTGCGGCGATCTTCGACGCACCCGGCCCGCGGTGGTTCGCCGAGGACCGCGCGATCCGCCGTGTGCACGCCGACGCCTCGATGTTCGTCGGCGGCCTGCGCGCCCTGCTGCTGCAGTCGTTGCATCCGCTGGCGATGGCGGGCGTCGCCCAGCACTCCGACTACCGCACCGACCCGTGGGGGCGCCTGCAGCGCACCGCCGACTTCCTGGCCGCCACCACGTTCGGCACGGTCGACACGGCCGAGGCCGCCGTGGCCCGGGTGCGTTCGGTGCACCAGCGGGTGCGCGGCACCGCCACCGACGGTCGTCGCTATTCCGCCAACGACCCGCACCTGCTGCGCTGGGTGCACATCTGCGAGGTGGACAGCTTCCTGTCGTCGTACCAGCGGTACGGCGCCGCGCCGCTGTCGCCCGCCGACGCCGACCAGTACGTGGCCGACATGGCCGTGGTCGCCGAGACCTTGGGCGTGCACCACGCGCCCCGCTCGGTGGCCGACGTGCGCGCCGAACTGCGCGACTTCCGGCCCGAACTGGCCGGGACGAAGGAGGCCCGCGAGGCGGCGCGCTTCCTGCTGCTCGAGCCGCCGTTGCCGCTGCCCGCTCGCCCGGCGTACGGCCTGCTGGCGGGTGCCGCGGTGGCGCTCCTGCCGGCGTGGACCCGCTGGCCGCTGCGGCTGCCGTTCCTGCCGGTCAGCGAGACGGTTCTGGTCCGGCCCGCAGGCGCCGCGGTCACCGGGCTGATCCGCTGGTCGCTGTCGGGGCACGATCAGCCCGGCGCCGCGTGACCTGCCGATAACCTCGGCTCTCGTGTCGACACGCTTCGTGATCATCGGCGGTGGGCCTGCGGGCAACACCGCAGCCACCCACGCTGCTCGCTTCGGCGCGCAGGTCACCATGATCGAGCGCGACATCGTCGGCGGCGCCGCCCACCTGTTGGACTGCATCCCGTCGAAGACGATGATCGCCACCGGCGGCGCCATCGCGTTCTCGCGCCGCATCGGGGGCATGGGCCTCGAGCAGCAGGAGCCCGAGGTCGACATCGAGGCGCTCACCGGACGCATCGGCAACATCCGCACTCACCTGCAGGCCAACACGACGCAGCTGCTCGAGAGCCAGGGGGTCACCCTGCTGAAGGGGTCGGCCCGCCTGCTCGGCCCGCACGAGGTGGAGGTCACCACGGCCGAGGGAACCCGTGTGCTGCCGGCCGACGCGATCCTCATCGCCACCGGCACCAGCCCGCGCATTCCCGAGTGGTGCGATCCCGACGGCGAGCGCATCCTCACCACTCGCGACTGCTACCCGCCGAAGATCTTCCCGAAGAGCATCACCGTGGTCGGCTCGGGCGTCACCGGTGTGGAGTTCGTCCACATGTTCTCGTCGTTCGGCGCCGACGTCACCCTGGTGGTCAGCCGTCAGCAGGTGCTGCCCGCGAAGGACCCGGAGGTCGCAGCGGTGCTGGAGGACGACTTCCTGCGCCGCGGCGTGAAGCTGCTGAAGGGCGCCCGCGCCACCACCATCGAGCGCGAGGGCGACGACGTCGTGGTGCGCTGCGACGACGGACGAGTGGTGCGCAGCAGCCATGCGGTGCTCGCCATCGGCTCGGTGCCGAACACCGCCGAGCTGGGCCTCGAGGCCGCCGGCGTCGAGATGGACCGCGCGGGCTACGTCACCATCAACCGGCACTGCCAGAGCAGCCAGCCGCACATCTACGCGGCCGGCGACGTGAGCGGCAAGCTGCCACTGTCCAGCGTGGCCAGCATGCAGGGCCGCAAGGTGGCCGAGCACGTGATGGGCCTGCAGAAGATCGCCCACCGCCACCTCGACTACGACAAGGCGGCCAGCGCCATCTTCACCGAGCCGGAGATCGCCGACGTCGGGTTGGCCGAGGCGGATGCCTTCGCCGTCGGCCGCAAGATCCGCGTCACGAAGGTGCCGTTCAGCGCCACGCCGAAGGCGCTCATCAACAACGACTCGCGCGGCTTCGTGAAGATCATCAGCGACCCGGCCACCGGTGTGGTGCTCGGTGGCTCGATCGTCGGTCGCCACGCGGCCGAGCTGATCAGCGTGATCGCGCTCGCCGTGACGGCGAACCTGAAGGTGACCGACATCGTCGAGAGCCTCCTGGTGCACCCGGCGCTCGCCGAGGCGCTCGCAGAAGCCGCCGAATGACCGACGAATCCCGCACCGCTCCGGTGCTGCCGGAGGGCGTGGTGCTGGCCTCGTTCATGGCGCGCACCGGCGGCTGGTTGATCGACCAGTCGGTGGCGGGGCTGCCGGTGTTCCTGGCGTTCCTCGCGCTCGGCAAGACCGCCGACGAGATGAGCACCGGCAACGCGTGGTTGTGGTTCAACGTCGCGTTCCTCGGCCTGGGGCTGCTGCACGAGACGATCGGTGTGTGGCGGTGGGGTCGCACGATCGGGAAGTGGATCTGCCGCACCAAGGTGGTGCACGCCGTCGACGGGGGGAGCGTGACCCTCAGTTCGGCGTTCCTGCGGTCGCTGGTGCCGGCCGCGTTCGGCGTGATCCCCACCGTCGGGTCGTTCCTCGGGATGGGCGTGTTGTGGTGGGCGTTCTTCGACCCTCGCCGTCAGGGCATCCACGACAAGGCCGCCGGCACGCTCGTGGCGCGCAACGACCGCTTCGGCACCCGCTTCTCCGGCCGAACTTGAGTTCGGTGGGTCACTCTGCGCCACGTCGCGCAGGTGGCCTGCAGAACTTAAGTTCGGTGGGTCACTCGATGACGACGACGACGTCGCCGGCGCCGACGGTGTCGCCGGCGGCCACCTTGATCTCCTTGACCTTGCCGGCCTTCTCGGCGTTGATCTGGTTCTCCATCTTCATGGCCTCCAGCACGACGACGGCCTGACCGGCCTCGACGTCCTGGCCCACTTCGACGAGCAACTTCACGATGGTGCCCTGCATCGGCACCTCGACGTTGCCGCTGCCGGCGCCGCCTGCGCCGCCGCCGCCGGCGCCGTGCGCACGCGCCGGCTTCTTCGCGGCCTTCGGCTGGCCTGCGGCCACCATCGGCACGTCGGGCACCCACATCTTCACATCGAAGCGCTTGCCGTTCACCTCGACCGTGGTGGAGCGCTGCACCAGCGCCGTGTCGTCACCCTCGGCGGGTGCCGGCGGCTTGGGCGGCTCGATGCCCGACAGGTCGAGGCGCTCCTCGACCCACTTCGTCGAGTGCTCCATCGCCTGGAAGTCGGGGTGCTTGAGGATGGCGAGGTCGGCGGGGATC
Organism: Ilumatobacteraceae bacterium; assembly: GCA_049318165.1. Classification (GTDB taxonomy): domain Bacteria; phylum Actinomycetota; class Acidimicrobiia; order Acidimicrobiales; family Ilumatobacteraceae; genus UBA668. The sequence continues at coordinate 11,235 of JBMOGW010000015.1, forward strand.
GTCGTCGCAACGCCCTCCACCACCATCTCCTCCAGTGCACGAATGGTGCGCGCGATGGCGGTCGGGCGGTCCTTGCCCCACACGATCAGCTTGCCGACGAGGTTGTCGTAGTACTGGCTGATGGTGTCGCCGCTCTCGTAGCCGGCGTCGAAGCGCACGCCGAAGCCGTCGGGCGCCACCAGCTTGGTGATGGTGCCGGGGGAGGGCAGGAACTTGCCACCCGCCGGGTTCTCGGCGTTGATGCGGATCTCGATGGCGTGACCGCGGCGCTGCGCCGCCACTTCCTCCTGGGTCATCGGCAGCGGCTCACCGCTGGCGACGCGGATCTGCCACTCGACGAGGTCGATGCCGGTGATCACCTCGGTGACCGGGTGCTCCACCTGCAGACGCGTGTTCATCTCGAGGAAGAAGAACTCGCCGTCCTGGTAGATGAACTCGACGGTGCCGGCGTTGAAGTAGCCGACGGCCTTGGCGGCCTTGATGGCGGCCTCGCCCATGGCTTCCTCGATGCCGGGCGCCATGCCGTACGAGGGGGCCTCCTCGATCAGCTTCTGGTGACGGCGCTGCGCCGAGCAGTCACGGGTGCTGACCCACACGACGTTGCCCTGCTGGTCGCCGACGATCTGCACTTCCACGTGGCGCGGCCAGGTGAGGTAGCGCTCGATGTAGATCTCGTCGCGGCCGAAGAACGCCTTGGACTCGCGCTGGGCGCTGTCCATGGCCTCCTGCACTTCCTCCTCCGAACGGACGACCTTCATGCCGCGACCGCCGCCACCGAAGGCGGCCTTGATGGCGATCGGGTAGCCGAACTCGCGACCGAACGCGATGATCTCGTCGACGGACTGCACGAACTCGGTGGTGCCGGGGACGATGGGGGCGCCGCCGCGCAGTGCTGCCTTGCGCGAGCTGACCTTGTCGCCCATCTCGTCGATGGCCGCCGGGGGCGGTCCGATGAACGCGACGCCCTTCGCGGTGATGGCGCGGGCGAAGTCGGCGTTCTCGGAGAAGAAGCCGTAACCGGGGTGCACACCGTCGGCGCCGCTCTGCTCGATGGCCGACAGGATGGCCTCGGTGTTGAGGTAGCTCTCGGCCGCGGTGGAGCCGCCGAGGGCGTACGCCTCGTCGGCGAGGCGGACGTGGAGCGCGTTGCGATCCAGTTCGCTGTAGACCGCGACGGTCTTGATGCCGAGCTCTCGGGCAGCGCGGATGACTCGGACGGCGATCTCGCCGCGGTTGGCAATCAGGATCTTTTTCAGCACAGGTGGCAATCTTTGCGGAATGGACACGCCCGGTGCCACCCCACCTGCACGGCCACCTGATGTGGCGGCCCGTGAATGGCCCGCCGGCTGGCACGTTCGCGTGGTCGAGGAGACCGGCAGCACCAACGCCGACCTGCTCGCCGAGGCCGCCGACGGGGCGCCCAACCGCAGCGTGCTGGCCGCCCGCCACCAGACGGCGGGGCGTGGTCGGCTGGACCGCACCTGGGTGGCGCCGCCGGGCGCGAACCTGCTCGTGTCGCTGTTGTTCACCGAGGTGCCGCACGTGCCGCACCAGCTGACCCAACGGGTGGGGCTGGCCGCGATCGCCGCGTCCACGCAGGTGGCTGGTGTCACACCGAGCCTGAAGTGGCCCAACGACCTGCTGGTCGACGACCGCAAGCTGGCGGGCATCCTGGCGCAGTCCACGCTCGTCGCCGGCCGTCAGGCCGTGGTGGTGGGCATCGGCGTCAATGTCGGCTGGGCGCCGCCGGAGGGAGCGCGGCTGGGAGAGGCGCTCGACCCGCTGAACCTGCTGGAAGCCCTGCTCACCGCATATGACGCGCTGCCGGTCGACATCACGGCCGCCTATCGGGCGAACCTCGGCACGCTGGGCCGTGCGGTGCGGGTGGAGCTGTCCGACGGTGTGCTGGAGGGCCGAGCGATCGACGTCGAGGCCGACGGTCGCCTGGTGGTGCTCGACGCCTGCGGCATCAGCCATCGCGTCGACACGGGCGACGTGGTGCACCTCCGCGCGCAGGGGTGAGCCAGTACCGTTCCCAGCCGTGCTGGCCATCGACACCGCCCCGAAACCGCGCCGTCGGCGCGCACCCGGGATGCTGTTGGTGGCCCTGCTCGTCGGGGTGGCGTGCACGGCCGGCGTGCTGATCGCCGCCCGGCGGACCGTGGACGCCGTGGAACGCGTGCCGAAGGTGGCCGACGTGCTCAGCCCGGCGAGCGACCGCATCGACAACTACCTGCTGGTGGGCAGCGACAGTCGCGAGTTCGGCGACCCCAACACCGGCGAGACCGGCAACGTGAGCGGCAACCGCAGCGACACGATCATGGTGTTGCGCTACGACAAGGACACGGGCGAGGCCGCGCTGCTCTCCATCCCGCGTGACCTCTACGTCAACGTGCCGGGCCACGACAGCAAACGGCGGATCAACTCGGCGTTCAACGACGGCCCCGACGTGCTGGCGCGCACCGTGCAGACCGAACTGGGCATCCCCGTCCACCACTACGTCGAGATCGACTTCACCGGCTTCGAGCGACTGGTCGAGGCGCTCGGTGGCGTGCAGGTGTGCTTCCTGTACCCGACACGGGACGCCAACACCGGCCTGAACATCACCGTCCCGGGCTGTCACGTGCTGGACGGCACCCAGGCGCTCGCCTACGCCCGCAGCCGCCACTACGAGGAGTTCAAGAACGGCGAGTGGGTCACCGATCCGACCAGCGACCTCGGCCGCTCGAAGCGCCAACGCGAATTCGTGAACGCCAGCCTGCAGGGCGCGCTGGCGCAGTTGAAGACCGACCCGTACCGTGCGGGCGAGCTGATCACCGCGATCGGCGACTCGGTGCGCATCGACGAACACCTCGACCCGATCGAGGCGGCGGGCTCGCTGCGCAGCGCCGTCGACAGCGGTCTGAAGAGCTATGCGCTACCTGTCGTGGGGAAGACGATCGACGGCAACGCGGTGCTGCTGCTCGGCGACGGCGCCGACGCGGTGCTCGCCTACTTCCGCGGTGATGGTCCTGCTCCGCAGCAGTGACCCGGCCATACTGGAGCCCGATGCCCAACGTACGAGAGAGCTCCGCCATCGCCGGTGTGTACATCGTGGAGCCGACGCTGCACGGTGACCAGCGTGGGCTGTTCATCGAGACCTATCGCCGCGAGTGGTTCCCCAACGCGCGCGAGATGATCCAGGGCAACCGGTCGAACAAGCAGCAGGGTGCCCTCGTCGGTCTGCACTACCACCTGCACCAGTCGGACTACTGGTACTGCCCGGTCGGCACCATTCGCGTGGTGCTGCACGACCTGCGCGAGGGCGGGCCCACCGACGGTGGCACCGAGTGCTTCGACATCTCGGGTGAGAACCACCTCGGCGTGTACATCCCGCCGGGCGTGGCCCACGGCTTCGCCGCCCTCACCGACGTGGTGATGACCTATCTGGTCGACGGCTACTACAACCCGGCCGACGAACTGGGCGTGAAGTGGGACGACCCCGTCATCGGCGCCGACTGGGGCGTCACCGACCCCATCCTGTCGGCACGCGATCAGTCCAACCCGTTGCGCGCCGACCTGCCCACAGGCCGCCGGCCCTATTGGCCGATGCGCACCTGACCCAGGAAGGAACGACGTGAAGCTGTTCGTCACCGGAGCCGCCGGATTCATCGGCTCCAACTACGCCCGCTGGGTGCTCGCCAACACCGACCACCAGGTCACCATCTACGACGCACTGACGTACGCCGGCAACATGGAGAGCATCAACGACATCGTCGACGGCGATCGTTGCCGGTTCGTCCACGCCGACATCTGCGACCGCGACGCAGTGCTGAAGGGCATGGACGGCCACGACGCCGTGGTGCACTTCGCGGCCGAGAGCCACGTGGACCGCAGTATCAAGGACCCGGACGCGTTCGTGCGCACCAACGTGTTCGGCACCAACGTGCTGTGCGACGTCGCCCGCCAGGTGGGCATCGGCAAGTTCCTGCACATCAGCACCGACGAGGTGTACGGCACCATCGACGACGGTTCGTTCCTCGAGACCGACATCCTCACGCCGCGCTCGCCGTACTCGGCTGCCAAGGCGGGCAGCGACCTCATCGCGCTCAGCTACGTCACCACCTACGGCCTGCCCGTGGTGGTCACCCGGTGCAGCAACAACTTCGGGCCGTACCAGTTCCCCGAGAAGGTGATCCCGCTGTTCACCACCAACCTGCTCGACGGCAAGCAGGTGCCGCTGTACGGCGACGGTGGCAACGTGCGCGACTGGATCCACGTCGAGGACCACAACCGTGCGGCGCACCTGGTGCTCACCGACGGTGTGGTGGGCGAGGTGTACAACATCGGTGCCCACCAGGAGATGACGAACCGTGAGCTGACCTACGCGCTGCTCGAGTTGTGCGGCCGCGACGAGAGCTTCATCAAGCCGGTCGACGACCGTCTGGGTCACGACCGTCGCTACTCGGTGAACATCGACAAGGTCACCGCGCTCGGTTGGACGATGCAGCGCAGCTTCGACGAGAGCCTGGCCTCGACGGTGCAGTGGTACGCCGACAACCGGTGGTGGTGGGAGCCGCTGAAGGCCAAGGCCGGCCTCTGATGCGAGTGCTCGTCACCGGTGCCGCCGGCCAACTGGGCACCGACCTGGTGGCCACCTGCACCACGGCCGGCGACGACGTGACCGCACTCGACCGGGCGGCGCTCGACGTGAGCGACCGTTCGGCCGTGCTCGCCGCGGTGACGTCGGTGGCGCCCGATGTGGTGGTGAACTGCGCCGCGTGGACCGCGGTCGACGCGTGCGAAGGCGACCCCGAACTGGCGTTGGCGATGAACGGCACGGCGGTCCGCTGGCTGGCCGAGGCTGCCGACCGGACGGGTGCACACCTGGTGACGCTGAGCACCGACTACGTGTTCGACGGCGAGCTCGACCGTGCGTACCACGAGTGGGACGACACCGCGCCGCAGAGCGTGTACGGCATCACCAAGCTGATCGGCGAGCGCGAGGCGCTGGTGCTCGGCACCTCCGCCACGGTGGTGCGCACCTCGTGGGTGTGCGGTGTGCACGGCACCAACATGGTGAAGACCATCATGCGCCTGGCGGGCGAGCACCCCGAGCTGGCGTTCGTGGCCGATCAGGTGGGCCACCCCACGTTCACGCAGGACCTCGCACCGATGCTGCGGCGCATCGCGCTCGATCGTCTGTCCGGCGTGGTGCACGCCACCAACCAGGGTGCGGTCTCGTGGTTCGAGTTCGCCCAGTCGGTGGTCGCCGCGATGGGCAAGGACCCGGGCATGGTGCGGCCGATCAGCACCGTCGAGCTGCAGCCGCCGCGGCCTGCGCCGCGGCCCGCGAACAGCGTCCTCGACAATGCGGTGCTGCGGCAGGCCGGCATCCCGGCGATGCGCGACCACCGCGACGCGCTCGTCGAGACGGTGCGGGCGCTCAGCGCGTAGCGGCCACCGCCGCCGCACCGGCGACGGCGGCGACGATGCCGACCACGTTGATCGGGCGCAACCGCTCGCCGTCCAGTCGCACCGCCAATCCCGACGTCACGACGGGGTAGAGCGAACCGAGCACGGTGGCGAGTGAGATCGGTCCGATCTGCAGCGCCCGGGTGATGCACACGCCGGCCACGATGCTGGCGGTGCCGCTGCCGACCGCACCCCAGGGCAGCCGGTCGAGGCGCACACGCTGCACCGCAGCCATCAGGCCGACGCAGGCGGCGCCGACGGCGAACGACATGACGACGGGCCACTGGCCGCTGGACTCCGACGTGTGGCCGAGGAGGATGAAGTACAGCGCATAGCCGGTGCCGGCCATCACGGACAGCAGCAGTTCGGCGCGCAGCGACAGGCGGTGGTCACCGCCCGGCCGCATCGCCACCATCGGGATCGCAGCGATGACGATCACCATCGCGGTCCAGGTGATGCCCTGCAGTTCCACGCCACGCACGGCGTCGTACGCGACGGGCAGCACCACCCCGGTCGCCGCCGTCACCGGTGCCACGATCGACATCCGCCCGTTGCCGAGCGCATGGAAGAACGCCACCGTCGCCGTGCCCGCGGCGGCACCGGAGAGCGCGCCCAGCACCAGGTCGCCGGGGTGGAGATCGTCCCACCCCATGGCCAGCGCCGCGAACACGCCGAGCACGCACGCGACGGCCTGCCCGACGAACGTGACGAGGATCGCCGGGTGCCGCGAGGACGCGCGACCGCCCAGGTAATCGCCCACGCCGATGACCGTGGCGGCGGTGAGCGCGAGGACGACGACCATCCGGGCGGAGTGTAGATTGTTCGGGACCTAACGAATCGAGGGGGAAGGTCCAGATGGGCGAGATCGTCGGAGCGGCGCTCGTGACACACGTGCCGCCGCTCGTGCTGCCGGAGGACGTGCGCCTCGAGATGAACGGCGGCAAGGATTTCACGATCCTCGAAGGGCTGCGCCGCATCCGCAAGGAACTCGACGCACTGCAGGCCGACACCTTCGTCGTGCTCGACTCGCACTGGTTCACCACGTTCGAGTTCGTCGTCAGCGCGCACGAGCGCCGCGACGGCAAGTTCACGAGCGAGGAGTTGCCACGCGGCAATCCGCAGATGCCGTACGACCTGCCGGGCGACCCCGAACTGGCGCACCTGATGGCCGAGGTCGCCGGCGAGCGCGACGACGTGTGGGTGCACGCCAGCGACGACCCGTACCTGCCCGTGAAGTACGCCACGGTGTACCTGACGCCGTTCCTGCAGCGCGACGAGAAGTGGGTGTCGTTCAGCCTCTGCCAGACCGCGGAGTTCGACGACTTCATCGACACCGGCAAGGTGATCGGCGAGGCCATCCGCCGCAGCGACCGGCGCGTCGTCCTGCTGGCCAGCGGCGCCCTGTCGCACAAGTTCTGGCCGCTACGCGAGTTGCGCCAACACGAGTCGGCCGACCCGGTGCACCTGCGCAGCAGCGACCACCGCGCCGCCGACCAGCAGTTGCTCGCGATGCTCGAACGCGGCGACCACGCCGCCGTGCTCGAGTTCTATCCCGAGTTCAGGAAGTACTCGCCGGAGGGCCGCTTCGGGCACTATCTGTTGATGGCGGCAGCGCTCGGCGGTCCCGACTGGACCTGGCCCGGCACCGCCACCAGCGAGTACGAGAACGCCGCCGGCACGGGCAACATCCAGATGTGGTTCCCGTCCGGTCACTGAGCACCGACAGAAAGTAGGAAAGTCATGCGTTTGGCGAACCTGGAAGGTCGCGCCACCATCGTGGTCGACGGTCACGCGGTCGATGTCGAGCGAGCGAGCAACGGTGCGCTCGGCAGCGATCCGATGCTGCTCAGCGATCTGGCGAACCACGACTCACTGCGAGCCATCGCCGCAGCCGCCGTCGCCGCCGACTGGCCGGAGCTCGACGAGTCGAAGCTCGGTGCGCCGGTGCCGCGCCCGCCGAAGGGCTACGGCGTCGGCCTGAACTACACGCAGCACGCGATCGAGAGCGGCCGCGACCTGCCGACCGAACCGCACCTGTTCGCCAAGACCGAGAACTGCGTGTGCGGCCCGTTCGACGAGATCGTCATCCCCAAGGGCCTCGACATGATCGACTACGAGACCGAGCTGGTCATCGTGTTCGGCCGCACGTGCAAGGCTGCCACCCGGGAGAACGCATGGAGCTTCCTGGCGGGCGTCACGTGCGGCCAGGACATCAGCGACCGCGGCGAACAGTTCCGCCCGCCGCTGAAGCAGTTCACGATCGCCAAGTCGTACGACACGTTCGGCCCCATCGGCCCGTATCTCGTCACCGCCGACGACCTGGCCGACCCCGACTCGCTGGCGCTGAAGGGCACCGTCAGCGGCGAGGTGATGCAGGAAGCGAACACCGACGACCTGATCTTCGACGTGCCGGCGCTGGTGGTGTGGCTCAGCCGCTACATCACGTTCCAGCCGGGCGACCTGGTGTGGACCGGCACCCCCGGTGGTGTGGGCGAGGCCCGCGGCCGGTTCCTGCGCGACGGCGACGTCGTCGAGACCGAGATCGCCGGCATCGGTGTCATGCGCAACCCCGTCGTCGAGCGCTAGGAGGCACGTGATGAAGGTGATCCCCGAGGGCGACAAATCCGTTTCGTACGGCGGCAGGTTCACCGGCACCGTCGAACTGGAGATGCTGCACGCCACGCCCACCGACGACGAGCCCGACACCGCGCTCGTGCACTTCAAGGACGGCGCCGTCACGTTCTGGCACCTGCACCCGGGCGGCCAGCAGCTGTTCGTCGTGTCCGGTGAGGCGCGGGTCGGCACCGAGGCCGACGGCGAGGTGCGCCTGCAGCAGGGCACGCTGGTGGTCTGCCCGGCGAACGAGCGGCACTGGCACGGTGCCGCACCCGGCAACGACAGCACCCTCCTTGCGGTCACCTGGGGGACGACCCAGTGGGAGACCACGGCCCCCGAGGTGTGACAGGCATGCGTCACGACGTCGCCATCGTCGGCATGGGCCCCACGGGCGCCACGCTGGCCAACCTCTGTGGCCGCGCCGGGCTGCGTACGGTCGTCCACGAGCGCGACCCCGCGCCGTACTCGCAGCCGCGCGCCTGCCACCTCGACGCCGAGATCGCCCGCGTGTTCGCACAGCTCGGCTTCGAGCAGCAACTGCACGACGTGCTCACCGTGTCGGCCGGCATGGAGTACGTGGATGCGCAGGGCGAGCGGCTGTTCACGTTCGAGGGGTTCGAGCGCGAGCCGTTGTTGGGATGGCACGAGGACTACGTGTTCGTGCAGCCGCAGGTTGAGGCGATGCTGCGCAGCGGCCTGGACCGCTTCCCGCACGTGGAGGTGCACCTCGGTGTCGAAGCGCCGCCGATCGACACGTTGCTGGCCGACGCGCGCTGGGTGATCGCCTGCGACGGCGCCACCAGCCCCACCCGCGATGCCCTCGGCATCCGCATGCGCGATCTGGAGTACCACCAGCCGTGGCTGGTGGTCGACGTGACGCTGCACGACACCGCGGTGCCGCCGCTGCCGTCGATCATCCAGCAGGTGTGCGATCCGGCCCGCCTGGCGACGTTCGTGCCGTCGCACGCCGAGTACCGCCGGTGGGAGTTCCTGCTGCACGGCGACGAGCACCCCGACCCGTGGGATCTGCTGGCGCCCTGGGGCGTGACCGCCGAGAACTCGACGCTGGTGCGCGCCGCTCGCTACCGATTCCACGCGCTCGTGGCCGAGCGTTGGCGCGGTGGCCCCGACGGCAGGGTGCTCCTTGCCGGCGACGCGGCGCACCTGATGCCGCCGTTCATGGGTCAGGGCATGTGCAGTGGCATCCGTGACGCGGTGAACCTGTCGTGGAAGCTGCGCGAGGTGCTCGACACCGGCGACGAGTCGCTGCTCGACACGTACGAGGCCGAGCGTGCCCCGCACGCCGAGACGGTGGTGCGGATGTCGATGGAGGCCGGTCGCACGCTGTCCCGCTTGGCGGCCGACCCGACCGACCTGCCGACCCCCGATGCGCCCGACCCGGTGCGCTGGTCGCGCCTGCCCGGCATCGAGTTGGGTGAGGAGTTCCCGGTGGGGCATCTGCTGCCGCAGCCCGACCGCCTGGACGATCGCCTGCCCGACGGCTGGGTGTGGGTGGCGGCCGACCAGTGGTTCGACGCCCCCGACGGCCGCATGGTGGTGGTCGAGCCCCGCGCCACGTACGGCTGCCGCGCCGTGCTCGTCCGCCCCGACCGCTACATCGCCACCGCCATCCGCAGAACTTAAGTTCGGCGGGAAGGTCAGCGCGGGACGAGGGTGAGCGGGAGGGCCTTCAGGCCGTTGATGAAGTTGCTGCGGACGCGCTGCACGTCGCCCGCCAGTTCCACCCGCTCGACGCGTTCGACGAGCGCCTGCAGGAACGTGCGCACCTCCAACCGGGCCATCCACTGGCCGAGGCACAGGTGCGGGCCGCCACCGCCGAAGGTGACGTGCTTGTTCGGCGTGCGTGCAAGGTCGAACGTCATCGGGTTCGTGAACGCGGCCGGGTCGAAGTTGGCGGCCATGTACCAGGTGACCACCTTCTCGCCGCCGGCCACGTGCACGCCGCCGATCTCGGTGTCGACCGTGGCGGTGCGGCGGAAGTGCAGCTGCGGGCTGGTCCAGCGCAGCACCTCCTCGACGGCCGTGTCGAGCGCCTCGGGGTGCTCGCGCAGCCACGGCAGCGCGTCCGGGTGCTTCGCGAACGCCTGCAGGCCGTGTGAGAGCGAATGCCGGGTTGTCTCGTTGCCGGCGATCAGCAGCAGCAGGAAGAACGTGCCCTGCTCGCGTTCGGTGAGCGGCTCGCCGTCGACGAGGGCGTTGGTCAACACGGTCAGCACGTCGCCACCGTCCACACCGCGGCGCGCGGCGGCCAGGCGCTGCACGTACTCGAGCACCTTCAACGACACCGGGCTGCGGAACGGCAGCAGCCGGTACGGGTCGGTGTCCACCTGGTCGCTGATGGCGGCGGAGTAGTCGGGGTCGGCGTTGTAGACGATCTGGTCGGCCCAGTGGAACAGTTGCGGCGCGTCGTCGTCGGGTACGCCCAACAGGCCGGTGATCATCCGGATCGGCAACTCGCGTGCCACGTCGTACACGCCGTCGCACACGTCCATGGTCAGCGCCCGGTCGAGCACCTGCGCGACGAGTTCGTGCGAGTGTGCGGCGTACGTCTGCACCGCCAGCTTGCTGAACGTCGGGTTCACCAGCTGGCGCAGCTTGGTGTGGCGCGGCGGGTCGGTCTCGAGCATCGTGCGCCGTGCGATCAGCGCGTCGGGCTCGAGTTCCTCGATCTCGGTGCCGCCGACCTCTGACGAGAACGTGCGCCAGTCCTTGTGGACGGCGACCACGTGCTCGTGTGTGGTGAGCGACCAGAAGCCGCCGCCGTGATGGCCGTTCGCCTCGGTCTCGTTCACCCATGCGACGGGGGCGTCGGCACGGAACTCGTCGTACGCGGCGAACGGCACGCCTCGCTCGTAGACGTCGTGGCCGACGATGTCGAGGTGGGGCAGTGAGTCAGCGCGTTGCATCGTGCCGAACGTAGCGCGGGTCGTTCGGAGCCAAACGACCCGCTGCTACGCCAGGCAGGGATGCACTCAGTCGGGCGTCAGGACTGGGGATCCAGTCCTGTGCAGCCACCCGGCTGCGCGCACGAGGTCGAGGGCGTGGGCGGCTTGGCCTCAGTGGTCTGGACCATGCCCACGGCCAGGGCAGCAGCGGCCGTGAGCAACGCGAGGATCGTACGGATCCTCACTCGCTTGGTGGCGCCCCCATCTCCGTGCACGAACCAGACACGTCGGAGATCGCGAAAAGGTTTGGTCAACATTGTGTCAGGAAATGTCACCGAGTGTGGTGATGTGGGCACCGTGGCCGTTCGGAACGGCCTGGTACTCTCGCCCGATGCCGGAATCGCTGGGGGTGTCGATCACGCTCGCCGAACTGGAAGCCGACCCGTATCCCGTCCTCGCCCGGCTGCGCCAGGACGAGCCGGTGAGCTGGGTGCCCGACCTCGGCATGTGGCTGGTGACCAGGTGGGACGACGTGATCGAAGTGCACGAACGCACCGACCACTTCACCTCCGCCACCGAGCCCAGTTGGTTGAACACCGTGCTCGGCCACAACATGCTGGGCAGCGACGGCGACGTCCACCGCCGGCTGAAGGACGCGCTGCAGCCGTCCTTCGCGCCCACGGCCACGGGTGCCTGGGTGGCCGACGTGCTGCCCGGCATCTGCGACGAGTTGATCGACGCGTTCGACCCGTCGGGCGCCGATCTGATGACCGCCTACGCCGAGCCGATCGCCGTTCGTGCCCTGCAGGATTCGCTCGGCTGGCACAACGCCACCTGGCAGCAGATCGGGGAGTGGACGCGGGGTGTGTGCACCGGGCTGGCCAACTTCGCCAACGAGCCGGGCCCGGCGGTGATCGCTGCTGCCGCCAACGAGGCGTCGGGGGCATCGATCCGTGAGGTCGTCGTCCCGCACCTGTCGCACACCGGTCTCAGCGCGGACGAGATCGTCAACAACGTCCGGTTGTGCATGTCGGGCGGGATCAACGAGCCGCGTGACGGCATCGGCCTCAGCGTCTGGGCGCTGTTGACCCACCCGGAGGCGTTGACCGAGTGTCAGGCCGACGGCCGGCTGTGGCGCAACGCGTGCGAGGAACTGTTCCGTTGGATCTCACCGGTCGCCACCTCCACCCGGCAGGCCACCGCCGACGTCGAGCTCGACGGGGTCACGGTGCCGAAGGGCGACCTGGTGGCCGCAGTCATCAGCTCGGCGAATCGCGACGAGGAGCGCTGGCACGACCCCGACCGGTTCCTGCTGCACCGCCGCGAAGGCTCGCACCTCGCGTTCAGCATCGGCCCGCACGTGTGCCTCGGTGCGTGGTTGGGCCGCAGCACGGTGCGTGTGGCAGTGCAGCGGCTGTTCGAGCGCCTGCCCGGGTTGCACCTCACCGGCGACGTCGAGATCCGTGGCTTCGAGTTCCGCGGTCCGGTGGCGGTGCCGGTCGCCTGGTGATCAGGCCTGCGAGCCGAGGTATGCCTCGGCGACCGCCGGGTTGGCACGCACCTCGGCGGGTGTGCCCTCGGCCAGCACGCGGCCTTCGCTGAGCACGACGATGTGGTCGGAGATGCGCGTGATGAACCCCAGGTCGTGGTCGATCACCAACACGCCCGCACCGATCAGGCCGGCGATCGTGCGCACCGAATCCACCATCGCCAGGCTCTCGGTGTCGCTCATGCCCGAGGTCGGCTCGTCGAGCAGGAGGTACTCGGGTGCCAGCGCCGCGGCGCGGATCAGTTCGAGGCGGCGCTGGTTGCCGTAGTCCAACGTGCCTGCGGCTCGCTCGGCCCACTCGGTGAGGCCGGCTTCGGCCAGCAGCAGATCGACGTCGGGGCGTACGCGGTCGGCGCGATGCCGTGCTGCGACGAGCGCGGTGAGTGCAACGTTCTCGCGCACGCTCAGCGCGGGGAAGAGGCGCAGGTTCTGGAAGGTGCGCGCCAGGCCGGCGCGGGCGATGCCCACCGGGTCCTTGCTCGACACGTCGTCGTCGCCCAGCCAGACGGTGCCGGCGGTCTCGTCCACCAGGCCGGTGATCACGTTGAACAGCGTCGTCTTGCCGGCGCCGTTGGGGCCGATCAGGCCGACCACTTCGCCCGGGCGCACGCGCAGCGCGGCGCCGTCGAGGGCGACGAAGCCGCCGAAGTGCACTTCGATCTCGCGAGCCACCAGTTCGCGCGTGCCGATGACGGGTTGGATCGGCTCGGCCTTCGCAGGCCGGTACATCTTCCGTCGCATCCAGGCCATCAGGTCGATGTCGCCCAGCAGGCCCTCGGGGCGGATGAGCATCGCCAGCAGCAGCGCCACGCCGAGGAACAGGTCGGGGAAGCGCTCGATGTCCAGTCGCGACGGGTCGCCCAACTGGCGGAACAGTTCGTTGCCGGCGGTGATCAGCACCGTGCCGAGCACCGCGCCGCTGACCGTGCGCATGCCACCGACCACGAGCATGACGAGGATGAGGATGCCGGCATCGAGCGTGAACTGTTTCGGGTTCACACTGCCGAGCGACTGGGCGCGCAGCGAGCCGCCGAGCGCGGTGAGGCCGATGCTGACCACCCACGCCGCGTAACGCGACGTGAAGATGCGAATGCCGAGCGCCGGGGCGGCAAGTTCGTCCTCGCGCGTGGCGATGCTGAACCGGCCGATGCGCATCTCCTGGAAGAACGCGGCCACGACGAGCGCGACGAACGCCCCGAGGTACAGCCAGCCGTTGCTCTGGATGATCGGGATGCCGGACAGGCCACCTGCGCCGCGGGTGAGTTCCTTCCAGTTCTTCACCAACTGCTCGACCACGAACAGCAGCGCGAGGGTGATCATCGTCGGCGCCAGGCCGTGCGCGCGGGCCACGGCGACGCCGACGAAGGCACCGATGATCACCGTCACGACGACCGCGGTGATGGTGGCGCCGAGCGCGCCCATGTGCACGGTGTCGAGGCCGAACGGGATGTCGGGCAGCGCCTTCGCCTTCGCGGCGAGTGGGATGGCCACGACGGCCGTGGCGTAGGCGGCGATCTGCGCGAAGGCCATGTGGCCGAAGCTGAGGACTCCGGTGTTGCCGATGAACACCTGGATGCCGAGCACGAGGATGAAGTTGGCGAGCATCTCCGAGATCAGTGACTCGCGGGATGCGCCACCGCCGCTCGTGTACACCATCGCCAGCGCGGCCACGGCGGCCATCAGCACGGCGCTGCCGAGGGTGGTGCGTGCGGTGCGCTGCAGGATGGCGCCCATCACACTCGCTCCGCGTGCGACACCTTGAAGATGCCGTCGGGTCGGACCACGAAGAAGATCGCGATGATGATGAACACCACGGCCGTGGAGAACTTGTCCCAGCCGGTGGCGACCTCCGGCAGGTAGGCGCGGGTGAGCGTTTCCAGCAGGCCGAGGGCGATGCCGCCGACGATGGCGCCGCTGAAGCTGCCCAGGCCGCCGATCACCGCTGCGATGACCGCCTTGAGCAGCCAGTCCGAACCCATCGACGGCTCGGCGGCGGGGGTGCGCATCAGGATCAGCGTCGCCGCCACGCCGGCGAGGAAACCGGCGAAGGCGAAGGCGCCCGAGATCACCCGGTTGGCGCGAGTGCCCATCAGGCGGGCGGCATCGAAGTCCTCGGCCGCCGCCCGCACGCTGATGCCGAACATCGTGCGCTTGAACACCCCGGCGGTGATGATGAGCGTCACGATGGTGACGGCGATCGTGACGACGTCCATCACCTCGATGCTGACGCCGCCGATCTTGAACTGGTTGAACACCCACTCGGGCTTCGGGAAGGGGCGCTGCTTCGGCGACACGAAGATCTGCCACAGGGCGTGCGACAGCCGTTCGATCGCGAACGACGTCAGCAGCAGCGTGAACGGGTTGGCGTTGCGTACCCATCGGAACGCGACGAACTCCATCGCCACCGAGGCCAGCACGGCCGACCCGATGATGACGATCGGCATCCACCACCAGCTGCCGCCGTGCAGGAAGAAGAAGTAGGCGGTGTAGGCGCCGACGGTGATCAGTTCGCCGTGGGCGAAGTTCACCAGGTGCATCACGCCGAAGATCAACGAGATGCCCAGGGCCAGCAGCGCGTAGGTGCTGCCGACGCCGAGGCCGTCGACGATGGTCTGGATCAGTTTGATCACGCGGGGCTCCCGGCTACGCCATCGGGCGCCGTACCGATGAAGGACTCGAACAGGGACGTGTCCGACGCCAGTTCGGTGCCGGTGCCGGTGGCCACGATGTTGCCCGTGCGCAGGAGGTAGCCACGGTCGGCGAGCTCGAGGATGCGTGTCGCGTTCTGCTCGACGACCAGCATCGTGCGGCCCTGTTCGCGTAGCCGCTGCAACAGGTCGAACACCACGTCGACCATCGTCGGCGCGAGGCCCATCGTCGGCTCGTCCAGCAGCAGCAGCCGCGGGTTGCTCATCAACGCCCGGGCGACCGCCAGCTGCTGTGCCTCGCCGCCGGACAGGAAGCCGGCGGAGGTGGCCCACTTGTTGCGCAGCACCGGGAACAGTTCGGCCGCCTCGTCCAGCCGCTGCCGACGCTCGGCCGGAGCGGCGGTGGTGCCGCCGAGGCGCAGGTTCTCCTCGACCGTGAGGTCCTTGAAGATGCGGCGGTGCTCGGGCACGAGGGCGAGGCCCTTGCGCACCAGCGTCGCGGGTTCCATGCCGGTGATGTCGGCACCTTCGAACCGCACGCTGCCCGTGGCCGGGCGCAACAGCCCGGCCACGGTGTTCAGCAGTGTGGTCTTGCCGGCGCCGTTCGGGCCGACGAGCGCCACCAGTTCACCGGCGTGCACCTCCAACGAGGCGCCGTGCAGCGCGGTGATCGCGCCGTAGCGCGTGGTGATGCCGTCGACCTCGAGCATTGCCGGCGTGCGTTTCCGGTCAGTCCGGGATGTTGGCGGGGCGCATCGCCTCGACGAACGCCGGCTGGCCACCTTCGACCGTGAGGATCGTCACGTCCTTGTCCGGCACGCCGTTGCGATCCTTGTACGTGACCGAGCCGGTCACGACCTTGAGGTCCTGCAGGTTGTTGATCGCGTCCGTCAGCTTGGCCGGGTCGACCGAGCAGGCGGTGGTGGCGGCGGCGGCGATGATCTGCACCGCGTCACCCGAGAGCGCACCGAAGCTGATCGTCTCGATGTTCGCGCCGGTGGCCTTCACCTCGTCGATGAACGACTGCACGTCGTTGCCGTCCTGCGGGAAGGTGTGGGCGGCGAAGAACACGCCGTTGGCGATGTCGCCCGCGGTCCACACGAGCGTGGCGTCGAAGCCGTCCACGCCCATCACCACGATGTCGCCGAGACCGGCGGCGTCGAGCTGCTCGAGCAGGGTCTGCGTCTGCGGCATCACCATGGCGGTGAAGAGCACCTCGGGCTTGTCCGAGAGACCGGCGATCTCGTTCACCTGGGTCGAGAAGTCGCTGTCGGCGAGGCTGTAGGCGTAGTCGCCCAGCACGCTGCCGCCGCCGTCGGTGAACACCTTCGTGAAGTACTCCGGGTTGCCCGAGAAGTACACGTCGTCGGTGCTGCTCAGCGTGACGGCCTTGGTGAAGCCCTTGCCGAGTGCGAACTCGGCCATCGCCGAGGCCTGCGACTTGTCGCTGAAGCTGGTGAGGAAGGCGCCACGCGACGGGTCGGCGAGCGACGGGTCGGTGGTGGCCATGAACACGACCGGGGCCTTGCCGGCGACCGTGTCGAGCAGGGGAGCGCCGGTGTTGGCGAAGGGCGGGCCGATGATGGCGTTGACGCCGTCGTCGAGCAGTTCCTGTGCGGCGCGCTGCGTGGCGGCCGGATCGCCCTGGACGTCCTTCACCACGTACTCGACGGGCTTGCCGCCCACGCCGCCGGCGGCGTTGATCTGGTCGACCATCACCTTCGCGGCTTCCGAGCCGGGCTGGTCGGAGAACGCGCCGAGCTCGCCGAGGTCGGCGGCGAAGCCGATCTTCAGCGGCGTGTCGAGCGCGCAGTCCGACGGCGTCGCCGTGCTGTCGGTGCCGGTGTCGCCGGTGGTGGTGTCGGCCCCGCCGGTGGTGGCGGAGGTGGTGTCCGGAGCGGCAGTGCTGTCGGTGGACCCGTCGCTGCTGCACGCAGCGAGCGCGAGCCCGAGCGACACGAGCGCTGCCGGGATGATCTGCTTCTTCATGTACTTCCCCCTGGGCGTCCGGCACTCCGTTCGGTGTCGGATCCGTCCACCCTAGTCGCGAAACTCGTTAGGGAACGAACGAAGTTGGAGCGGGCTGCTAGCGTCCGCCCACATGGGGAATCGACGAGTTCGAGTGATGTGGTGCGACGTCAACGGCCTGTCCCACGGGCGTTACGTGCCCGAGCGCAGGTTGAACGAGCACGGCCACCACGCCGTGACCACGCTGACGATGAACGTGCAGCGCGACATCCTGCCGGTGGACGGTTACGCCGCCGATGTGGGCTTCCCGGATCTGTCGACGGTGCCGCTGCGCGAGACCCGTCGCCCGGGCTGGGAGGTGGACACCGACGTGGTGATCGCCGACCTGGAGTACAACGGCCAGCCGCTGCCGATCGCGCCGCGCACGGTGCTGCAGAAGGCCGTCGACGCCTGGCACGCCCTCGGCTACGAGCCGATGCTCGGGTTCGAGATGGAGTTCTTCGTGATGCAGCCCGACGAGGCGTCGCCGGGTGGCTGGGCGCCGCTCGACATCCCGTCGCACCGCGTCTACGGCGTCGGTACCGGTGGTGACTCCACCGGGCTGATGTTCGATTTCTTCGACGCCGCCGAGCACAGCGAACTCGACCTCGAAGGTGTGATGGGTGAGTTCTCGCCCGGGCAGATGGAAGTGAACATGAAGTACGGCCCGGCGATGGACGCCACCGACCGTGCGTTCATCTGCAAGGAGATGACCCGCGAGCTGGCGGCCCGCAAGGGCTACCTGGTCACCTACATGGGTCGCCCGCATCCGCTGCTCGTCGGCAGCGGCCTGCACATCAACTTCTCGCTCGTCCCGGTGGGCGGCGGACCCAACGCGTTCGACGACCCGAACGCCGAGTACGGCCTCACGTCGCTGGCACGCCAGTGCCTCGGCGGCCTGATCGCCCACCACGAGGCGATCTGCGCGATGTCGGCGCCGACGGTGAACAGCTACCGCCGCCTGCAGCCCGGCCTGATCGCCGGCTACTGGGCGAACTGGGGTCTCGACAACCGCATCAGCACGTACCGCATCCCGTACGAGCGCGGCGCGGCCACCCGCATCGAGAACCGGATGCCGTGTGGCTCGGCCAACCCGTACCTCGCCGCTGCAGCGATGCTGAACGCCGCGCTGCTCGGCGTGGTCGACGGCCTCGACTGCGGTGGCCCTCAGGTGGGCGACGGCGACAGCGAGCCGAACACCGATCGCCACTCGCCCGAGTCGTTGGCCGAGGCGCTCGACGCGTTCGAGGGCGACGCCGTGCTGCACGAGGCGCTCGGCGCCGACTTCGTGCGCACCTTCGTGGCGCTGCGGCGCGACGAAGTGGCCCGCTGGGAGGCACAGGGTCTCGACTGGGACCTGGAAGCCGTCACCGAGTGGGAGATGCGCGAGTACCTGCCCTTCTTCTGAGGGCTGTTCGACTCGCCGCTGTCAGGCGGCTCGGGCGAGTGGGGGTCCGTGGACGCTGCGGTGCCCGCCCGGTCGGATCACCGTCAACGTCCGGTCCGGGGCGAGGATCAACTGCCAGCCGCCCTCGT
>JBMOGW010000016.1:0-29768 GCA_049318165.1 Ilumatobacteraceae bacterium
CTTGTGCACCGGGCACGGGTAGCCCTTGTTGGTGTCGAAGCTCCAGTGCGGGTAGCTCTCGGCCATCTCGCGCATGATCCGGTCGCGTGTCACCTTGGCGAGGATGCTCGCCGCCGCGACGGACAGGCAGTACATGTCGGCCTTCACGCGCATCTCCACGTGCGGCACCACACCCTGCAGGAAGTTCCACTTGCCGTCGACGACCGCTGCGTCGGGCCGCAGGCCCAGCGCGTCGACCGCACGCCGTGCCGCGACACGCTGCGCCTCCGCCATGCCCAACTCGTCGCACTCCACCTGGCTGGCCGCACCGACCGCCCACGCGTCGCACCAACCGGCGATGCGATCGAACAACTTCTCGCGGTTGCCCTCGGTGAGCATCTTCGAGTCGCGCACGCCGTTGACGCGCTTGTCGCGGGGCAGGATCGCCGCACCCACCATCAGCGGACCGGCCCAGGCACCACGGCCGACCTCGTCGATGCCGACGATGATCTCGTGGCCCTCCGCCCAGAGCTCCTTCTCGATGCTGCGTGTGGGGGCTCGACCGGCCATGGCGTCAGCGCAGCAGGATGGCGGCGGGGCCGGCGGCCACCTCGCCCACGGTCCACCACCTCGGCGACAGGTCGGCGACCACCGCTGCCGGCACCGCGGCGAGCAGACCGCCAGAGGTCTGCGGGTCCATGCACAGTGCCTCGCCGTCGGCCGATGCCGTGCTGTGCAGGTGGGCGGCCACGTAGTCGCGGTTGCGCGGGTCGCCTCCGGTGCGCACGCCGCGCAGCGCGGCCTCACGCGCGCCGGGATACGCCTGGATGCCGGCCGTGTCGACCACCACCTGCACGTCGCCGCGCTCGGCCATCTCCCAGCCGTGACCCGCCAGGCCGTACCCGGTGACGTCGGTGACCGCGTGCACCACGTCGCCCAGCGCCTGCAGCTCCTCGGAGGCGGCACGGTTGACCCGGCGCATGCCGGCGATCGCCGCCGCCTTGTCGTCGGCCGTGCCGGCCGCCAACGTCAGGCCCGTGCCCACCGGCTTGCTGAGCACCAGCACGTCGCCCGGACGGGCGCCACCCTTGCGGAACACACGGTCGGGGTGCACCACGCCCTGCACGGCGAGGCCGAAGATCGGCTCCGGGTTGCGGATGGTGTGCCCGCCGGCGATGGTGCCGCCGGCCTCGGCCACCACGGCCGCCGCGGCGTCGAAGATGGCGACGATGGCCTCACGCGGGAAGTGCTCGGGGAACGCCGCCACGTTGACGGCGATCACCACGCGGCCGCCCATCGCGAACACGTCGCTGCACGCGTTGGCCGCGGCGATGGCACCGAAGTCGGACGGGTGGTCCACCAGCGGCGGGAAGAAGTCGGTGGTGCTCACCAGCGCCACGTCGGGTGCCACCTGATAGATCGCCGCGTCGTCGAACGGCGCCAGGCCCACCAGCAGCGACGGATCCATGCCCGCCGGCATCTCGCGCACCAGGCCGGTGAGCAGCGAGGCGCCCCACTTGGCCGCACAGCCGCCGCACGACGTCCATTCGGTGAGCTTGAGGTCGGCGAAATCGTGCTCCACGGTCGTCACGGCGACAGCCTACGGTGTGCCCATGTACACCGTCGGCCCCTACACCTTCACCGAGCACGACGCCCAGAAGACCGTCGCGTCGCACCCCATCGTGTGGGCGCTGCTGGCCGAGGGACGGGACGCCACCGTGCTCGAGCCGCTCGCACCGGAGCTGACCGGCGACCTGACCACCGACCTCGAGCGGGTGTGGGCCGCATGGCAGGCCGCCGGCCCGGCGCTGCGCGCTGCCGGGCAACTGCCCGCCACCGTCACCGGTCACGTCACGCAGCTGAGCGTCAGTTCGGGCGGCCTGCCCAAGCTGCCGGTCGACCGCGCCGCCGTCACGTTCAAGGGCATGGAGGGCGATCGCCAGGCCACCCGCGTGCACCACGGCCGCCCGTTCCAGGCGCTGTGCCTGTGGAGCCAGGAGGTCATCGACGCCTTCCGCGCCGACGGCCACCCGCTCGCGCCCGGCCTCGCCGGCGAGAACGTCACCATCAGTGGCATCCCGTGGCCCGAGGTGCGCCCCGGCGTGCGGCTGCGCATCGGCACCGTGCTGTGCGAGGCCAGCAGCTACGCCGTGCCCTGCTTCCAGAACAAGGCCTGGTTCACCGACGGCGCCTTCGAGCTGATGCACCACGACCGCGGCCCCGTCAGCCGGGTGTACGCCACCGTGCTCGAGCCGGGCGAGTTGGCCGTGGGCGACGCGGTGATCCTCGAACCCTGAGCGCCGAGCCCTGGGTCCTGAGTGGCGTTCCGCACGGCGCGGCCCCATACTCACGGGATGCCCGCCCCCTATCGCGTCTTCGCCTTCAGCGGCAGCCTGCGTCACGGCTCC
Source organism: Ilumatobacteraceae bacterium (assembly GCA_049318165.1). GTDB lineage: Bacteria > Actinomycetota > Acidimicrobiia > Acidimicrobiales > Ilumatobacteraceae > UBA668. The sequence continues at coordinate 2,388 of JBMOGW010000016.1, forward strand.
ACCAACACGGGTCTCGTCCGCCTGGCCACGCGCCTGGCCACCGACGACCTGCAGATCGAATGGATCGACTGGATCGACCAACTGCCGTGGATGAACCCTGACCTGGAGGCTGCGCCGCCGGAGGTGCTCGAGCGCTGGTGGGCCACGCTGCGCGCCGCCGACGCGCTGATCGTCGGGATGCCGGAGTACAACTGGAGCCCGACGCCGCTGGCGAAGAACGCGCTGGACTGGGCCACCCGCCCGCCGGACGACCGGGCGATCAAGGACACCGTCGTGGCGTTCCTCGGCTCGGGTGGCCGCGGCGGCACGGCGAAGGCGCAGGAGAACCTCGGCGTCATCCTCGGCTACATGGGTGCGACGATGGTGATCGACCCGCCGGTGCAGCTGGCGATGGTGACCGACCGATTCGACGCCGACGGCAACACCGACGACCCGGAGATCATCGCTGCGGTGAAGGCCAAGCTCGATGCCGTGCTGGTGGCCCTCGCCGAGCGAGACGCCCGCCACGAAGCCGAGGCCAACGACGCCTGACCTCGACCACCGAACTTACGTTCTGCGAGCCCCGTCGGGCGTGGGAGGCAGGACCGCCTCGGCGTCGGTGAACGTGTACTGCCGGTAGTCGGCCTGGCAGGGGCTGCCGGTCAGCGACCACAGGGTGCTCGCACCGTCGGCGCGCAGCTCGGCGACCATCGACGCCGTCGTGGCCTCCACGTCGTCGGCGTGCATGCACACGCTCCAGCCGGGTTCGGAGCACGTGTCGTGCGAGCGCAGATGCGCCATCAGCGCGTCCACCGTCACCGGCCGTTGGGCCAATGCGCGCTGCGACGCGCGCCAACGCGGGTCGACCAACCGCTCGACCGGTTGACGCGGGTGCCGGTGCGCAGCGTCGAATGCCGGGATCGACGTGCGGTTCGAGATCGCACGCACGTCCACCACCCGCTCGACGGCGTGCTCGGCGCCGCTGGTGTCGACGACGAACGCGTTCGTCGGGTCGGCCACCAGGAATGCGTTCCAGTACGGGCGGCCGTTCGGCACGATGGCCGGGTCGTGGCCGCTGCCGCCCTGCCCGTGGCGGGCGATGAGGTCGACGATCACCTGCACTGCGTCGGCGGCGGTGGCGGCGCGCTCGAGCGCCAGGCGCACCAGATCCATACCGGTGAGGCCGACGGGCGCGCCACGCGGGTCGAGCGTCGTGTACACGGTGGTGTTGCCGGCCGCGACGCCGGCCTCGTTCACGCCGTGCTCCACACCCCAGCACCACGCCGGCCTCGACAGCACGCACGCCAACGTGTCCCCCGGCGCCGGATCGACCTCGATGTGCGTGACGCGCAGCGGGCCCGTGTCACGACGCGACGGCGACCACTCGACGAGCTGTGCTTCGGTGGGCGGACGATCGCTGTTCTTCGCGAACAGCGCGGCACCCGACGAGGTGACACCACCCAGGGCCACCAGCACGTCGCACATCAGCTGAACGACTCGCCCTCGGCGGGCGGCGGCGGCAGGATGCCCACCGGCTCGGGCCACAGCGTCTCGCCCTTCACCTCGGCCGTCGCCCAGTCGGGCGCCAGCACCGGTGCGGTGAGCGACACCGGGTTGCCGGTCTGTTCCCACAGCGCTGCGGGGCGCGGGCCGTGCCAGCGGATGGCGAAGCTCACCGTGCCGCCGTGGCCGTGCGGCAGGCCGTACACCTCGAAGTTGTTGCCCGCCCAGTCGGTGGGCAGGCCGGCCGGCAGCAGCGCGGCGCCATCGGCCGTGGTCTGCACCAACCGCTGCTCCACCCACGCCAGCATGCGGCTCACCTCGGCCGGTGCCTCGGCGGGCAGCGCGCCGTCCACCGTGATCCTGCGGCGCAGCGCGGCGAGGTCGGTGCGCGCCATCTCGTCACGCGCCGCCACGAACACCGCGTCGGCTGCGGCCATCGCCGCACCGAACGCCCAATCGGCGCCGCCGTTGCGCACGCCCTTCACGGCAAGCTCCACCGCGTGTGCCACGTCGGGCGTCCACGGCTCGGCCTGCTCGCCCATCCGCACCAACTGACCGACCGCCAACAGGAACGCCACCGGGTCGTCGTCGGGGTGCGCCGGGCCACAGAGGGCCAGCTCGCACCGCTCGGCGACGATGCGCTCGGTGAGCGCCTCGTCGGGCAGCAGCACACGGCCCGCACGGTCGACGGTGCTCGACCAGCCGCGCACCACACCCGCCAGCGGCGGCAGCGACTCGGGCAGCGCGCCGGCACCGCGGCCGTCGTGCGGCAGCGCGACGACGAGCGTCGAGTGATGACCCACCGGCCAGGCGACGCTGCCCTCCGGCAGCGTGATGCCCTCGATCGGCGCCGACGGCGGCCGCACCGAGCGCAACCCGCCGTGCGTGTAGGCAACGACGATCGGCAGCGGCGAGGCGTTCTCCACCTCGATGATGGTCAGCCCACCGGCCTCGGGCACGGAGTACACACGCTGCACGGCATCGCCGTTGGGGATCTTCAGCCGGGTCTCCACCACGGCCGTGCCCTCCATGCGGGTCTGGCGCACGGCGGCCTCGCGCTCGGGGCTGTGCCAACGATCATCGGCGGCGACGTGCCACTCGAGCGCCGGCTCGTCACCCGCGTCCAGGTTGCCCGCCCACGGGCGAATGCCACCCCACGGCGTCACCGTGGCGCGCCAACGGCTGCCCAGCACACCAGTGGTGACACCGCTCGGCGCCGTGTCCGTCGAATCGCTCGTCCCGGCGTCCGCTTGCATCGTGGGGGTCACTCCATCTCGCTCTTGCGGGTCCGCTGCATCAGCGCGTGGAGCGCATCCTTCGCAGCACGACCCTGGTGGCACACGGCCACCACCTGCTCCGTGATGGGCATCTCCACGTCGTGACGCCGAGCGAGGTCGAGCACGCTCGGCGAGCTCTTCACCCCTTCGGCCACCATGTTCATGGACGCCAACACGTCGCCGATCAGCTTGCCCTCGCCGAGCTGGAATCCCACCATGTTGTTGCGGCTCTGCTTCGACGAACAGGTGGCGATCAGGTCGCCCATGCCCGCCAGACCGGCGAACGTGGCGGCCTCGCCGCCCATCGCCACGCCCAGGCGGGTCATCTCGGCCAGCCCCCGGGTGATCAGCGTCGCCCGGGTGTTGTCGCCGAAACCCATGCCCTCGGCCATGCCGGCGGCGATGGCGATGACGTTCTTCACCACGCCACCCACCTCGCAGCCCACCACGTCGCTGTTCGTGTAGATGCGCAGCGACGGGCGACTGAAGATGCGCTGCAGCTCGGCCGCGATGTCGGCGTCGTCGACCGCCACGACGCTCGCGGCGGGCTGCCCGGCGAGGATCTCCTTCGCCAGGTTCGGTCCGGTCAGCACGGCCACCGGATGGCCGGGCATCTCGTCGCGGGTCACCTCGCTCATCCGTTTGCGCGACGCCCGCTCGAGGCCCTTCGTCAGACTCACCACCGGCACCCACGGGCGCAGGTACCGCGCCGCCTCGGCGGCCACGTCGCGGTAGCCGTGCGACGGCACGGCCATCACCAGCACGTCGCAGCCCGACACGGCCTCCTCCAGCGAACTGGTGGCGCGCAACTGCTCGGGCAGCGTGAAGGCGGCGAGGTAGTCGCCGTTCACGTGCTCGCGATTGATCTGCTCGGCCAGTTCGGGCCGCCTGGCCCACAGCAGCGTCGGCGTGTTCACCGCGGCCATCGCCGCCACGGTGGTCCCCCACGAACCGGCGCCCACCACCCCCACGTTGATCGGCATCGGCACAGCGTACGACGCGGGTGGGTGCCGTTACGATGCCCGGCGTGGAACCCGTCGTGCTCGTGCCGGTGAAGGCGTTCACCGACGCGAAGGCACGGCTCGCGCCGGTGCTGTCGCCCGCGGAGCGCGAAGCCCTGGCGCGCTGGACCGCCGAGCGCGTGCTGGCCGCCGCCGGCGAGGCACCCACCTTCGTGGCGTGCGACGACGACGCCGTCGCGGAGTGGGCCGAAGCACACGGCGCCACCGTGCTGTGGCACCCCGGCGTCGGCCTCAATGCCGCCGTCACCGGCAGCATCGCCGACCTGCGCGCACGCGGCATCGGTCACGTCGTCGTGGCGCACGGCGACCTGCCCCGCGCGCACGGCCTCGTCACCGTCGCCGAACCCGGCGTCGTGACCCTCGTGCCCGACACCGCAGGCGACGGCACCAACGTGTGCGCGCTGCCCACCGAGATCGCGTTCGAGTTCGCCTACGGCGCGGGCTCGTTCCGCCGCCACCTGGCCGCGGCGGTGGCGCTCGGCCTGCCCGTGGCCGTGCGCCGCGACCCGTTCCTGTCGCTCGACATCGACACGCCCGACGACCTGACGCACCCACTGGTGCAGGAGGTGCTGCCCTGGTGGCTGCGAACGAACCCGGTCAACCCGACACCGCCCGCCCACTGACGTCGGTGGACCTGCCGGTGCCCGCGTCCGCGCTGGCCATCGGCGCCCACCCCGACGACGTGGAGTTCGGGTGCGGCGGCACGCTGGCCAAGTGGGCGGCGGCCGGCTGCACGGTGCACCACCTGGTGCTCACCGACGGCTCGAAGGGCACGTGGAACCCCGACGCCGACATCGTGGCGCTCGCCGCGACCCGCCAGCTCGAACAGCGTGAGGCCGCGCGCCGCCTGGCAGGCGAACACGCGGGCAGCGTCGTGTTCCTCGAACAGGTGGACGGCGAACTGGAGAGTGGACTCGAGCTGCGCGGCCGCGTCGCGAAGGTCATCCGCGAGCTGCGGCCGCAGGTGGTGCTCGGGCACGACCCGTGGAAGCGCTACCGGCTGCACCCCGACCACCATCACGCCGGCCTGCTCGCGTGCGAGGGCATCGTCGCCGCCCGCGACCCGCACTTCTTCAAGGAGCACGGCCTGCCGTCGCACCGGCCCGACGTGCTGCTGCTGTGGGAGGCCGACGAGCCCGACCACGTGGAGGACGTGTCCGGCTTCGTCGACGTGAAGCTCGCCGCGCTCGAGGCCCACGAGAGCCAGTTCGAGAGCACGATGAAGGCCGTCGAGCCGGAGCAGATGGCCGCCTTTCGCGATCGCATCCGGCTCCGGCTCTCCGGCCTGGGTGCCCCTCATGGGCTGGCCGCCGCCGAACTGTTCAAGAAGATCGCCGACCTCTGATCACCCTCCCGCGGGCGACCAGAGGTCGACGTCGGTCAGGACCGGACCGCCATCGTGTGCGTCGAGCGACGCCCCACGAAGAACGCCCCGAGCCCGACCGCCACGCCACCGAGGACGATGAGGAGCATCGGCGTGCCACCACGGCCGCCGGCCCCTGCGTCGACCAGCGCTGCCGCTGGTTGGGGATCCAGCGCAGCGGGTGCAACGCCCGCCGCGTCGGTGACGACGACCGCTCCCTTCATCCCGGGATGCAGGTTGCAGATGTACTCGTAGCGGCCCACGGCGTCGAAGGTGTGTGAGAACGTCCCGCCGGTCTGCAGGAGGTCCGAGCCCCACGAGCCGTCGCTGCCGGTGACCGTGTGCGGCGCCTGGCCGGTGTTGGTCCAGGTGATCTCGGCACCCTGGGCAACCGTCACCTCACGGGGGTCGAAGTCGAGGTCGACGATGTTGATCGAGGCGGACTTCCCATCGGCAGCCGCACCCTTCGTGATGGTCGACGGGTCGGCGATCACCGTGACCGAGCCGACCATCTGACCGGTCAGACCGTCGTGGTACTGGTACGTACCGGGCGTGTCGAACGTGAACGACCACGTCGAGCCCTTGTGCAGCAGGTCGCTGCGGAAGGTGTCGCCCTGGGATTCGATGATGTGCGGGCTGAGGCTGTCGATCGTCCAGGTGATCGTGCCGCCGACCGCCACTCGTGCGTCGGCAGGCTCGAACGTGTCGGCGAGCACCTTCACGTCCACCGTGGTGGGCGTGGCCGGCGCCGCCGCCGGTGCTGCCTCCGGCGGCGGCGCCGAACCGTCGGCACCGGTCACCAGCAACGTCGCCACCATCTGGGGGTGAATGGTGCAGTAGTAGGTGAACGTGCCCGGCTGGTCGAAGGTGATGCGGGTGGTGGTGCCCGAGCGGACGATGCCCGTGTCCCACGTGCCGTCCTTCGAGGTCGCGGTGTGCGGGGCGACACCGCCGTTGGTGAAGCCGACGGAAGCGCCGACCGAGACGGTCAGTTCCTTCGGCGCGAAGTCGAAGTCCACCATCTGCACGTCGCCGGCCTTGGCGACCGCCTTCACCACGTCCTTGGGTGGCGGCGGCGCGCTGCCGTCGGCGCCATTCACCAGGATGGTGCCGGTCATGTTGGCGTGCAGCGTGCAGAAGTAGAGGTAGGTGCCGGCCGTCGGGAAGCTGCGCGTGGCGGACTGGCCTCGGGGCAGCAAGCCCGTGTCGAACGAGCCGTCCCGGGCCGTGGCGCTGTGCCGGGCCGCACCGGTGTTGACGAACGTCAGCGAGTCGCCGGCGGTGATGGTGATGGTGCTCGGCGAGAAGTTGAAGTCGGCGATGCGCACGTCGCCCTGCGCCGTCACGGGCACCGGTGCGGTGGTGGGCGGGGCTGGCGGGGCCGGTGTGCCGTCGGCACCCGTCACCGCGATCGTGCCGGTCATCTGCGGGTGGATGTCGCAGAGGTAGATGTAGGTGCCGGGTGTGGTGAAGGTGCGCGACCAGGTCTGGCCACCGCGGACGTCGGGGCTGTGGAACGTGCCGTCGCCGGCTGCCACCGTGTGGCGGGCGAGGCCCCTGTTGGTCCAGGTGACCGTGGTGCCCTGCGCCACGGTGAGCACGGCGGGCGAGAAGCCGAAGTCCACCATCGTCACCGCACCGGGGCCGGCGGTCGCGCCGCCACCCGCGCCGTCGCCGTCGCCGGTGGGTGTCGTGGTGGTCGATGCCGGCGGGGGCGGCGGGGTGCCGTTGGCGCCGGTCACGGCGATCGTGCCGTGCATGTCGGGGTGGATGTCGCAGAGGTAGGTGTACGTGCCCGGCATCGAGAACGTGCGCGTCCAGGTCTGCGTGCCGCGGATGTCGAGGCTGTTGAACGAGCCGTCGTCGGCCGCCACCGTGTGCCGGGCCTGACCCTTGTTGGTCCACGTGACCGTGGTGCCCTGGGCGACCGTGAGGACGGCCGGTGTGAAGCTGAAGTCGGCGATCGTCACCGTGTTCGGCACCGTGGTGCCACCACCGGCGCCGCCGGTGCCACCACCCGTGCCGCCACCCGTGCCGCCACCCGTGGTCGGCTGCGTGGTGGCCGGTGCCGTGGTGGGCGGCGGCGGGGGCGGCGGCAGCGTGCCGCCAGTCGCCGGCTGCGACACCGCGATGACACCGACCATGCTCGGGTGGATGTCGCAGAAGTAGCTGTAGGTGCCGGCGGCCGTGAAGGTGCGCTTCCAGTTGGCACCCGGGGCGAACGAGCCGCTGTCGAACGAGAGGTTCCGCTCGGTGACGGTGTGGGCTTCCTTGTCGGCGTTCGTCCACTGCACGGTGTCGCCCACTGCGATGCTCAACGACGGCGCTCCGTACGAGCGGTTGGCGATGCGCACGTCCACCGTCTTCGGGGCGGCCACCGTGGTCGGCGTTCCCGGGAGCGTGGTGGGCGCGACGATCGTCGTCGTCGAGGGCACCGAGTTGACCACCACCACCGAGCCTGCCAGCAGGGCGATGGTCGTGTGCTCGTCGTCGCGGTAGTTCACCGTGCCGACGGTGTTGAACGTGAACGACCACGAGCCGCCGATGGCGAGGCCACCGGAATCGAAGGCGACCGGACCGGAGACGGACCGGATGCGGTGCTTGTCGGTGTCGCCCAGTTGCCAGGTCACCGTGGTGCCGACCGGCACCGTGATCACCTTCGGGCTGAGGGCACCGTTCACCGTGACAGTGGCCGTGCCGGCCGACGCGGTGTGAGTCGACAGTGCGAGCGGGATGAGCAGCAGCGTCAGACCGATGACCGCCATCACGGTCCGACGCAGGTGCTTGTCGGCCACGAGGTTGTGGGTGCAAGGTTCCATGCCCCGAGTGTGCGCTCCGCCACCTCCCGCGCTCAGGGGACAGGGGCACCCGTGTCAGGGTCCCTCGGGTCGCCCCGACTACGACCCCGGTCGTACGACCATGCCGACGACCAGGGACGATCTGAGCGTCAGCGGAACTGGCCGGGCGCGCGGCCGCCGCCCGCATCGCCGGCGAAGGCCTGCGCGATGGCGATCCAGTCGGTGGCCGCGCCACCCTCCACCACCAGGTCGGTGTCGAGCGGATGGCGGCGCTGCGTGACGACGAGGCAGAAGTCGAGCGCGTCGCCCGACACCCGATCAGTGCTCGGTTCGCCCCACTCCCACGTGTCGCGGTCGGGACCGCGCAGCACCACCTGCACCGGCGCCTCTGGCATCTCGCGCCCGTTGACGAGATAGCTGAATGGCCGGGCGCGCACGCCGATGTGTGCGACGTGACGAAGGCGCGCAGTCGGTGTGCGCGTGGCGCCGAGCGCATCGACCACGTCCTGCCCGTGCGCCCACGTCTCCATCAGCCGCGCGGTGATGGCGGAACGCGCCGCCATCGAGGGGCCGTACCACGGCACCCGCGTCGACGGGTCGATGCCACGCGCCACGTCGATCAGTCGCGCACGATCGGCGCGCCACGCGTCGAGCAATGCGCCGCCGGCCATCGCGCGCCCAGGAACGATCGACGCGTCGGTGCCGCCGGACGCGAGCAGCTCACGCATGTCGGCCGCGAACGCGTCGGGATCGGTGAGCGCCATCAACTCGCGCTGGTCGAAGAACCACAGATGACTGATCTGGTCACGCACCGACCAACCTTGCGCGGGCGTCGGTGTCGACCACTCGTCCTCGCTCAGCGACGCGACGATCGCATCGAGGGCATCGCATTCGTCGCGCAGGTCGTCGCAGATCGCATCCATTGCGACATTGTCGTGGAGCGTTGCCGAAAACGACGAACGGGGGGCCGGAGCCCCCCGTTCGCTGACCTCTCGGACGAGACGGTCACTTCTTCTTGGCGGCTGCCTTCTTGGCCGGAGCCTTCTTGGCCGGAGCCTTCTTCGCCGGAGCTGCCTTCTTGGCCGGCGCAGCCTTCTTGGCGGGCGCGGCCTTCTTGGCCGGAGCGGCCTTCTTGGCCGGCGCAGCCTTCTTCGCCGGAGCTGCCTTCTTCGCCGGCGCAGCCTTCTTGGCCGGAGCGGCCTTCTTGGCGGGCGCGGCCTTCTTCGCCGGAGCTGCCTTCTTGGCGGGCGCGGCCTTCTTGGCCGGAGCGGCCTTCTTCGCCGGAGCCTTCTTGGCCGGAGCTGCCTTCTTGGCCGGAGCCTTCTTTGCTGCCACTGCTCTTCCTTCCTGATTGTTGTTGGGGATCGTTACTTCTTCTTGGGGTTGAGCACAGCCTTCAGCGTGGAGCTGGAGGTGAACTTCATGCGGGTCGACGCGGCGATCTTCACCGCGGCACCCGTCTGCGGGTTGCGACCCGTGCGGGCCGCCGTCTTCGACGTGCTGAACGAGCCGAAGCCCGGCCACGCGACCTTCTCGCCCTTCTTCGCTGCCTTGGTGACGATGTCGAAGAACGCGCCCACGGTGCGCTCAGCGTCAGCCTTGGTCACACCGGCTTCCTTGGCCACCGCGTCGATCAGCTCTGCTTTGGTCATTTTGACTTGATACCTCCGGGTATCGGTTCTGGATGTTGTAACTGCCTGTTACGCACGCGTATCGAACCTGTTTCGCGCGACGTTTACAAGCATTTTCGTTGTTGCATTTGCAATGAGTGGCGCGCGCCACGTCGCGCGTCGATCAGCCGTTGTCGAGCGCATCACGCACGCGCGCCGCGAGAGCTGCTGCATGCGCGTCGTCGGCGTACTTCACACGCGGCCAGAAGAAGCCGCGCAGGCCGTCCTTGCGACGACGCGGCACGACGTGCGCGTGCAGATGCGGCACGCTCTGGCTGACGACGTTGTTCATCGCGACGAACGTGCCGTGTGCGTCGAGTGCCGCCGGCACGGCCGCGGCGACACGCTGCACCGCAGCGAAGAAGGGTGCCAACGCATCCGCCGGGAGGTCGGGCAACGTCTCGACGTGCGCCCGCGGCACGACGAGCACGTGCCCCTCGAACACCGGGGCGCGATCGAGGAACGCGACCACGTCGTCGGTCTCGAGCACGACGTGCGCGGCGATGCTGCCGGCGACCACCGAGCAGAACACGCACCCTTCCACGACCGCAGTCTGCAACGAACGCGTGACGCGATGCGACGCGCGGGGAACGGAACGGGCACGTCCGTGTGAACAGTTGGTGCCATCCACCACACGGCCCCAGGCCTGCGCTACAAAGAACTCGTCCCGTGGAGGACCCCACCGATCCGATGGAACTGGAGTCGCATTGACCGACCTCGTGCCCAGCCGTGCCGTTCGTGAGTCGACGGAGGGAGGTGTGCGCACGAGAGTGGTACTCGACACGTCCGTGCTGGTGGCCGACCCCGGCTGCTTGGACGGCTTCGCCGGCTGCGACGTGGTGATCCCCTTCACGGTGATCGAGGAGCTCGACAGCCTGAAGACTCGGCCCGACGACGTCGGCCGCGCTGCCCGCACCGCGCTGCGCACCATCGAGGAGCACCGCGTGAGCGCGGGCGGTTCGCTCGCCGAGCCGTTCGGCATCGGCGACCCTGCCGCCGAGGGCACGTTGCAGGTGGAGATCAACGGCGTGCAGAAGCATCTGTTGATCGAGCACGGTCTCGACCCGAACGTGCCCGACAACCGCATCATCGGTGCCGCCCTCGGGCAGGCGATGCATGCGCCGACGAGGATGGTGTCCAACGACGCCGCGCTGCGCATCAAGGCCGCGCACCTCGGACTCGAGGCCGCGCCGCACCAGCCGAACGGCCGCCGCGAGGTCACCCGCCAGGCCGGGTGGATGACGGTCAACGCCGATCACGAGACGATCGACACGCTGTACACCGCGGGCGGCATCGACGCATCGCTGCTGCCCGAGGCGAAGGAACTCCACGAGAACGGGTTCGCCGTACTGCGCAGTGGCTCGCAGTCCGCGCTCACCCGCCGCATCGACGACGAGCTGCAGTTGCTGCCGCACACACCACCCGAGGCGTGGGGCCTGCGAGCCCGCTCCAAGGAGCAGCGGTTCGCGCTCGAGTTGCTGCTCGACCCCGACGTCAGCGTCGTGGCACTCGACGGCCGCGCCGGCACCGGCAAGACGCTGCTGGCCATCGCAGCCGGCCTCGAGCAGGTCGTCGAACAGCGCCGGTACGAGCGTCTGGCCGTCTACCGCCCGTTGGTGCCGGTCGGCCGCGCCGACGTCGGCTTCCTGCCCGGCGGCCTGGACGAGAAGCTCGACCCGTGGATGTCGGCCATCCACGACGCGATCGTGGCGCTCACCGATCAGCGCAGCGCACACGACGCGCATCGACTGGTGGACGAGCTCGTCGGACGCAACCAGCTCTCGCTCGAATCGGTCACGTTCCTCCGTGGCCGCAGCCTGCATCGCCAGATCGTCGTGGTCGACGAGGCGCAGAACCTCGAGCCGACGACGCTGAAGACGGTGCTGACGCGCATCGGCGAGGGCACCAAGGTGGTGTTCACCGGCGACACCAGCCAGATCGACGCGCCGTACCTCGGCGAGACGAACAACGCACTGGCGGTGCTGATCCAGGCGTTCGGTGGCCAGTCGTGCTTCGGGCACGTGACGCTCACGGCGTGTGAGCGCAGCACGGTGGCGAGCCTCGCCGCCGAACTGCTCTGAGCTGCTCTGACCTGCGCTCACCTGCGCTGACCTGGGCTGACCTGCCCACTGGACAGTTCACCACGAAGGGGTTGACAAGCGGCGTTGTTCATTTAGTATGAAATCGTCGTTTAGCACTAAACGTTCGTCCCAGCCCCGGAGGACCTCCATCATGGCCGCAGTGCACACGCTGTCCGTCACCCTCAGCCCCACGCCCGCTCCGACGGACGGCGACTGGATGGAATCGGCCAACTGCAAGGGCAACACGCCGCTGTTCTTCCCGCCGAAGGCCGAGCGCCCGCAGGCCCGTGCCCGCCGCGAGGCCCGCGCCCGACGGCTGTGCATGTCCTGCAGCGTGCTCGATCAGTGCCGCGAGTTCGCCCGCAACAACCACGAGTACGGCTTCTGGGCCGGCGAGAGCGAAGAGGACCGGCACCTGGCCGGCTTCACCGTCTCGGCCCCCATCGGTGTGCGCGCCCGCAACGCCAGCTGACACCCCGAACTAGCGTGGGCGCATGCCCGCCGACGTCGTCAACAGCTTCATCCGTGCGGTCGAGCAACTCGACCTCGACCGTGCTCTCACGCACCTGACCGAGGACGTCGAGTACGACAACGTCCCGTTCGGGCCGGTGCACGGCCGTGACGCCGTGCGGGCCACCCTCGGCCCCTTCATGGCCGGGTTCGAAGAGGTGCAGTGGGTGGTGCACCACCAACTGGTGCAGGGCAACCTGGACCAGGGCTTGGTGATGAACGAGCGCCTCGATCGCTTCCGCAAGGGCGACCGTTGGCTCGACCTGCCCGTGGCCGGGCTGTTCGTGGTGCGTCACGGCCAGATCTCGCTGTGGCGCGACTACTTCGACAAGGAGACGATGTTCGCCGCCATGGCGGCGCTCGGGTGACCCGTCACACCCCTGCCCTACAGTGAGCGACATGACGACCTCGACCCCCGGCCCGGTGAGCGCAGCCCGCTTCGCCGTCGTCGACGTCGAGACGTCGGGCCTGTCGTTGCGGCGCGACCACGTGCTCCAGGTCGGTGTGGTGGTGGTCGACGGCGACGGCATGGTGCTCGACCGGTGGAGCAGCCTGTTGCGTCCCCGCCGGCGCTGGTGGTTCCGTGTCGGGCCCACCCATCTCCACGGCATCCACCGTCGCCAACTGCGCCACGCGCCACCGGCCGACCAGGTGCTGCACCAACTCGCCGACCGTCTCACCGACACCCGCTTCGTGGCGCACAATGCCCCGTTCGACATCGGGTTCCTGCGCAAGGCGGCCGAGACGCACGGCGTGCCGCTCCCGATCCACGACCCGCTGTGCACGCTGCGCATGTCCCGCGCGCTCGACCCCGAGCGAGCGCAGTCGCACCGCCTCGGCGACGTGTGCGACCGCTACGGGGTGGTGCTGGTGCGCCCGCACGACGCGCTGGCCGACGCCGACGCCACTGCGGCCGTGCTCCCCCACCTGTTGCGCGCCCACGGCGTCACCACCGTGGATCAGCTCGCGTCGTTGCCGTCCGCCTCGTAACGGGCCAGCAGCGACGCGGCGGCGTCCGCGCCGAGATGCCGCCACTCGTCCGGCGACACCACCCGGGCAGCCGTGCCGGCACGCAGCAACAGCTCACCCAGCCACGCCGGGTCGGTGACCGTCAACTCCACGACGGTGCCACCGTCGACCGGTTCGACCGAACGAGTGGGATAGCGCTCCACAACCCACCCTGCCGCCGCCGACAACTCGAGGCGCGCCACCGGCAGGTCGGCGTCGGCGAACCAGTCGTCGCCCGTCGGCGCCGCCACGTCGCGCGGCTCGTCGTGCACCCCGGTCGGCTCGCAGCGATCGACGCGGTCGATGCGGAAGATGCGCTGTTCGCCACTGCGCTGGTCGTCGGCCACGACATACCAACGGCCACGGTCCAGGAACACACGCCGCGGGGTGATGTCGCGCTCGCTCGCGGCATCCGCACCGGCGGACCAGTACGAGATGCGCACCCGCTCGGACCGCTCGGCCGCGGCGGCGATCGCCGCGGTGGCCGGCGGCTGCGGCTGGTCGACCACCACCACGTCGCCCAGCGCCGACGCCAGCTTGTCGACCGCCCTGGCGAGGGCGCCTTCCGTGTCGGCGCCCGGCAACTGCATCGCCACGCGCGCTGCGGCGACCAGTGCGAAACCCTCCGGGGCCGTGAGCCGCAACGGCTTGGTGAAGACGCGCGGGATGCCGGTGGACACGACACCCTCGTCGATCCACACGTCGATCATCTCGTCGACGTACGGCGGCAGGCCACACATCGACACCAACTCGATGTCCTTCACCAACTGCGCCTCGGACACGTTGAAACGCGCGGCCATCTCGGCCAGCGGCGCCTCGCCGCGCTCCATCAGCCACGGCAGCATCACCAGCAGCCGCCGCAGACGCTCGGTGGTGGGACGCGGCCCGCTGCGCAGGGTCATCGCGCGCCTGCCAGGTCTCGCAACCACTGCACCACCGCGGCACGCACCTCGGGCGGCGACAGCACCTCGGCGTCGGGGCCGAGCCCGAACAACCACGACCGGAACGCGGCGAGGTTGGCACACGGCACCGACACCTCGACCGCGCCGTCGTCCAGCCGGCGCACCACGTCGTGCTCGGGCACCGTTGCCAGCACACGGCCGGCACGCACCGCGTCGACGCGCACCACGGCGCGCAGCGCCGGCTCGTCGCCCAGCAACCGCGGATCGTCGGGGAAGGCGGCGCGCACGTCGAAGTCGGCTGGGCGCTCGAACGCATCGCCGCCGCCCACCTTCACCGTGCCCTCGATGCGGTCGACCCGATAGGTGCGCACGTGACCGTGGCCGACGTCGTGACCGATCACGTACCACGCGCCCTCGCGCAGCAGCACCGCGTACGGGTGGAGCTCGCGAGCGGTGCCGCGATAGGTGAACGTCGCGACGGCACGATGGGCGGCGGCCTCGCGCAGCAGCGGCAGCGCCGGGTCGTCCGGCACGTTGGCCACCACGGCGCCGGCGGCGTGACCGTCGGCGCCCAACTTCAACAGTCCGAAGTCGGCCTCGCTCAGACGGGCCGCGGCCACCGCAGCCTGCAGCGCCCGGGTCTCCTCCGGCGTGAGGTCGAGGTCCGACAGTTCGTAGCGGCGGCGATCGATGCGGTACGCCGTCTTGCCCGCGTCGGCGCCGGCGAGCACTTCGCTGTCGATCGGCACGCCGATCTCGCGCAGCATCGCCTTGTCGCGTTCGAACGCGCCGCGCAGCGCGGCTTCGCCGGGCGGGTACTGACCGCGCAGTTCGTTGGCGATCTGCTCGAGTGTCAGCGGCGCGCGGGTCTCCAGCAGCAATGCCACCAGGTTGGTGATGCGCTCCAGTGCGTCCACGGCCACCGCAGCAGTCTGCCGCACGTCGCCGCCGGAGCGGCACACCGTTCCGCAATACTGCAGAGGTGGCATCGCTCGAACGACTTCCCCGCCCCGGCGCCCAGCGCTTGGCCGTCCGCCTGACGAGCGACGCGCTGCGCCAGGTGCGGCACGGGCACCCGTGGGTGTACGACGAGTCGATCGTCGCCGTGAACCACGAGGGCGGCGCTCCGGGCGACCTGGCCGTCGTGTTCGACGCCGACCGCAAGTTCGCCGCCATCGGTCTGTGGGACCCGACCAGCCCGATCCGCATCAAGCTGCTGCACCACGGGCGGCCGGCGGTCGTGGACCGCGCGTTCTGGGCCGACCGGCTGCGCACCGCGATGAACCTGCGCCGCCCGCTGACCGACGACGCCGGCACCACGGGCTACCGCGTCCTCAACGGCGAGAACGACGGCACGCCGGGCCTGGTGCTCGACCGCTACGACCGCACCCTGGTGATGAAGCTGTACTCGGCCGCATGGGTGCCCCACCTGGCCGACCTGGTGCCGGTGATCGACGAGCTGTTCCACCCCGAGGCACTCGTGCTGCGACTGGCGCGCAACCTTCCCGCCGAGCATCTGCACGGCCTGGAGGAAGGTGACGCACTGCTCGGCACCAGCCCCACCGAGCCCGTGCTGTTCCTCGAGCGTGGGCTGGTGTTCGAAGCAGACGTCGTCCACGGCCAGAAGACCGGGCACTTCCTCGACCAGCGCGACAACCGCACCATCGTCGGGAGCCGTGCCGAGGGCGCTCGGGTGCTCGACGTGTTCGCCAGCACCGGCGGGTTCACGGTGCACGCCGCCGCCGGCGGCGCCACCAGCGTCACGGCCATCGACCTCAGCGCACCCACGCTCGCCGTGGCCGCGCGCAACCTCGCGCACAACGCGCAGCGCCCGCAGGTCGCCGCGTGCGACGTCACCACCGTCGTCGGCGACGCGTTCGACGAGATGGAGCGTCTGCTCACCGCGCGCCGCCGGTTCGACATCGTCGTCATCGACCCGCCCTCGTTCGCGCAACGACAGCACGAGAAGGACCGCGCGCTGCGCGCCTACGAACGGCTGACAGCACTCGGCGTGCGCCTGGTCACCCGCGGCGGGCTGTTCGTGCAGTGCTCGTGCAGCAGCCGCGTGCCCGCCGACGAGTTCTTCACCGCCGTCACGCACGCCGCTGCCCGAGTCGGCCGCCCGCTCGACCAGGTGCGCCGCACCGGCCACCCGATCGACCACCCGGTGACGTTCCCCGAGGGCGAGTACCTGAAGGCCGTCATCGGCCGCGTGGCGTCGCCCGACCGCGGCCCGACGGCCTGACCTCAGGCGTGGGCGCGATGCCCGCGATACCACTCGATGAGTGCGCTGGTGCTGGCGTCGTGCGCCGGTGACGCGTCGGACGACAGTTCCGGGGTGATGCGGTTGGCGAGCGCCTTGCCCAACTCGACACCCCACTGATCGAAGCTGTTCACGTCCCACACGACGCCCTGCACGAACACGATGTGCTCGTAGAGCGCGATCAGCTCGCCGAGCACCCGCGGTGTCAACTGCGGGGCGAGGATCGTCGTGCTCGGCCGGTTGCCAGGGAACACCCGGTGCGCCTGCTGGTGCACCGGGATGCCCTCGGCCACCACCTCGTCGAGCATCTTGCCGAACGCCAGCGCCTCGCCCTGGGCGAACAGGTTCGCCATCAGCAGGTCGTGCTGTTCGAGCAGCGGGTGGTTGGGGCGGGCGAAGCCGATGAAGTCCACCGGCACCAGGCGGGTGCCCTGATGGAGGAGTTGGTAGAACGCGTGCTGGCCGTTGGTGCCCGGCTCGCCCCACACGATCGGACCGGTGGTGGTGGCCACCGGGGCACCGTCGAGGCGCACGCGCTTGCCGTTGCTCTCCATGTCGAGCTGTTGCAGGTATGCAGGGAAGCGGCGCAGCTCCTGCGCGTACGGCAGCACGGCCTTCGTCTCGGTGCCGAGCACGTTGTGGTACCAGACGCCGAGCATGCCGAGCAGCACGGGCACGTTGGACTCGAACGGCGCGGTACGGAAGTGCTCGTCGATCTCGTGGAAGCCGGCGAGGAACTCGCGGAACCCGTGCGGGCCGATCGCGAGCATCAGCGAGAGGCCGATCGCGGAGTCCACCGAGTAGCGGCCGCCGACCCAGTCCCAGAAGCCGAACATGTTGGTGGTGTCGATGCCGAACTCGGCCACCTTCTCGGCGTTGGTGCTGACGGCGACGAAGTGCTGAGCCACCGCATCGTCACCGAGCGCCGCCGTCAGCCAACGACGCGCCTCGGAGGCGTTGGTGATGGTCTCGATGGTGGTGAACGTCTTCGAGCTCACCACCACCAGCGTCGTGGCCGGGTCGAGGTCGAGCAGGTTGCGGTGGATGTCGGCGCCGTCGACGTTGCTGACGAACCGGCACTGGAGGTCGGGCTGGGCGAACGCCTCCGTTGCGAGGTACGCCATCGCCGGGCCGAGGTCGCTGCCACCGATACCGATGTTCACGATGGAGCGGATGCGCTCGCCGGTGGCACCCGTCCACTCGCCGTTGCGCACGCGGTCGGCGAACGCCGACATGCGGTCGAGCACCTCGTGCACCTCGGGCACCACGTCGACGCCGTCCACCTCCACGTGCATGCCGGCCGGCGCACGGAGGGCGGTGTGCAGCACGGCGCGCTGCTCGGTGACGTTGATCCGCTCACCGCGGAACATCGCATCGCGGCGCTCGGCGACGCCTGCAGCGCGGGCGACGGCCAGCAGCGCCGCCACCACCGCATCGTCGACGAGGTGCTTCGACCAGTCGACGCGCAGGTCGGCCGCCGTGGCGGTGAAGCGGGCGGCGCGGGCCGGATCCTCGGCGAACAGGGTGCGCAGGTGCGCGGGGCGCGGGGTCGACTGCAGGGCGGTCCACTCGGGGGAGGTGGTGATGTCCATCGCCCCCGAAGGTAGCCCGCCGCGGACCGCTCGTCAGCGGGGCATGCCGGGCAGCCGGGCAGCCGCCGCCCGGTCGACCACCACCACCGTGTCCGAGCGGCGAACGTGATGCACCGGCACCGACTCGTCACCGAGCAGCCAGCGCTCGAGCGGCGACGCCTTGTCGGCCCCCGCCGCCAGCACCAGGCGATGGCGCGCCGCGTTCACCACCGCCGGGGTGAGCGTCATCCGCACATGGCCGCGGTACGTGCTCGACAGCGCCACCGGCTCGGTCGACTCGGCCACCCGGTCACCGGGCGGCCACGACGCGGTGTGGCCGTCGTCGCCGATGCCGAGGTGCACGACGTCGAGCCGGCCCGGCAGCAGCGCGGCGTAGCGCCCGCACGCCGCGACGAGATCGCGTTCCGTGACCGGCATCGCGTGCGTCGTCGCACCCGACGGCAGCACGTCGAGCAGGCCGATGTTGCGTGCCGGGTCGCCGTCCGGTGCCACGCGTTCGTCCACCTGGAACACGGTGACCGCCTCCCACGGCACGTCCATCGCGGCGAGCGCGGCGAACATCGCCGCCGGCGTGGAGCCACCGCTGGCGGCCAGGGTCGCCACGCCGCGGCGGCGCACGGCACCGCGCAGCTGGTGGGCCAGCCAGTCGGCCGCCTCGGCGGCGGCGCCGGTGGCGTCGGAGGCGATGCGCAGGTCCATGGCGGGTTCAGAGGCTGCGCAGGAAGGCCACGACGGGCGGCGTGAAGGCGTCGTTGCGGTCGCCGGCCACCATGTGGTGCGCGTCGCCGACGTCCACGTACTGCGCGTGCGGCACGAGTCGCAGGAACTCCTGCGCCGTCTCCTCGCTCACCACGTCGCTCATCCGGCCGCGCACGAGCAGCACCGGCAGATCCAGGCGGCGGGCGTGCTCGACGAAGATGTCGATGTGCACCGACGTGCGCGGCCGACGGTCGCCGGACATGAACGCCGGGTCCCAGTGCCAGCGGTAGCGGCCGTCCTCGCCGAGCCGCAGGTTGCGCGCCAGGCCGTCGAGGTTCTTCGGACGCGGCCGGTGGGGCATGTAGTCGGCCACGGCGTCGGCGGCCTCCTCCAACGTCGCGAAGCCTTCGGGACGGCCGGTCATGAAGTCGATGATCCGCTGCACGCCCGACGCCTCGGTGCGGTGTGCGATGTCGACGAGCACGAGTGCCGACGACGCCGGCGACAGGCCCTCTTCGGCGCGTGTGCCCTCGGTCCACATGCCGGCGATGCCACCCATCGACGCGCCCACCAGCGCCGGGCGGTGCAGCATCTCGCACCACGCCTCGGTGTCGGCGCGCATCACCTCCATGCTGTAGTCGCCGGTCGGATCCCAGTCGCTCTCGCCGTGACCGCGCAGGTCGGCGCTCACCGCGTAGAAGCCTTCGGCCGCCAGGGCGGTGGCGGTGCCACCCCACGAATGGCGGGTCTGGCCGCCACCGTGCAGCAGCAGCACCGGCGGTGCAGCCGGGTCGCCATAGGCGTCGGCCACCAGCCGCACGCCGTTCGCGCCCTCGCAATGGATCGTGGAGTGCCGCACCGGGTCACTGTGGCACAGCGCCTCGCCGGGGGAAGAAGCCGGGTGGTCAGCGCCCGTGGAAGTGCGGGTCGCGCTTCTCGAGGAACGCGCGCACGCCCTCGCGGTGGTCCTCGGTGCGGAACAACTGGCCCAGCGTCGTGGACACCCACGCCCCGAACTCGGTCCAGTCCGGGTCGAGCACTCGGCGCATCCCGGCCTTCAGTTGCTGCACCGCGAGCGGCGGGCGCGAGGCGATCTTCGTGGCGATCTGCATCGCCGCGGGCAGCAGGTCCTCGTGGTCGACGACGCGCGAGACCAGCCCCCAGCGCTCGGCGGTGGCCGCATCGATCACGTCACCGGTGAACAGCAGTTCGGCGGCACGTTCGCGCCCCACCAACTGCGCCAGGCGGCCCATGCCGGGCACGTCGCTGCACAGGCCGCGCAATACGAACAGCTCACCGAACTTCGCCCGCTCGGACGCGACACGGATGTCGGCCATCAGCGCCAGCTCCATGCCCCAGCCGACGGCGGCACCGTTGACCGCAGCGACGACGGGCACGTTGGTGTGCAGCAGTGCGTCCGCCGCGGGCGTCAGGCGTGGCGCCACGGCAGTGGGTTTCGGACCGGTGCCGCCGCCCATCACCTCGCGCACGTCGTCGCCCGAGCAGAACGCCGGGTCGGTGCCGGTGATCACCAGGCAGCGAGCCGTGGTGCCACGCACCGCCTGCTCGAGCTCGTCGTAGCTCTGGAACCGCAACGCGTTGCGCACGTCAGGTCGGTCGATCGTCACGACGTCGACGTCGCCCACTCGATGCACGTTCACATCGGCCATCTCGCACCCCCCGATCTCGCTGCATCGCGCGACCGACCCGTACTGTAGGGAGCATGACCACCCTCCCCGTCACCGGGCTGTCCGCCACCGGACTCCAGGCGCTCCACGGCCGCATCGAGCGCGAGGTGCAGGACGGCCACGTGTCGGCCGCGCAGCTGGCGATCGGGCTGCACGGCGAGGTCGTGTCGTTCCGCTCGTTCGGCGCGGCGAACGACGACAGCCGTTTCGTGATCTTCTCGGCCACCAAGGCGCTCGTGGCGATGGCGCTGCTCCCCCACTTCGCCGACGGGTCGCTCGAGCTCACCCGCCCCGTGGCGCACTACCTGCCCGAGTTCGGCCACCACGGCAAGGACGACGTCACCGTGCTGCAGCTGCTGACGATGCAGGGCGGCTTCCCGCAGGCGCCGATGGGCCCCGCGCAGTGGGGCACCAGCGCCGGCCGCCGGGCGGCGTTCGCGACGTGGGGTCTGGACTGGCCGGCCGGCAGTCGGACCGAATACCACCCCGTCGCTGCGCACTGGGTGATCGCCGAACTGCTCGAGTCGCTGAACGGCCGCTCGTACATCGACGTCGTCCACGAGCGCGTCACCCGCCCGGCCGGCGTCGCCGCGGTGCTCGGTCCGGAGGCGGCCGTCACCACGCCGGTCACCATCCGCACCACGGGCAGCTACCCGCAGGACCGCTCGCTGATGGTGGCCACCTACGGGCGTGACGACCTCGTGCCGGTCGAGTCGATCGGCGTGGAGTTGCTGCTGTCGCTCAACGACCCGCGCGCCCAGCAGGTGGGCATCCCCGGAGGCGGTGGCATCTGCGATGCGGCCGGCATGGCGCGGATCTACCAGCACTTCCTGCACGATGTCGACGACGCGCTGCCGAAGGACTGGCTGGCCGACGCCGTCGGCACCATCCGCAACGCCAGCGTCAGCGCCACCGACGGCGTGCCGGCGAACCGCACGATCGCCGGCTACGTCGCCGGCAGCGACGGCTATCACCTCCACCGCTGGATGCCCGACTTGCCTCGCGCCTTCGGCCACGCAGGCGCCGGCGGTCAGCTGAACTGGTGCGACCCCGCCACCGGCGTGAGCTTCTCGTTCCTCCACGACACCCTGCACCAGGATCCGCGGGTCGAGTTCCACCGCGCCGCCGACCTGCACGGCCTGCTGCTGGACGCGCTCGATGGCTGAGCATCCCGAACAGGCCCGCGGCGTCGTCGCGGGACTCTCCGCCTACGCCATGTGGGGCCTGCTCACCATCTACTGGAAGCAACTCCACCGTTTCGACGCGTTCGAACTGATCGGCTGGCGCATCACCAGCGCAGCCGTCGTGATGGCCATCGTGCTGGCCGTCACCCGCGGCTGGTCGCAGCTCGACCCGCTGCGCCGCGACGCCGTGCTGCGGCGACGGGTGCTCGGGTCCGCTGTGCTGCTCACGGTGAACTGGACAGCGTACGTGTGGGCGGTGGTGCACGGCCGCGTGCTGGAGACGGCGCTCGGCTACTTCATCGCCCCCATCGGCACCGTCACCGTCGGCGTCGTGGTGCTCGGCGAGCACCTGCGCCGCGCGCAGAAGGTGGCCCTCGTGTTCGCCGCTGCCGCCGTGGTGGTGCTGACCGTGTCGTACGGATCGGTGCCGTGGATGGCGTTGCTGATCGCGGTGTCATGGACGTGGTACGGCTACCTGAAGAAGTCGGTGCCACTGACGCCGATGGCCAGCATGGCGGCCGAGTCGTTCGTGCTGTTCGTGCCGGCGCTGATCGTCGCCGTCGCGCTGTCGGGCCGGGCCGACAGCATCCCGTCGTCGGCGAGCGGGACGGAACTGGCGTACGCACTGCTCACCGGTGTCGCCACCGTGCTGCCGCTGATGCTGTTCGCCTATGCGGCGCAGCGCATGCCGCTGAGCATGATCGGGCCGATGCAGTACATCGTGCCGACGATGAACTTCCTCATCGGCTGGCTGCTCTACGACGAGGCCTTGCCGCTCTCGCGTGTGATCGGCTTTGCGCTCGTCTGGGTTGGCCTCGCCGTGATGACCGTCGACACGGCCCGACGGATGCGCGCCGCCCGTGTCGCACCGGCGGTGCCCGCTCCGGTGGCTTGATAGCGTCGCCGGAGGAGGAGCACCACGGGATGAGGCGATGACGGGGTTCGGGAGCCCCCACCGACGAGGCACCGTGCGCCACGTCGTGGTCGTGGCGGGCTGCGTCGCGCTGCTGGCGGCCTGCAGCGCCGACGCGACCGACTTCCAGCGATCGGCCGCGCAGTTCATCGAGGGCGACACGATGACCCGTCAGGCGAACACGGACTTCCGGGGCGCGGAATGCGAGCGGCCGTCCGGCATCGATCGCGGCACCACGTTCACGTGCACCGCCACGTCGACCGGAGGCGCCGAGTGGCGCTTCGAGGTCACCATCGTCGACGACTCGAACTTCGAGATCACCGGCCGAGAAGTCGTCGCCGGCTGATCGTCGTCAGCGCATCGAGGTCGGGTCGATCGGCAGACCGAAGCGGATGCGGTTGTGGGCGTGGCCGAGGTGCTGCAGCGAGAACGCCGCGCGGAAGGCGGTGAACTGGCCCTGCGCGTCGAGCGTCTGGTTCACGCTCTCCTTGGCCAGGCGCAGCGCGAACGACGGGCGGGTGGCGATATGTCGTGCCATGGCCATCGTGGCCTCGCGCAGTTCAGCCGCGGGCACGACGTGGTTCACCATGCCCAGCCGGTGCGCGTCCTGTGCGGTCACCCAGTCGCCGGTGAACAGCAGCTCCTTGGCCTTGCGCGCACCCAGCTCCCACGGGTGAGCGAAGTACTCGACGCCGTTCACGCCCATGCCCACCACCGGGTCGCTGAACAGCGCGTCGTCGGCGGCGAGGATCACATCGGCCACCCACAGCAGCATCAACCCACCGGCGATCGTCTTGCCGTGGGCGGCGGCGATCATCGGCTTGGGGATGTTGCGCCACCGCCAGCACATCTGGAAGTAGAGCTCCTCCTCCCACGCCATGTGGCCCTCCTGACCCTCGGCGTCGAAGCCGCCCTGCGGGGACACGCGGTCGAACTCGTCGAAGCTCGACCGGTCGCGCAGATCGTGGCCGCTCGAGAAGTGCGGCCCGTCCGCCTGCAGCACGATCACGCGCACGTCGCTGCGGCGCGACGCGTCGTCGAACGCGGCGTTCAGCTCGTAGGTCATCCGCTTGTCCTGGGCGTTGCGCGACTCGGGCCGGTCGAGCGTGACGACGGCCACCGAGCCGTGCCCGGCCGACGCATCGTCCGGCGGCACCACCTCGTAGCGGATGGTCGACAGGTTCTCCAACGAGACGGCCATCAGCGGTCTCCTTTCCCCGGTCCGGAGGCTAGTGCCGGGACGCGGAACGGCCCGCCCCGAAGGGCGGGCCGTTCACCGTGCACGTGTCCGTCAGGACGGACGGATCACTTGGTCTCGAACTCGGTGATCAGGTCGCCGATGTCCGTGAACGTCGCGGTGCCGGCGTCGTACTGCAGCACCTGCAGCGACTCAGCGAGGAACGGGTCGTCCGCACCGTTCATCCGGTCCTCGATGCCCGGACGGGCGAGCATCGGGGTGAAGGTGAAGTTGCGAGCCGCTTCGATGATCGACTTGCGGCTGAGACCGTTCTCGGACTCCATCGCCTGCTTGATCATCGCGATGGTCACCTCGGCGGTCGTCCAACCGGCCGCAGCCGTGGCGGCGATGTCGCCGTAGCCGTTGGCCTCCATGTACTCGAGGTACTCGGCGACCGCGGGCACCTCGGCGTTGGCCGGAGCCGTCACGTCGATCAGGTTGCCCGAGGTGTAGAGGCCGTTCGCCGCCGGGCCGGCAGCACCGAGGATCAGGCTGCTGGCGCAGGTGTTGGTGATGAACGTGGCCGGCGTCCAGGACGTGTCCTGGGCCTTCTTCGCGGCCAGCTCGGTGAGGAAGCCGATGCAGCCGGCGCCCAGCGGCACCGCCATCACGACGTCGGGCTTCTTCGAGGCGATGCTCGTGATCTGCGCCGTCGGCGGGGCCGAGTCGGTGGCCTCGATGGTCTGCTCGTCGACGATCTCGAGGTTGAACTCGGGCGCCAGTTCCTTGAAGGCGTCGGCGTACACCTGGCCGAACTCGTTGTTCACGTAGAACAGCGCGACCTTCGCACCGTCCGGGTACAGCTGCGACAGCTGCTTGGCGTACACGCGGGACTCCACCGTGTACGGCACGAGGATGCCAGTGGTCCACGGGTAGTTCTCGACGTCGCCCCACGCCGGCGAACCGGTGAGCGCGTTGAGCTGCGGGATGCACTCCTCGTTGAGGGTGTCACGCACTGCGGCGTTGTTCGGCGAGCCGATGATGCCGGAGAACAGGTTCACACCTGCGTCGATCTGCTTCGACACCGCGCCCGGGGTGAGGTCCTTGTTGTACTGGTCGTCCTCGATCGTCGCTTCGATCGTCATGTCGCCGAGGAGCTTCTTCTCGTTGGCGTACTTCACGTACGCCTCGAAGCCGCCCTTCACCGGGGCGAAGGCCGCGGCGGCCACGCCACCGGTCAACGGCATCGCCGAACCGATCTTGACGGTGCCCTCGATCGGCGCCTCGGCGGCATCGGGATCGATGCAGTCCGCGGTGTCGACCGTCCATCCGGTGGCCTCCGCAGTGGTGGTCTCCGGCGCAGTGGTGTCGGCGCTGGTGTCACCGGTCGTGGTCTCGGTGCCGCCGGTCGTGGTCTCGGCGGCCGTCGTGGCGGTGCTGTCGCCGCCATCGCTGCTGCACGCGGCGATGACGAACGCACCGGCGACCAGCGCGGCGAGAACACGAGCTGATGAGCGTCGCTTCATCCCATTCCCCCTCAGGTGTGGTGTTGGTCAGGCCTCCGCGGGAGCAGAGACCGGTCCTAGGACATTACCCGTCCCTGCCGGACGAGGGGCAATCACCACGAACCTCGCCTGCAGCCGTCGCCACATGCCGACGATGCCGAACGGCGCCACGAACATCAGCACGATGAGGATCACCGCGAAGATGCCGGTTCCGGGCGGGGTGCTGGACCAACTGAACAGCGGCCGGAAGAGACCCGGGATCGCGTTCGGGTCGCTCCAGTCGCCGGTGAGGTCGGTGACCCACACGAACAGCATCGAGCCGATGATCGGCCCCCACAGCGAACCGGCGCCACCGACCACCATCACGATGAGGAACGTGATCGACCCCTGCACCGTGAGGTTGGTGGAGTCGGGCGTGACGTTGCCGGTGCGGATCGCCGACAGACAACCGGGCAGCGAGCACAGCGCGGCCGACAGGCCGAACACCAGTGCTTTCGTGCCCGCCAGGTTCACACCCATCACCGCAGCGGCGGTCTCGTTGTCGCGGATGGCCACCATCGAGCGGCCGGAGCGGCTCTTCACCACACCGCGGCACACCAGGTACACGCCGATGACGATGAGCATCGCGATCCAGTAGTGGAACGGCTTGACGTTCTCGCCGCGCAGGTTGCCCCACGGGTTCCAGCCGAAGATCTCGTACGTCGGGTTCTTCTTGGTGAACCGGAAGCCGGTCTTGTCGAGGCCCTTCGCGCCACCCGTCAGCCAGGTGAGCTTCGGCCACTTGATGATCTGCGGGAACACCAGACCGAGCGCGAGCGTGACCAGTGCGAGGTACACGCCCTTGATGCGCAGCGCCGGCAAGGACACCAGCGCACCGACGACGAATGCAACGACGAACGCGACGGCCAACGTCTGGAACGGGCTCCAGCCGTACTTCGACACGAGGATGCCCGTCGTGTACGCGCCGATGCCGAAGAAGGCCGAGTGGCCGATCGAGATCTGGCCGGTGTACCCGAGCAGCAGGTTGAGCGACATCGCGGCGGCCATCAGCGTCAGCGCCGTGATGCAGGTGTCGATCGTGCCGTTGCTGGCCGAGGTGGGGATCCAGAAGATCAGGTAGGTGATCAGCGCGGCGATCACGATCCTCGCCGCCCAGTTCGCCGGGCTGCCGGACTTGATGACGATCGGCTTCATACCCGTTCCACCTTCGCCGTGCCGAACAGGCCGGATGGTTTGACGAGCAGGACGACGAGGATCACCAGCAGTGCGACGCCCACCTTCAGCTCCTGGCCGATCCAGTCCTCGGCGTAGCCGGACGCCATGTTCTCGATCACGCCGATGATCAGGCCGCCCAGCACCGCGCCACCGGGGCTGTCGAAGCCGCCGAGCGTCGCCGCCGCCGAGGCGTAGATGAACACGCTGAACATCAGACCGAGGTTGACGTTGGAGTTGATGCCGGCGTACACCACGCCACCCAGCGCACCGATGGCGGCGGCGAGGCCCCAACTGGTCATCAGCACCAGGTTGGTGCGGATGCCGACGAGCTTGGCGCTCTCGGCGTTGCTGGCGACGGCGTTCATCGACAGGCCGAGCTTGGTGTAGTTGAACAGCAGGTACAGCACGCCGAACAGGGCCAACACGAGCAGGAACACGCCGAGCGACTGCCAGCGGATGTTGGCGCCGAAGAAGCGGAAGAAGTCGTCCGGCTTGTTGGGGAACAGGCTCGGGAACGACTGCTGCGAGCTGCCGACGCCGCTGTTCGGCAGCGGCTGGTCCTTCCAGATCGCACCGTCCAGCCAGTTGAGGAACTGGAACAGGCCGAGCGTGACGATGAACACGGCGAACTGCGACTTCTTCGCGATCGGGCGGATGAGCGTCACCTCGGTGGTGGCGCCGAGCACGAAGCCGGCGGCCATGCCGATGAGCACCGAGATGCCGATCGGGATGCCCCACTCGCCGCACTGGTACACGATGTAGGTGCAGAACAGCGCCATCTCGCCCTGGGCGAAGTTCAGGTGGCCGGTGCCGCGGTAGATGATGACGAGGCCGAGCGCGATCAGCGAATAGACGCTTCCCTGGCTGAGGCCGTCGAAGAGGCGTTGCAGGAAGATGTCCATCAGAACCCCAGGTACGCCTTGCGGATGGTGTCGTCCGCGCTCAGTTCGTCGGCACTGCCGGAGGCGACGATGCGCCCGGTCTCGAGCAGGTACACCCGGCTGGCCATGTGCATCGCGAGGTTGGCGTTCT
>JBMOGW010000017.1:0-29419 GCA_049318165.1 Ilumatobacteraceae bacterium
AGACACGGGTGATCTCGCTGGCGAGTGCGGTGACTTCGTTCTGCGCGGCGGTCAGGGCCGTGGTGCCGCTGGCACCGGTGTTGGCCGCCTGGACGGCGAGGTCACGCATGCGGTTGAGCATGGTGTGGACCTCGTTGAGTGCACCTTCCGCCGTCTGCACGACGGAGATGCCGTCCTGGGCGTTGCGGGTGGCCTGACGCAGGCCGCTCACCTGGGCACGCAGGCCCTGGCTGACGACCAGGCCGGCCGCATCGTCGGCCGCACGGTTGATGCGGAAGCCCGACGACAGCTTCTCCAGGCTCTTGCCGAGCTGGACACCGGTGGTGGACAGGTTGCGTGCGGCGTTGAGTGCCATCACGTTCTGGTTGATACGCATTTCGGATTACCTCCCTGTAGTGGTGTGTCAGCGGACCGTTCCGTCGGTTCCGCTGATCGTGAACGTGCCGTCACTCCGTGGATGCGCACGGGGGTGGGCGGGAAATCACCCGCGATCACCCGGCGTCGTGCGGCCGGTACTCGTAGTGCCAGGGTTCGCGTTCGGTCGAGAGCACCCAACCGGCGCTCCCCGCGTTGGCGCGCAGCCAGTCGTTCACCTTCGGGTCGGTGACGTCGGCGTCCACCGCCATGCCCCAGCCGTGGTTCGAGGTGCCGGGCGTGGCGGCCCAGCCACCTTGGCTGGACAGGCCCTTGGTGGCGGCCAGCTCGACCTGCTGGTCGTAGGTGCGGTACGAGTCGGTGATGCGCAGGTCGATGCCTGCCCGCGCGGCGCGGGCGATGAGGTCCTTCCACGCCACCGCGGCCGGCCCCCAGAGCTTGTGGTTGCCCTGGCCGATGGGGGTGAGCATGTCGGGAGGGATGCGACCGTTGCCGAAGCGGGCGAGTTCGGGTGGCACCTCGACCTCGCCGAAGCCCTTCGCGATCGAGTTCGTCGGGCCGACGGCCGTGGGTGACCCCGTCGTGTAGGCCACCGCCTCGTTGCGCGCCGCGGTGCTCGGGCTGATGCCGGCCTGCAGCAGCGCGAGTTGGTACACCGGGCCGAAGGGATCGAAGGACGGACTGTCGGTCGGCGGCGCCGGTGCGGCGGCCGGCCGGCCGGTGATGTGCTGGATACGCGCGGCGATGGATTGGATCGGTCCGAACTCCATGGAAGGGACAGTTCCGGGGGTCCCGCGTCCGTCAGGGAGGTGCACCTCCTGGCATCGCGTGCGATTCGTTGGACCGTTGTTCTCTGTCCCCCCACATCGCACGTTCTCCCGGAGGCCACAGTGCACGATTCGGACGATGTTCTCTTCGCCGACGAGGTGATCGATGAACTGGTCGCAGAAGCTTGGCGAACCTTTCTCGACACCCCGATCGATCGGATCCCCGAGGGCCAGGTCGGCCCGTCGGCCGTGTCCGCGTCCATTGCCATCGTCGGCGAACGGAGCATCACCATGGTGATCGCCTGTGACACCGAGGTCGCATGGCGGAGCGCCGGGAAGGTGCTGATGACCGAGCCGGACGAGCTGACCGTCGAGGACGTCAGCGACGTGCTCGGCGAGCTGGTGAACATCGTCGCCGGCAACCTGAAGGGTGTCTACGGCTCGACCTCCGAGCACTGGACGCTGTCGCTGCCCGTGGTGGCGGCGGCCGAGCAGACGATCCATGGCAGCGCGCTGCGGTCGCACACGGCCTACACGGCCGAGGGTGCGATCATCGTCTGCGACCTGTTCGAGCCCGCCTGAGCGCTCGCTGGTCGGGTCGGACACTCGTCCGTCCCCCCGACTCGACCTGCACCACAGAAGGGAGCGGCCGCCGTTCGGCGGCCGCTCCCTTTCGCGTTCGGGGTTCGTGCGGTTGACGGGCCGGGACGCGCCCGGTGCGGATGACCTGTGTGTGTCACCCCGCCGATCGGCGCCGACGCGCCGGCGAGGTGACACGCACAGGTGGTGGCGTGGAGGCGCTCAGCGGCCGAGCAGCCGGTAGCAGGTGGCGCCGCCGAGCTGCACCCGCTCGAAGTGATCGTCGAGGTGCAGCGTCGTCTCGGCCGTCCCGAGGAACAGGAAGCCGTCCGGGCGCAGCGCGCGGCGCACCTTGGCGAGGATCGCCTTCTTCGTGTCGTTGTCGAAGTAGATCATCACGTTGCGGAGGAAGATGACGTCGAGCGGCGGCAGCGCCGGCCATGTGTCGGCCAAGTTGACGGTGCCGAACTGCACGCGGCGGCGGATGTCGTCCCGCACCACCCAGTGGGTGCCGTTGCGCTCGAAGTGCTTCACCAGCATCGCCGCAGGCAGCCCGCGGTTGACTTCCATCTGCGAGAACCGCCCGGAACGCGCCTGGTCCAGCACCGAACCCGCCAGGTCGCTGGCGAGGATCCGGACGGACCACGGCTCGAGCTGCGGGAAGTGGTCGGCCAGCGTCATGGCGATGCTGTAGGGCTCCTGGCCGGTCGAGCAGGCCGCCGACCAGATCTCGAGGCGGCGTTCCGCCTGACGTGCGGTGACGAGTTTCGGCAGGACGTGTTCGCGCAGCGTGTCGAACGGAGCATGGTCGCGGAACCACGACGTCTCGTTCGTCGTCATCGACTCGACGACGGCCTGCTGGAGGCGACGGTCGCCGGTGGCGCGCATCCGGTCGACCAGCGCGTTCACGTTGGCGAGGCCCTCCTTGCGCGCGACGGGCGCCAGGCGCGACTCGACCAGGTAGGTCTTGCCCGCGTCGAGCACGATGGCTGCGCGCTCGAGCACCAGGGCCCTCACGTACTCGAAGGCGCCGGGCCCGAGCGCAGGGGCGATCCGGGTGTCGGCGGGAATCGTGGCCGAGCTCATACGAGCACCTTCCTCATCGGGTTGCGGGCCGCGCGCTCGATCTCGCCGGCGAGGCCGGCGAGGGGGACCACGGCATCGGCGATGCCGTGGTGGACGACGGCGCCGGGCATGCCCCAGACGATGCTGGTCGCTTCGTCCTGGGCGATGACTCGGCCGCCGGCGTCGTGGATGGCGGTCGCGCCGGCCAGGCCGTCCTGACCCATGCCGGTCATGACGACGGCGAGGCAGGCGCCGCCGTACACCGTCAGCACGCTGCGGAACAGCACGTCGGCGGCCGGGCGGCAGGACTGCTCAGGGGGCGCATCGGAGATGCGGAGCACCGGACCCGATCGGTCGCTGCCGACCACCAGGTGGTGCCCACCGGGCGCGATCCACACCTCACCCGCAACGGGTCGCTCGCCACCGGAGGCCTCGCGCACCTGCAACGTGCAGTGGCGGTCGAGGCGCTCGGCGAGGAATCGCGTGAAGGTCGGCGGCATGTGCTGCACCACGTAGACGGGCACCGGGAGATCGGCCGGCAGGGCGGGGAGGAGATCGGCGAGGGCATTGGGTCCGCCGGTCGAGACACCGATCACGACGGCGTCGATCCGGCGTCCGGGCGAAGCGGTGGCGGCCGGCCTTCGCTCGACGCGAGCGGGTGTCGGCGTCGGTGCGGTCGGCGCGGGACGCACGACAGCCGGACGTGCGAGCGCGCGCACCTTCGGCACGAGCTCGTCACGCACCTTCCCCATCGCCGCCTGCACGCTGCCGACATTGGCCGGCTTGGTGACGTAGTCGTTCGCGCCGGCGAGCAGGGCGTCCATCGTGGCCGCGGCGCCCCGCTCGGTGAGCGTGCTGAACATGATCACCGGTGTGCGGATACCCGCCGCGCGAAGCGCGCGAAGGGTGCCGAGCCCGTCGAGGTTCGGCATCTCGACGTCGAGCGTGATCAGGTCGGGGCGTAGCGCCCCGACGCGTTCGAGCGCATCGCGTCCGTCGGTGGCGACGCCGACGACCTCGAAGTCGGGTTCGGCGCCGAGGATGTCGACCACCAGGCGCCGGATCACCACCGAGTCGTCGACGACCATCACCCGGACGCGGGCATCAGTCATCGATGAATCCCATCAGTCGGAGCTTGTCGAGGATGACCATGGTGTCGAACGGCTTGGTGGCGTACTCGTCGGCGCCGGCCTCGAGGGCGGCGATCATCGAGCCCGTCTCGGTCTCGGAGGTCACCATCAGCAGCCGGAGGTCCTGCCAGATCAGGTTGGCGCGAACCTCCTTCACCAACTCGATCCCGTTCATGTTCGGCATGTTGATGTCGACGAGGGCGAGCACGATGTCGCTGTCGTCGCGCAGTCGATCGAGTGCCTCGAGGCCGTCGCCGGCCTCCACGACGTCGAAGCCGAGCTCGGAGAGGATGCGGGCGAGGATCTTGCGCATCGCGCGCGAGTCGTCGACCACCATCGCCCGCAGCTCGTCCGCGGATGAGTCCGTCATCGTCATGGCAGGTTCACCGCGGCGCCGGGTCGAAGCCGGGGACCGACGGCGCCCACGTGGCAGGTGCGGACGACGTGGCGGCTGCGACGGTGCGGGTGGAGCCCTCGGCGGCGGCGGCCGGGGCAGCGACGGGCGAGCGGTGGTGGTGCACCTTCACCGACGGAGCGACGGCACCCACCAGCGACTGCAGTTCGCCTGCGCTGCCGCTGAGGCCGACCGCCGAGTTGCGGCTGGAGGATGCACCGTTCATCGTCGACGCTGCGGCGCGGGCGACGGACGCGATGTTCTCGGCGATCTCGCTCGAGCCGCGAGCGGCCTCGGAGATGTTGCGCGAGATCTCGTTGGTCGTCGCGGTCTGCTCCTCGACCGCCGATGCGATCGTCGTCTGGATGTCGCTGATCTCGCCGATGATGGCGCTGATCTCGCCGATCGCACTGACCGCGCCGGTGGTGTTCGCCTGGATCGCCGCGATCTTGCCGGAGATCTCCTCGGTCGCCATCGCAGTCTGCTTGGCGAGCTCCTTGACCTCGTTGGCCACCACGGCGAACCCCTTGCCGGCTTCGCCGGCCCGGGCGGCTTCGATGGTGGCGTTCAGCGCCAGCAGGTTGGTCTGCTCGGCGATGGACGTGATCACCTCGATCACCTGGCCGATCTCGGTCGAGCTGGCACCGAGGCTGCTGACCGTCAGGTTGGTGGCATCGGCGGCGGCGACGGCCTGGGCGGCGACGCGGCTGGCCTGCTGCGCCGACTGGCTGATCTCCTTGACGGACGCACCCATCTGCTCGACGGCACTGGCGACCGTCTGCACGTTGCTGCTCACCTGCTCGGCCGCGGCCGACACGACGTTCGCCTGGCCGGCGGTCTCCTCGGCGTTGGTGAGCATCTGTGTCGCAGTGACGATCAGTTCCTCGGACGACGCCGACACTTCGGACGCGGTGGCGGAGACCGACTTCGAGATGTTGCGGGCGATCAGCCAGCCGAGGAGCATTGCGACCGCGACCGACAGCACCGAGAGGACGATCAGGGTGATCCTCGTCGACTCGTAGTCGGCCACCGCGGCGTCGTACGACTCCTGGCGGATCGTGGCGAGTTGGTCGATGAACGCATCGCCGCCGACGGTGTCGGTGGTCTCGGTGAACGGCAGCACCTTGTCGACGAGGATCGCCGTGGCAGCCTCGATGTCGCCGGCGGCCGCGGTGTCGATGACGCTCTGCGCAAGGTCGCGGAGTTCGCTGTTCACCTGGACGAACGTGTCGAAGTCGGCGCGCACCTCGTCGGTGATGTGTGGGTCCAGTTCGGCGACGAGGTCCTTGAAGTCGCCGGTGTGGACGCGAATCTCGTCCTGCAGGAACGCCAGGTTTTCCGGCGTCGGCACCGCGATGGCCTCGCGTGCGAAGCGGCCGAAGTGCAGGCCCTCGCCGTGGATCTCGTCGGCGATCGTGGCGTCCACCGAACGCTGCTGGAGCGCCATCACGTCCGCGTTGGTCGTCGACATGCGGCTGAGGGAGAAGGCCATCATCGCGACGAACACCAAAGTGATCGCCGCGATGCTGAACAGCAGTCGCTTCTTGATGGTCATGTTCTTGAGCATTGCGAGTCCTTTGGGGTGTGGGGAGACGAGGTCGTGGTCGTGGTTGGGGTCGGGAGGCGGAGGGGGAGGGGACGAGGAGGTGTCACGCCGCCGACGTGCACAGGGCACGGTCGGCGTCGAGGAACAGCAACAGGCGGTCGTCGAGCTTGTAGGCGCCGCGGATGAGGTCGCGGGCGATCCCTTCGAGCGTCTCCGGCGGTGCCTCGAACGGGATGTCGGAGACGTCGACGACGTCACCGATCGCGTCCACGAGGAGACTGACGGCCTCGTCGTCGGTGCGCATGACCACGTTCATCGGGAGCTGATCGTCGGGCCGGTCCGGCACCCCGAGCCGCCGGCGCAGGTCGAGCGCGGTCACGATCTGACCGCGGAGGTTGATGAGACCCGCGATCTCGGGCGGCGCGAGCGGGACGGGGGTCATCGCCTGGTGGCGGATGACTTCCTGCACGCGGTGGACCTCCACCCCGAAGTCGAGGCCGTCCACGACGAAGGTGCAGAGCAGGGACTCGGTGATCATCGCATCGCTCCGTTCGAGGCGCCGCTGGTGGCGAGCGCGAAGTCGTGGTGGGCATCGGTGAAGTCGTCGGGCAACCGGTCGAAGAAGGCCAGCTCGGGCAGCGTCACCGAACCCAGCGCCGAGGAGGCGAGATGGGCGACGTCCGCGAGCTCGGTGACCCTGCCGTCGATCACGAGCGAGGTGGTCGACGAGTCGATGGCCGCATCGACGATGTCGACCACGCCGTCGACGATGAAGCCGACCCGACCGCGCGGGTGCGTGTACACGACCACGTGCAGCGTGTCATCGCCTCCGCCGCGGCCGTAGCCGAGCACGGACGCGAGGTCGATGAGACGGAGGATCTCGCCGCGGTACTGGACGACACTGTCGTTGCCCACCAATTCGACGCTCGAGGCCGGAAACTCGTCGAGCCGTGCGACGGCCGACAGCGGGATGGCGACCCGGCGGTCGCCGCCGACGGCGAGCAGCAACAGCGTCTGCACCTCCGACTCCGACGAGGCGGCGGCGTCGTGCTGCTCGGCGAGTGCACGCTCGCGAGCGGCCGAGACCACGTGGCTGCGATGTGCCAGGCCGAGCACGTCGAGGATCAACGCCACTCGTCCGTCGCCCATGTTGGTGGCGCCGGCGAACGTCGTGACGTCCTTCAGCAGCCGGCCGAGCGGCTTCACGACGATCTCCTGGGTGTCGTTGATCTGGTCGACCACCAGTCCGAACTGGCGGTCGTCGGCCTGCAGCACGACGATGTTGACGACGCCGTCGTCCGCGTCACGGCCGGGTCGGGCGCCCGGGTGCAGCTCGTCGGCGAGGAAGACGATCGGCAGCAGCCGACCCCGCAACCGGTACACCGGTGCGCCCTGGATCAGTTCGATGCCGGTGCCTGGCTGCGAGCGGTCGAGGCGGACGAGCTCGAGCAGGCTGATCTGCGGGATCGCGTAGCGCTGCATGCCGCTGGTCACCACGAGCGCAGGGATGATGGCGAGCGTCAGCGGGATGCTGACCTTCACCGTCGAACCCCGACCCGGCTCGGTGAGCACGTCGACGCTGCCACCGATGCGTTCGATGTTCGTCTTCACGACGTCCATGCCGACGCCGCGGCCGGAGATGTTCGACACGGTGGAGGCGGTGGAGAAGCCCGGCATGAAGATCAGGTTCAGCAGCTCGCGCTGCCCGAAGCGTGCCGCCTGCTCGGCGGTCACCACGCCACGCTCGATCGCCTTGGCGCGCACGGCGTCGGTGTCGATGCCGCGGCCATCGTCGACGATCTCGATGTTCACCCGGCCGCCCTCGTGGTACGCACGCAGCAGGAGGCGCCCTTCGGTCGGCTTGCCGGCCTCGGCCCGCTTCTCCGGGGACTCGATGCCGTGGTCGATCGCGTTGCGGACCAGGTGGGTCAGCGGGTCCTTGATCGCCTCGATGATCGTCTTGTCGAGCTCGGTGTCCGCACCGTCCATCTCCAGGCGGACGTGCTTCCCGCAGCTCACCGCCAGGTCGCGCACGACGCGGGGGAACTTGCTCCACACGTTGCCGATCGGCTGCATGCGGGTCTTCATCACCCCTTCCTGCAGCTCCGTCGTGATGAGGTTCAGCCGCTGCGCGGGTGCGAGCAGTGCGCTGTCCT
The DNA here is from genome assembly GCA_049318165.1 of Ilumatobacteraceae bacterium. Taxonomy (GTDB): domain Bacteria; phylum Actinomycetota; class Acidimicrobiia; order Acidimicrobiales; family Ilumatobacteraceae; genus UBA668. The sequence goes on from JBMOGW010000017.1 coordinate 8,013, forward strand.
GACCAGCGGTGAGCTGCAGGATCTGGTTGCGGGCCAGGACGAGTTCGCCGACGAGGTTCATCAGGGTGTCGAGCAGGTCGACGTCGACGCGGATCGAGCTGTCCGCGACGGCGCTCGAGCCGCGCGCCTCGGCAAGGGCGGGAACGGGAGTGACTCCGTCCTCGCCGGGCGCGGGCTCGGCGCTCGTCACCGCGAGCGTCGGCGCGGGCTGGGGGGCTGCCGGCGCCGGCTCTGCGGTCGAGGGAAGATCGGTGGCGTCCGTCGCCGCCGGACGCTGCTTGCGGCCACCGGGCCGCCGAACCTTCGGTGGGGTGGCAGACCCGTTGGAGGAAGCTGCCGGGGCCGGCGCGGAGACGGGTGCGGACTCGGTGGGGGCCGCCTGCAGGCGCTCGAGTTCGAGGACGAGGGCGCTGTAGTCGGCGGTGCCCTCGTCGCCGTCGGACTCGATGCGAGCGAGCATCGCACGGACCGCGTCGACGGTGCTGAGCAGTGCCGTCGTGATGTCGCCGCTGACGGGCATCACCTTGTCCCGCAGCAGACTGAGGAGGTTCTCGGCGGCGTGGGCGACGCTCTCGAGGCGCGAGAAGCCGAGGAAACCGCAGGTGCCCTTGAGGGTGTGCATCGTCCGGAAGATCGACGCGAGCACGTCGTCACCGCCGTGCTCCTCCAGGTTCACCAGGTCCTGGTCCAGGCGGTCGAGGCCCTCGTGGCTCTCGACGAGGAAGTCGCTGATGATCTCGTCCATCTCTGACATGAGTTGCTCCCCTCAGGCGCTCTCGAGCGCGTGGCGCAGTTGACGGTTGAAGTGGGTGGCTGCTTCGGCACGATGCGCGATGTCGTTGGTGACGGCGCTCTGCTCCTCGACGGCGCCGGCGACGCTCGTCTGGTTCTCGGCGATGCTGTCGATCGTGCCGACGATGCGGTGGATCGACTCGACGACGTCATTCACCGATTCGACGATGACGAGGATCTGCGAATTGATTGCTTCGGCGGTGTCGGTCGTGAGCTTCGCCAGCGCCTTCACCTCGTTCGCGACGACGGTGAACCCCTTGCCGGCGGCGCCGGCGCCGGCCGCTTCGATCGTGGCGTTGAGCGCCAGCAGGCGGGTCTGGGCGGCGACCTTGGAGATGGACGACACGGATCGCTGGATCTCCTGGGTGGAGACGCCCAGTGCCTCGACGGCCTGCATGCTGGCGTTGGTCAGGCTCACCGCGTCGGCGGCCGTCGTGGCAGCCTCGTGGGTGGAGCGGCTGATGAGCTCGATCGCCGTGCTCAGTTCGGTCACGGAGGCGGTGACGGACGACAGGTGCTCCTCGAGGTCGTCGATGCCCTTCTTCGCGCTGTCCAGCTCGGTGACGTCCTCCCAGTTCACGATGAACCCGATCTGGGTGCCATCGATCCGGAGTTCGTTGATCCGGGTGTTCAGGACGGTCCCGCCGAATCGGAGCACTGCGTTGTGCGGGAAACTGTGCGGGTTGCGCAACACGGATTCCACGTGAGCCGGGTTGCGGTGGAACCGGTGGATCGACCCGCCGAGCAGCTCGTCGGCACGCAGGTGGAACGCCTCGTGCAGGTCGCGGTCGACGGCGCGCATCGTGGCGTCGGCCCGCCGGTTCATGTACACCAGTCGCAGATCGGTCGATGCGATGAAGACGTTCGTCTGCAGCGCGTCGAGCGCCAATCGCCACCGCTCGATCCACTGGTCCAATGCCGTGTCGTCCGCAGGCGCTTGCCTGCTGAGGAGTGAGGTTCGCACGCCGACCTTCCTTTGCCTCCGGATCCCGGCCGAATACCGGGTCGAAGCGTCACCGTCCGTCGTCTTCGGAGGTGCGCAATGAGGTGGGCCCGATCTGCTCAAGTTCCGTGCGGATCGCGCCGATCTGCGGACCATGAACGACGGATCGTGAAGTGCCGACCATCCGCGGCGGAATTCGTTGCGCCGTGTAACGTCAAGGATTGTTCAAGCAACTATCTGGATTCCGGCCTCATCACGACCACGGGAGGGTCCATTGAGTGCAAGCGAACTGATCCATGTCGACCCCCCCGACGACGCCGACGCGGTGGACGAGCGCCGCGAGGCGATCGTGCGAGTGGTCTCCGACGCACTCCATGAGCTGGGCAACGCCCTTGGCGTGGCTCGCCACTTCGCCGAGCACGCCGAGTCGGTGCCGGGCCCTGACGCCGTGGCCGCCGACCTCGAGGAGATCCGCCGGGCGCTCCAACGGGCGACGGCCGTCACTCGGAGTCTCGGTGAGACGGTCCGGCACGAAGGCCGGCCCCGCGCCGGGGTGGCCGTGCCGGCAGTCGCCGCCCGCGCCGCCGAGCGGTTGCGTCGGGCAGGTGTCGACGAGGTCTCGCTCGTCATCTCTCCGGCGGACGACCTGCTGATCGTGCCCACCGCCCGGGAACACACGCTCGAATCGCTGGTGTGTGCGATGGCCGGCCTCGGTCGGCCGGCGTCGTCGGTGCACATCGAGGTGTCGAGTCGGCGAGACGGCGATGGGGCCTTCGGCGCTCGGGCAGCGGGTGTCTCCCTTCGCGTGGTGCGCGACCGCTCGAACCCCGGCGACGACCGTGAGTCCAGGAACGCCGACGTGACGGCCGGCCTGGTGGGTGGTCGCATGTCCTTCCACCCCGATCCCTGGGAGTGGTACGAAGCCGAGGTGCTGCTCCCGGCAGCGTTCTCGGTGGTCGGCCCTGCCGATGCCCGGCCCGATCGGGGTCGTCCTGCCCCCGAGCAACCACGGATGTCGGCACATGGCTGACGGACGCCCGACTCGCGTCTTCGTCGTCGACGATCACGCGGTGTTCGTGCAGGGTCTGCTCCGGCTGCTGACGGAGTTCGACGACCTGGTGTCCTGCGGTGTCGCGACCACTGCGACCGCTGCGCTCGAACAGATCGGTGGGGCTCGGCCCGACGTCGTGCTGCTCGACAATCGGCTGCCCGACCTGACCGGCGTCGAGCTGGCGGCCCGCCTCACGGCCGAGCAGCCGACCGCGCGGCTCGTGATGCTCGCCGGCCACGTGGACGACGACCTCCTCATCGACGTCAAGCTCGCCGGGGCCTCGGCGGTGCTGAGCAAGGAGTGTTCGATCGAGGAGATCGTCGCCGAGATCCGCGGCGCAGCCGCTCCGGCGGGCAGTGCGCCACTCCGCGGCCGCGGCGGACGCACGCCGTTCGCGTTGACCGCCCGAGAGCTCGAGGTGCTGCACGCGATCGGCCGCGGCCTGACGGCGGCCGCGATGTCGGCCGAACTGCACCTGTCGACGCACACCGTGCGCAACTACACCCAGCGCGTCCTCGACAAGCTGGGCGCGCACTCGAAGGCCGAAGCGGTCGCCATCGCCGGGCGCTACGGGCTGCTCACGACGGCTCGGCGCACCGCCTGACCGTCGCTCAGACAGCGTAGAACGAGACGCTGCCGCCCGGGTAGCCCATCACGGTGACGGCGAAGTGTCGGGCGGAGGTCGCCCGTTCCGTCAGCGCCCGCACGTCGTCGGGGACCCCGGGGGTGGTGGCACCGATGCGCAGGTGGGTGACGCACGGCCCGTTGAGCAGCCGGGTGAGGACGTTGGCGACCTCGTGCCAGTTGTCCGCGAGGCCTTCTTCGAGCACCCCCGCTCGTACCGCGTCCTCGGCGACGGCCGACGGCATCATCGCCAGTGCGGCGCCCACGGTGGCGGCGAGTGAGAGGTCGGCGATGCATGCGCCGAGCACGCCGCCGTTGGCGTCGACGTACGCGGCCGTCTGCACGGGCGCGTCGGCGTCGTTGAGGTCGATCGGCGCTTTGCGCTTGTCGACCTCGACCGACCGGCCGATCAGGTCCGCGATCATGTCGCGCACGGATTCGGGCACCGGCATGGGGCGCGGTGGCTTGCCCAGCGGCATGTCAGGCCACCACGCTCCCGACCACCTCGGCGAACCGATCGGCGTCGAAGGGCTTGGCCAGCAGGAACGCTGCGCCGGCCGCGATCGCGTCCTCGCGCATCGCCGGGTTGGACTCGGAGGTGACGAACCCGAAGAGCCGGTCGTCGCCCTTGGCCCGCAGCGCTCGCAGGAACTCGATGCCGGTCATGTTCGGCATGTTCCAGTCGGAGAGCACGAGGTGCGGATCGAACTCCGTGACGGCGCCAAGGCCTTCGGCCCCGTCCGTCGCCTCTCGGACGTCCTCGACGGCGAGCCCGCTCTGGCGCAGTGTGCGCAGCACGATCATTCGCATGGCCTTGCTGTCGTCGACGATCAGCACCCTCATTGCAACTCCTTTGCCGTCAATTCGTGGACCGAGGTGGATCGTCCCGCAACACGCTGCTTCTGCCAGCAGGTCGGAGCGTCGATCAATCCCAGTTCGACGCCCTTCGACACCGCCGCCGTGCGGTTGCTGACATCGAGCTTCTCGAACACCCGGCGGAGGTGCGTCTTCACGGTCTCCGGGGAGACGAAGAGCGCCTGCGCGGCCTGCGTGTTCGAGCGACCGTCGGCGACGCACGCCAGCACCTGCAGTTCACGGGGCGACAGCGCGATGCCGGCCACGGCGTCGCCGGAGGCCTCGACCACGGCGACGGTCCGCCGGTCGGCGTGCTCGACACGCGGATGCGTGGCGGCGACACCGACGACGCGCACCTGCTCACTCTTGCTCAACTCGTCGGCGACCAGCCGACGGACCGTCGGCGAGCCTCCGACCACCAGCAGCGCGACCACCTTGCTCACGTGGAACCATCGTCCACCGGAGTGGCGTCCGCGCAGGGAGGTGGACAGCATCACCTGTTGTGGTTGCGCCACCACTTCGACCGCGAAGCGCGGTTGCTCGGTCACAGATTGGACGCGTACGCGTCTATTGAGCCGTTCCGGAGATGCCGTTTAGTGAGCGTTCCCAAGATCAAGACGTTGAGGAGCGGGCAATGCTTGACCAGACCATCGATGACCCCTACCGAAGCCGGAACGACGAGCTCTTCGCTCGTCGGGCAGAGGTGCTGCAGCAGATCGCGACGTGCGAGGCCGGCGACCTCCCGTACCCGGATCGTGAACTGCGCCGCCTCCGTCGGTTGCTGGACCTCGTGACGGAGCAGATCGTCGAGTTCAACACCGGTCTCGTGCGGTCGTACTGCAAGCGATTCACCGCTCGCTCGCGTCACGTGGACAACGAGGACTTCCTGGCTGCCGGCATGGTCGGTCTGATGAAGGCGATCGACAGCTACGACCCGGCGCAGGGCAAGTTCAGCAGCTGGGCGTTCCCCCCGATCCGCCGCGAAGTGCTGCGCGCCGTCCGTCAGGCGGATCACCCGACGGTCAACGTCGCCGAGTTCGAGCGCCGCCCGGAGATCCTCGCTGCCTACCGTGCGCTGAAGAACGACGACGAGCACTACGAGCCGTCGTGCGAGGAGGTCGCCGTGCTGGTGGGCCTGCGCGCCGACCAGGTCGCTCGTGTGCTGTACCCCCCGAAGCTCGAGTCGGTGCACCGCACCGATCGCTCGCGCCAGCGCATCGAGCTGGTGCCGAGCGCCGACCTCGGTCCCGATGCGCTGGTGGTGTCGGCGCTCACCGTCAACGCCCTGCGCAAGCACGGCCTCGCGGCGCTCGACGCCCGTGAGCGCTATGTGCTGTGCCGCCGCTTCGGTCTCGACGGCGAGCCGGAGGAGAAGCTGGCCGAGATCGGCGAGACGCTGAACCTGTCCCGCGAGGCCGTGCGCCAGATCGAGGCCAAGGCGCTCAGCAAGATGAAGCACCCGGTCGTGCTGCGCAAGGTGTGCCGCGACGAGATGGATGCCGGTATGACGCCGGTGGCCGCCGCATCGACGACGCCCCTCCGCGTCGATGCCTGCCCGGTCGAGCTGCCCTCCCACGCGCTCGTGGCCGCAGCGTTCTGACGTCTCGGCGCGGCGAGTAGCCGGCAGCGGGGCCGGCGCACAGGCGACGCATGCGCGTCACGCGGTGTTCATCTCGACCGGGTACAACGTCCGCATGCGCCTCCGCCTGGTCTCGTTGCTCGCCGTCGGTCTCGTTCTCGTGTCGTGCTCCTCGAAGGAGGAGAGTGAGCTGCCGTCCACCGGCTCGATCGACGCAAGCGTGACGACGCCGGCGCCGTCGACGGCCGCGCCGACGTCCGTCGAGTCCTCCACGCCCGACACGACCGCTGCGCCGACGACCACCGCGGTCGCCGATCCGTTGACGATCCTCGTCACCAACGACGACGGTGTCTCGGCGCCCGGCATCGATGCTCTGGTGACGGCGCTGTCGGCGCTGCCCGACGTCGAGGTGGTGGTGGTCGCCCCTGCGGCGAACCAGAGCGGCACCTCCGACAGCACCACGCCCGGCGGTGTGAGCGTGCAGGACGCGACAACGGTGAGCGGCCACCCAGCGGTTGCGGTCGACGGGTTCCCGGCGGACGCCGTGAACTATGCGCTCGACCAGCTCGGCCTGCAGCCCGACGTCGTGGTGTCGGGGGTCAACGCCGGGCAGAACATCGGCACCTTCGTCCCGCTGTCGGGCACCATCGGGGCGGCTCGCGTCGCCGCTCGCCGCGGGGTGCCGGCCATCGCCATCTCGGCGGGTGGCCTTTCCGGCACCGACTTCGCCACCGGCGCCAAGGTGGCGGCCGACGAGGTGACCGCGCTGCGCGGCTCGCTCGGCTGGGGCGAGAACACCGACCAGACCGTCGTCAACCTGAACACGCCGACGTGCGCCGCGGGCACGTCGATCCGCGGCGTGGAGGACGTGCCGGTGGCGACGGCGTTCCCGCCGGGCACCAACGGCCTCGACCTCACCTTCGACTGCGCATCGACGGCCACCGACCCGGCGGACGACGCCGTTGCGCTCACGATCGGCTTCGCGAGCCGGTCGATCGTCGCCGCCGACCTGACCGCCGGCTGACCGGCTCGCTCGGGCGTCAGCCGTCGCGCCGGGCCTTCAGCTGGCGGCGCATGTCGGCGTCGCGCCAGAACGTGGCGGTCTTCGAGCCGTACGGATCCCAGCGGGGGAGCGGCTCGGCCGGCTGGGGGTCGTCGCCCATCACGGTGACGCGCTGGATCACCCGCTCGCCCTCGAAGTCGTTCAACACGTGGTGCTGTGTGCAGCGGTTGTCCCACATCGCGATCGTGCCGGCGGTCCAGCGGTAACGGACGGTGAAACGCGGCTGCTGCACCCACTGCGTGAGGTGGCCGAGCAGCATGGCCGACTCGGCGTCGCTCAGTTCGACGATGCGCCGCGTGAAGTGCTCGTTCACGAACAACGACCGGCGGCCCGTCTCCGGGTGCACGCGCACGACGGGGTGGATGGCGCCCTTCTCGGGCGCCAGGTGCGGCGCGGCGTTGTGGTACGCCGTCAGTCCGTCGCACAGGTCGCGCAGCGGCGCCGACAGCTCGTCGTACGCCTTGCAGGCGTTGGCCCACATCGTGTCGCCGCCCACCTCGGGCACCACCTTCGCCTGCAGGATCGCGAACTTCGACGGGCTGGGTGCGCAGGTGATGTCGCTGTGCCACTCGTCGGCGATGCCGCCCGCCCCGTCGACGGCGCGCAGCTCGAAGAACTCGGGGCGTTCGCGGGCGAGGTCGAGGTTCGGGTGCGCTTCCAGCTCGCCGAAGTGCCGGCCGAACGCAAGGTGCTCGTCGGCCGTCAGGTGTTGCTCGGGGAAGAACAGCACCATGTGCTCGAGCAGCAGGCGGTGGATCAGTGCCGCGTCCTCGCGGGTCGCCCGGCCGAGCGAGATGCCGCGGATCTCCGCGCCGAGGGATCCGGACAGCCGACGGACGTCGAGGTCGGTGGTCGTGCTCATGCGCAGGAGCGTACGCAACGCGGCTCGGGCGCTGAACGGTCAGCCATCGAGGTCTACGCTCCAGCCCGTGGATCTGGTGCCCGTCGTCGACATCTCCGACCCGTCTGCAACCTCGCTCGCCGACCTCGACCGCGCGTGTCGTGACCACGGGTTCTTCCTGCTCTCCGGTCACGGACTCGACGACCTGATCGCCCGCACGTTCGCCGCCGCCGGCCGCTTCTTCGATGCTCCGGCCGAGGTGAAGGAGGCGATCCGCCGCGACGCAGCGAACCCGCTCGGCTACAACGACCGCGAGCTCACCAAGCGGCGTCGCGACCACAAGGAGGTCTTCGACATCGTCGACCCGGTGCAGGGACGATCGCGTCACTACAACCGCTGGCCCGACCTCGAGGGCTTCCGCGAGGCGATCGAACAGCACTACGACGCGTGCAGCGATCTGGCGGAGCACACCACCGACCTGGTGCTCCACGCCCTCGGGCTGCCCGCCGACCGCCAGGCGAACCATCGAGGCGACCGCACCGCCAGCAACCTGCGGCTCAACCACTACACGATCGGTGATCCGGTGCCGGAGGGCGAGCGCGACGGGCTGTCGGCGCTGGCCGACGACGTGGCACTCGGTCATCACACCGACCTCGGCCTCGTGACCCTGCTGATCCAGGACGACGTCGGCGGGTTGCAGGCCCAGTCGGACGAGCACGGCTGGATCGACGTCGAGCCGCGACCGGGCACGATCGTCGTCAACCTCGGGGACTGCATGCAGGTGTGGACGAACGACGGCTACCGGGCTGCCGTCCACCGGGTGCTGCCGATGACCACGCGCACGCGGATGAGCATCCCGTACTTCCTCAACCCGGCCCGTGATTGCGTGGTCGAGCCGGTGGCCGAGCTGGTGCGCGATCGGCTGCGGTACCGGCCGTTCCCCTTCCGGCAGTTCATCGACGCGCGCAGCGCCGACAACTACGCCGACGTCGGTGCTCCCGACGCACAGATCTCGGACTTCCTCATCCCCGCCTGAGCGCGTGTGTCCCATTTCGTCGTGCTGAGCGGCTTCACCAGAGCGCAGCACGGGCAAGAGGCGCTCCCGCGATCGCTGGGACCGAATTCTGGCCGATACGGCCAGAAAGCCGCCCCAGCGGATCCCCGTGAGGCCTCGCTGGCGCCGCGTTTGAGGCTTGACAGCGACAAGTCGTTGTATCAACGTAGCGGTACGTTGATACAACGGGAGGTTCCGTGGTTCTGGTGTATGTCGTTGTGGGCGCCTTGATCATCGGCACGTTCGTCGTGCGTGCGATGGGCAAGCGCCGCGCCCTTCCTGAACTCGGCACTAACGAGTGGATGGCATTGCAGCAGGGTCTTCCGCCGGCGCTGGTGGATGACCCTGCACTGTCCCGGTATGCGTCTCGCACCCGTCGGTGGCGTGCCTTCGGCGTCGCCGGCGGCGTCCTGGGTGCGTTCCTCTGGACGCTCATCCCGTTCCATGACGGCCGGCGACACTCGAACCTTCTGGTGGCTCTGTTCATCGGGTGGTTTGTCGCGGGCGTCTTGCCCGAGTTGTTCGTGCGGAACCGGCCAGGCACCGACGTGCGGGCGGCCACACTCGAGTCTCGGAGCATCCGGCGCTACGTCACGTCCACGGCGGCTCGTTGGCTCGCCGGCAGCGTCGCGCTCACCCTTGCTGCCGTGCTGGTTCGCCAAACCGTCACGCTGCGCGTGGCGCCCACTCGCGCAGATGCTGCCATGCTGCTGAGCGCATCGGTTCTCTTGGCGATCATCAGTACCGCTGCCGTGCGACGGATCGCCCTACGGCCACAGCCCGCGGGAGGGTCACACGACCTCGCCGTCGACGAGGCGATCCGCGGCCTCGCCACCACCCGAACGATCAGCGGATGGAGCGCGCTCCAGTACATCGTCGCGGGCTACCTGGCACCCAAGGGCTCCTTCCCGCACGCCGAGCTCGTCCACACCTCCATCGCTCTCGCAGCGATCGTCGGGGTCATCGCGTCGTGGGCATGGGTCCCCACCCGACTCGTGCGCCAGACCGAACGCCAAGACGCCCTCGCATGATCATCGTCATCGACCAGGCCTCGGCGGTGCCACCGTTCGAGCAGCTCCGACAACAACTGACCACAATGATCCTGGCCGGCACGCTGCCGGCCGGTCATCGGCTGCCCCCGGTGCGGCAGCTCGCCAGCGATCTCGGCCTGGCCAACGGCACCGTCGCACGCACGTACCGGGAGCTCGAGTCGGAGGGTCTCGTCACCACCAACGGCCGCCATGGCACCCAAGTCAGGGCGACCGCCGAGGCATCGTCCGAAGAACGACGAGCTCGGCTACGCGAAGCAGCCCAGCTCTTCGCCCGCACGGCACAGCAACTCGGCGCAACCCCAGCGGAGATCGTCGCAGCAACAAGTGCCGCAGGCCTGTACTCGCCAGCCCCACTGTCCGACCTGGGGTAGGGGGCTTCGACCCGATGTCGCGCACAGAGCTGCCGTGATGCGCTGTCCGCTGGGGGCGAAGCAGGACACGCGCTGTACGTCACCGCGGTGACGTGCGCGAGCATCGTCCCTGCCCAACAGGGGTCTGACGCCTGGTCCTGGTCCCCACGGCCGATGCGCAGAGGACTTTGGTCCCTGCTCACCGAGGGGGCCGAATCGGGATACTTGCGACATGGTGCATCCCGTCGACGCTGACGTGACGCGCCGTGATCCCTGGTTCGTGCAACACCGATCGCGCGCGAAGGCGGTCGTGGCGCTGTCGTTCGTCGCCGTGTTCGTGCTGCATCTTCTGACGGACGACGCCGACCTGTCGGTGCTGTACGTCCTGCCGGTCACCCTGGCTGCGCTCGGCTTCGGCATGGTCGCCGGCATCGTGGCCGGCATCGTTGCGGTCGGGTTGACCGTGCTGGGCGTGGCCCTGACCTCCGAATCCGTGACGGTCATCGGCTGGTGCAGCCATGTCGCGCCGCTCCTGCTGCTCGGCTTCCTGGCCGGCGCCTCGGCCGATCGTGTGCGTCAGGCACGCCGAGCCGAGCGGTACGCCATCGAGGTGGCGATGCTGCAACGCGACGCGGCCGAGGTGAACGACAGCGTCGTGCAGGGCATCACCGCCGCCCGCTGGTTGCTCGAGTCGGGCCAGGTCGACCGGGCGCTGGAGGTGCTCGACGACACCGCCGAGAGCGCCCAGACGCTGGTGTCGAGGGTGCTGGGGTCCGGCAGCGTGCTGCCGCACGAGCTGCGCAACGCACACCAGGTCCAGCGTCGCCCCACGGCGTCGGCGGGCGACTGACCCCGCGACCGGGTACAGTCCTGGTGCGAACACCGTGCTTGAGGCAGTCCCGCTCGATCACCTGACGAGAGGGAACGACATGGCCGCCAAGCCGAAGCGCACCAAGAGCCACTGGTACGACGGGACGACCCCGTTCGAGGACCTCGACGTGACGCAGCAGCTCGCGCACGACATCGTCACCGAGCGCAGCGACCTGACGCCGTCGGTCGAGCGGATCATGTCCGCCGAACTGTCCGACGAGCAGCGCCACCAGGCACTCGAGGCGTTCGCGGCGTCGCTCGCAGTGCTCGACGACCCGAACCGCGACCCGCGCGTCGCGATCGCCAACGCGATGGCCTGAACGTCGCGAAGGTCGGCGTCGTCCGTCGTCAGGACGGCACCACGACCTCCGTGGTGACGGAGAGCACGCCGGTCGCGGTGTGCACCGGCTCGCCGTGGATGGCGGCGCGTACGAGCGCCGCGATCACGTCAGGGTGGCTGTGGTTCAGCGCGTGCGCCCCCGGCACCATCACGGCGGTTGCATTCGCCATCCCGAACAACACGCTGATCCTGTCGCGGTTCACCAGCGGGTCGCGTTCGCCGGCCACCAGCAGCGTGGGCACGTCGAGCGCGCGCAGTCGCTCGATGGTGGGGAACTCCGTCATCGCCTTGAACAGGTGCAGGCTGGTGACCACGCCGAAGCGCAGATAGTCGCGGGTGGCGATCGGGATCATCGACCGCGGCTCGCGAGGCCCGTCGAGCGTCATCTGCCACAGCGCCCGGCGGAACGGCTGGTTGCGCGGCCCGCCGGCCGGCGACACCAGCACGGCGCGTTCGATCCGGTCGGGGTGGTCGTGCGCGAAGGCGCAGATCGTGGGGCAGCCGAGCGAGTTGCCCACGAACGTCGCCCGTTCGATCCCGACGGTGTCGAGGTAGTCGGCCAGCGAACGGGCGAGCCGGGGAAGGTCCATCCGGCCCGGCAGGCGCATGCTGCGACCGTGGCCGGGCAGGTCGGGTACGAAGTTGCGGAACTCGTCCGTCAACAGCGCCGCCGTCGGCTGCATGTAGGTGCCGGAGATGCCGAACCCGTGCACGTGCACGATCGCCGGCGCATCGGCACCGGCGCTGGTGCAACGACGATGGTGGAACGGCACGCCGTCCACGATCAGCCACTCCGACTCCAGAGGAGGCACGCACCAGGCCCCCGACAAGTAGCGCTGCATCCGGCCCCTCCTGCGAAGATCATGCCATGACGACGTCGCGCACTCTTGTTGCCGGTGGACGAGTGTTCACCTCCGACCCCGACCGGCCGTGGGCCGAGGCCATGGTGGTGGAGGGCGACCGCATCGTGCACGTCGGTGACGACGCCTCGGCGCGGGCGCTCGCCGGTGACGATGCGGACGTCGTCGACCTGGCCGGGGGCGTGGCGATGCCCGGGTTCGTGGACGGTCACGCGCACCTGCTGATGACCGGCGGCGCGCTGCTGAAGGCGCAGCTGCGGTTCTGCACGTCGCTCGACGAGATCCGCGGCAAGCTGATCGAGTGGCGCGCGGCGAACCCCGATGCGCCGCGTGTGCTGGGCATCGCGTGGCAGTACTCGGCGCTGCCCGGCTCGCTGCCGCACCGGGCGATGCTCGACGACCTGTTCCCCGACGTGCCGGTGTACCTCGACTCGTTCGACCTCCACTCGGCGTGGGTGAACACGGCGGCGTTGCGCGAGCTGGGCATCACGAACGACACGCCGAACCCGATCGGCGGAGAGATCGTGCGCGACCCGGCGACCGGCGAGGCAACCGGCCACCTGCAGGAGACCGCCTGCATCAACTGGGTGTGGCCGTTGCTGGCGCGCGTGGGTGATGCCGGCCGCGACGCTCACCTGGCCGCGACGCTGCGCGCCTACAACGAGACCGGCGTGACCACGTCGGTGGAGATGGCGCTGGAGGACTCCGCCCTCGCAGCGATGCGCCGCGCCGAAGCTGCCGGCAGTCTCACCGTGCGTGTGGTCGCGCACTGCATCGTGCACCGTGACGAGGACCCGGACGAGGAACTGGCGCAGGTGCGCCGTGCCGCTGCGCTGGCGGCCGAGCCGTCGAGCGACCTGCTGCGCGTGATCGGGATCAAGCTGATCGGTGACGGCACGATCGACGGCTGTACCGCCGCGCTGACCGAGCCGTACACGACCGGAGCGAACGCGGACCCGATCTGGGATGCCGAGTCGATGCGCCGCGTGGTGGTGGAAGCCGATGCGCTCGGGCTGCAGATCGCCATCCATGCGATCGGTGACTACACGGTGCGCATCGCCGTCGACGCGCTGGAGGAGGCCGCTCGCGTGAACGGCACCACCGGCCGCCGGCACCGCATCGAGCACCTGGAGTACACCGATGATGTGGAGATCGGCCGCCTCGCCCCGGCCGGGATCACTGCGTCGATGCAGCCCGTGCACATCGACCCGGTCATCTACAGCAACTGGGGCGCGATGCTCGGTGACGAGCGTGCGCAGAAGGGCTTCGCGTGGCGAGCGTTCCTCGAGGCCGGGGCGACCCTGGCGTTCGGCACCGACACGCCGACGGCGCCGCACGAGCCGCTGCACAACATGTACATCGCGGCAACCCGCAAGTCGCCCTACGACGACTCGCTGCCGCCGCACCGCCCGGACCACGCGCTGCCGCTCGAGGAGGCCGTCGTGCACGGGACCCGCGACTCGGCGTGGGCCAGCTTCCTCGAGGACCGCGTCGGCACGCTCGCGCCGGGGCTGTTCGCCGACTACATCGTCCTCGACCGCGACCCGTTCGCCGAGGGGCCGAAGGCGTTGCTCGAGGCCCAGGTGGTGCGCACCGTGCTCGGCGGCCGCACGGTCCACCCGCGCTGAGGCGACCCGATGGCGTCCGGCGTCAGACGCCGGACAGACGCACGACGGTGAACACCGCCATGCCGACGACGATCATCGCCGTCATGTTGCGCCACCGGGCGAAGACCGCGGCCGCCGCCAGGAGCGCCCACATCTGGTGGTTGTGCCAGCTGATGTAGGGCTCGTGGTTCCGGGTGAACACCGTCGGGGCGATGATCGCAGAGAGGGCGCAGACCGGTGCGTACCGCAGCGCTCGCTCCCAGCTCTTCGGCAGTTGGATGCGCGGCGGGAGCATGAAGAAACTGCTGCGCGTCGCGAACGTCACCACCGTGAGCCCTGCGGCGGCAGCGGCCATGTAGGCGACGTCGTGGAAGCCGCTCACGTGGCCACCGGTTCCAGCGATCGAGCGCTGCGATCACGTCGTTCCCGCCACTGATCGGCAGCAACGGCAACGGCGCCACCGGCGACGATCGACACCAGCAGACCCAGTCGCATCGGCATCCCGACCAGCAGCACCGAGAGCACGGCGGTGACGATCAGCCCGGCGACCGCCGGCAACTTGTTCGCCATCGGGATGAGCACCGCCACGAGCGCCAGCGCGGCGGCGAGGTCGAGTCCCCACGACGTGGGTGCCAATCCGCCGAGCACGATGCCGAGCATCGACGACATCTGCCACGCCACCCAGTTCACGGTCGCTCCGCCGTAGAAGAAGCCGTACTGCTCGGACGTGCCCCTTTCCTCGGCGTCGGCGAAACGCCGCGAGAACAGCGCGAAACCGAGGTCGCCGTTGAGGTAGCCGGCCAGCAACCGCTGCTGCCACGGCAGCCGCACGAAGTAGCTCCTCGACGCGGCCGCGAAGATCACGAACCGCAGGTTCACCAGCAGCGCGGTGACCCACACGATCGGCAGCGGTGTGCCGACAGCCAGCAGCGGCAGCACCGCCAGTTGTGCCGAGCCGGCGAACACGAACAGCGTCACCGCAGCTGCGCCGCCCATCGTCATGCCGCCGTTCACCATCGCCACGCCCGTGACGAGACCCCAGACGGAGATCGCCAGCGCGAACGGCATCATCGACCGCACGCCCGCCCGGTACTCGTCGAACGAGCACGGGCCGAACAGCCAGTGGCGGAGATGTCTCATCGGGCGAGGTGCTCGAACTCCAGCTCGATGACGGCGCGCTCGTCCACCGTGGTGAGGATGCGCACGGGGCGGCGGCCGCTCCACGGGCCCTCCTCGTCGCTGTCGCGCAGCGCGGGAAGGGTCGTGCCGCGGCACACGCTGTGGCCGGTGTCGACGCGGATCGGCAGCTCCCTCCACGTGAACAGGTGCGGCGCGAGCAGATAGCTGATCGTGGTGGAATCGTGCACGAAGATGCCGTCGACATTGCTGCGCTCGCGGTAGAAGTTCGCGTAGTACGGCATGATCGCGGCGAGGTGCGCGGCGCGCGGGCCGGGGATGTCGGCGAGGCGGGCGAGGTCGACCGACGTCATGTTGATGTGGTGGGTGACGTCGAGGCCCGCCATGACGATCGGGCAGTCAGCCCCGAACACGATGTCGGCTGCCTCCGGGTCGTTGATGATGTTCGCCTCTGCGGCGGGCGAAGCGTTGCCGCTCGTGAACGCGGCACCGCCCATCACCACGATCTGGTGCACGAACTGGGTGAGGTCGGGCCGCATCAGCATCGCCAAGGCCATGTTGGTGAACGGCCCGAGCAGCACCACCGTGATCTCCTCCGGCGACGCCATCACGGTGTCGATGATGAACTGCGCGGCATGCACGCCGACCGGCTCGCGCGTCGACGGCGGCAGGAACACGTCACCCTGACCGTCGTCGCCGTGGACGAAGTCGGCGGGGCCGCGGTACTGCATCGCCAGCGGGCGGGTGGCGCCGTGCGCCACCTGGATGTCCGGGCGGCCGGCGATGTCGAGCAGGCGGAGTGCGTTGGTGGTGCACACATCGGTGTGCGCGTTGCCGAACACGGTGGTGAGACCGACGACCTCCAGCTCGGGCGAGGCGAGCGCATAGAAGATGGCCATGGCATCGTCGATGCCGGGGTCGGTGTCGATCAGGATCTTCGTCGGGGCGCTCACCCGTCGGAGGGTATCGGTGCAGCCTCGTCGTCGGCGATCCCTCGGTCCGGTTCGACCAACCGGAACCACCCGGTCACCGCGATGGTGGCGACCACGTGGAACGCCGCGGCGGCGAACAGGGCGGTGGCGACACCCGTGGCGTCGGCGATGGCACCCCAGGCGACGGTGCCCACCGACTGGGCCAGCCACACCGTGAGCATCACGACGGACGAGGCCCGGCCGCGGATCCAGGCCGGCAGCAGCAGCATGAACATCGAGTAGACGATGTTCATCTGCACCATCGACCCGATGCCCGCCAGCAGCACGCCGACGACCGCGACGGGGAACGAGGTGGTGGCGGCGAGCAGCGTGATGCCGATCGACCAGGTGATGGCCGCGGCCACCACCAGTCCATTCGGTCCGGTGTGTGCCCGCGCTCTCGGCACCAGCCACACGGCCACGACGGCGCCCAGGCCGAGGGCCGCGGCCATCACGCCGTATTGCCCGGCGGTGGTGTCCAGCCGCTGGCGGGCCACGATCGGCAGCAGGGCCACGAGCGCCGCGACCGCGAGGAACGCGAGGAAGATGCGCACGGCGTACTTCTGCAGCTCGGGCCGGCGCAGGAAGTAGGCGGCCCCCGACTTCATCGCGGCCATCAGCGGCTCGTCGGAGGTCGGCCCCGGCCGAGCGGGGCGGTACCGCCACATCACGGCCACGATGCCGAGGAACGACGCGGCGTTGAGCATGAACACGGCGCCGGGGCCGCTGAGTGCGATCACCACGCCGGCGAGCGCCGGGCCGGCCGACTGTGCCCCGTTGTAGGCGATGTTGTTCATGCCGATCGCCTGCGTCAGCTCGCTCGGCGCCACCAGGTCGGGCAGCAGGGCCATGAACGCCGGCGCCGACATCGTGAGCGCGATCGACAGCAGGAACGTGCCGCCGAGCAGCAGCGGCACGTCGAGCCGGTCCGTCATGGCCAGCACACCGAGCACCGCTGCGAACACCATCGAGATCGACTGCGACAGCAGGATCAAGCGCCGACGGTCCACCACGTCGGCCAGCACGCCCGCAGGGATGGCCACCAGGAAGCCGGGGATCGCCCACGCCGTCTGCACCAGGCTGACGACGGTGGGCGAGTCCGACAGGTCGGTCATCGCCCACGCGGCGGCGACGGTGTGCATCACCGTGCCGATGTTCGACACCAGGCTGGCGATGAACAGGTCGCGGAACACTCGGACGCGCAGCGGTGACCACGGGCTGGTGGCGGTCACTGCGGCGGTCACGGGATGCAGTCTGCCGTGCCGGTCGGCTCCGACAGCGGTGGCTCTCTGACGAGGCTTGTTCCTCGTCCCCTGGATCTCTCACGTTCGGCCCATGTCGGACGAGGGGCAAGTCGGTCGCCTGATCGGGCGTACATCGAAGCTGCGGTGCGAGTGATTCCGGCCCGCCCGTTCCGCACCAACCGGTAGGTTGCCCGCGTGACGCGTGCACGGCTGCGGCTCGGCGGCAACTACCGCAAGTTGTACGCGGCAACCGCGCTCTCGAACATCGGCGACGGCATGTCGGCGATCGCGTACCCCTGGCTGGCGAGTGCCGTCACGCGTAACCCGATTCTCGTCGCGGTGATCGCCGCGGCCCAGCGGCTGCCGTGGCTGGTGTTCACACTGCCGGCGGGCGTCATCACCGACCGGGTGGACCGCAAGCGGGCCATGGTGCTGATGGACTCGCTGCGTTTCGTGTTCACGCTGCTGATCGCATTCGCCGTGTTCGGCGCGCAGGACTCGCTGCCCAAGCCCGACGAGGTGCAGTCGGTGGTCGGCACGCGCGCCGGCCTGTACGTGCTGCTCGTGATCGCCACGCTGCTGCTCGGCTGCGCGGAAGTGCTGCGCGACAACTCCAACCAGACGTTCCTGCCGTCGATCGTCGCCCCCGAGCACCTCGAGCACGCCAACGGCCGCATCTGGAGCATCGAGAGCATCGCCAACCAGTTCGTCGGACCACCGCTCGGCTCGTTGTTGCTGATGGTGGCGTTCTCCGCCCCGTTCTTCGTCGACGCCGGTTCGTTCTTCGCCGCGGCGGCCCTCGTGGCGCTCATCCCGGGCATGTTCCGTGCCGAACGGCCGGAGGGGGAGACCTCCCGCCCGCACTGGCGCAGCGAGTTGAAGGAGGGGTTCGGCTGGTTGTGGCGCAACGAGGTGCTGCGCGCGATGGCCGTCGCGCTCGGCGTCATGAACCTGGCGACCAACATGAGCGGCGCCGTCTTCGTGCTGTTCGCGCAGGACGTGCTGCAGGTCACGCCGTTCACGTTCACGCTGATGGGCTTCGGCGGTGCGCTCGGCGGCATCATTGGTGGCTACACCGCCCCGCGGTTCTCCAAGCGATTCGGCAGCGGCGCCAGCCTGGCCATTTCGGTGGGCGCCTTCGCCGTCTGCCAGGCCGTCATCGGTCTCATCACCTGGTGGCCGCTCGTCGCGCTGTCGTTCGGCGTCGGCGTCATGTTCTCGATGCTGTGGAACGTCATCACGGTCAGCTTCCGGCAGACGATCATCCCGTCTCATCTGCTCGGCCGGGTGAACAGCGTCTACCGGTTCTTCGGCTGGGGGATGATCCCCATCGGCGCGGTGCTCGGCGGGCTGTTCGTGGCGGTGATGACCCACTTCGTCTCGCGCAACGCCGCGCTCCGGCTGATCTGGTTCGTCGACGGCGGCATCCATCTGGTGCTGCTCGTGTTCGTGCTGCGCGTCCTCACCACCGAGAAGATCGAGGCGATGCGTGCCGCGGCGGCACCCGACGCCGCGAGACTGGGCGGATGAGCACGCCCGACCCGGGAGCCGCCGCGCCACGCGACCTTCGCATCGATCGCCGCGCGCCAGTGCGCCGCATCGAACTCGGGTCAGGCACGTGGGTGGACCTGGTGGAGGGCTTCGTGCGCGACCCGCAGGGCGAGCTCGACGACGTGCTCGCGACGGTGCCGTGGGCGCAGGCCGAGGTGCTGCGCTACGACCAGTACGTGCCCGAGCAGCGGCTGTCCGCCGGCCTGCGCGCCGACACCCGACCGCTGCTGCGCCAGACCGACCTGCACCTGCAGGCCACGTACCGTCAGGCCTTCGACGGCGTGGCCGCGATCCTCTACCGCGACGGCACCGACTTCCAGGGCCTGCACAGCGACCGTGAGATGCGCTGGCTGGACGACACCTTGATCGCCATCATGGTGCTGGGTGAGCGGCGGCCGTTCGTGTTCCGCCCCCGCACCGACTGGACCGAATCGCTGGCGCATCGCGACCCCGCGGGCGCCGGACCGAACGACGTCGTGGTCCATCCCGGGCGTGGCGATCTGATGGTGATGGGTGGCCGCTGCCAGGCCGATTGGTTGCACGGCGTGCCCGCGTGCCCCACTCCCGAACCACGGGTGTCGCTCACCTGGCGCTGGGCTCGGCGTACCGGTCGGCCGGACACGAGTCCCACCTATTACGACGGCCGACGCTTCAGCGATGCACCTCGCCGTCCTCCCACCCGGACCCGCCGTTCCGCATCGTGAAATTCCCGGGACGATCGTCTTGCGAATGAGGATGGCGAAGGGGTTTCCGAAGGCTTAGATTGGGGATTCTTGAGCGAGCCTTCGAACCCCCCTGCCGACCTGGCCGAGATCACTGCGCTCGTGCGCGGGTTCGAGGGCGTGCCCGGTGGCCTCCTGCCGGCCCTCCACGCCGTCCAGCACCACGCCGGCCATGTCGACACGGCGCTGATCCCCGTGCTCGCCGACACGTTCAACCTCGCCGTCGCCGAAGTGCACGGCGTGGTGAGCTTCTACAAGGACTTCGGCACCACGCCGCCGAAGGGCCCGCTGGTGCAGGTGTGCCGCGCTGAGGCCTGCCAGGCACGTGGCGCCAACGCCGTGTTCGACGCTGCGGTCGCCGCCGCCGACGGGCAGCCGGTCGAAGTGCAGGAAGTGTTCTGCCTGGGCCTGTGCACGCAGGGTCCGTCGGTCATCGCGGCCGGCCGACTGCACGGCGGCGTCGACGCTGACGAGATCGTGTCGATCATCGGCTCCGTCGCTCGCCGCGACCACGCCCCGCTCGAGGTGCCCACCGGCGGCGACGGCGTCACGGTGTACGTGCCGGGCGATGCGGCAGCTCGTGCCGCCGGCGCCGACGACGTGGCCGCCGCGCTCGCTGCGCAGCCAGGCGTCCGGGTCGTGCGCAACGGGTCACGCGGCATGCTCTGGCTCGAGCCGTTGGTGGAAGTCGCCACGGCCGATGGTCGCGTCGCCTACGGCAACGTCACCGCCGCCGACGTGCCCGCACTGCTCGCAGCCGGTCTGCTGGAGGGTGGCGACCACTCGTCGCGCCTCGGCCTCGTCGACGAGCTGCCGTGGATGCAGGGCCAGCAGCGCGTCACGTTCGGCCGCGTGGGCGTCATCGACCCTCGCGACCCCGACGACTACGTCGCCCACGGCGGCCTGGAAGGCCTGCGTCGCGCGTTGGCCATGCAGCCCGCCGACGTCGTCACCGAGGTCACCGACAGCGGCTTGCGCGGCCGTGGTGGCGCCGCGTTCCCCACCGGCATCAAGCTGCGCACGGTGCTCGACACACCGTCGGACCGGAAGTACATCGTCGCCAACGCCGACGAGGGCGACAGCGGCACGTTCGCCGATCGCATGGTGATGGAGGGCGACCCGTTCCTGCTCGTCGAGGGCATGATCATCGCGGGCTGGGCCGTGGGTGCCTCCGACGGCTACGTCTACATCCGCAGCGAGTACCCCGACGCGATCGCCACGATGGAGTCGGCGGTCGCCACGGCCGAGACGCTCGGCTGGCTGACCCCGCGTGAGGGCTCGTCCAGCAGCGGCGTGCTCGGCAGCGACTTCCGCTTCCGCCTGCACGTGCGCGTCGGCGCCGGTGCCTACATCTGCGGCGAGGAGACGGCGTTGCTCGAGAGCCTCGAGGGTCGTCGTGGCATCGTGCGCGCCAAGCCGCCGCTGCCCGCCATCGAAGGCCTGTGGGGCCGCCCGACCGTCATCAACAACGTGCTCAGCCTGGCCGCTCTGCCGTCGATCCTCGGCGACGGCGCCGCCGCGTACGCCGCACTCGGACACGGTCGCAGTCGCGGCACGCAGGTGGTGCAGTTGGCCGGCAACATCGCCCGCGGCGGCATCATCGAGGTGCCGTTCGGTGTCACGGTGCGCGAGATCATCGACCAGTGGGGCGGCGGCACCGCGAGCGGCCGCCCGGTGCGCACCGCACAGGTCGGCGGTCCGCTGGGCGCATACCTGTCCGACGAGCAGATGGACCTCCCGCTCGACTACGAGGCGTTCAACGCCGCCGGCGCGCTGCTCGGCCACGGCAGCATCGTGGTGTTCGACGACACGGTCGACATGTCGGCCATGGCGCGCTTCGCGATGGAGTTCTGCGCAGCCGAGTCGTGCGGCAAGTGCACGCCGTGCCGCATCGGCAGCAC
>JBMOGW010000018.1:0-29134 GCA_049318165.1 Ilumatobacteraceae bacterium
CGCGAGAAGACCGGCGTGTTCACCGGCTCGTACGCAACGAACCCGATGAACGGCGAGCAGATCCCGGTGTGGATCGCCGACTACGTGCTGATGGGCTACGGCACGGGCGCCATCATGGCCGTGCCGTGCGGCGACCAGCGCGACTTCGAGTTCGCCCGGACGTTCGGTCTGCCGATCGTCGCCATCCAGGACCCGACCGACGGCCGCGGCACCGACACCGCCGGATGGGCCGACGCGTTCGTCGGCGACGCGCCGTACGTGAACAGCGCCAACGATTCGCTCGACCTGAACGGCGTCTCGTCGGTCGCCGAGGCCAAGGCGCGCACGAACCAATGGCTGGTGCAGCACGGCCACGGCGAGGCGACCGTCACCTACAAGCTGCGCGACTGGCTGTTCAGCCGGCAGCGCTACTGGGGCGAGCCGTTCCCCATCGTCTACGACGAGGACGGCAACCCGCACTCGCTGCCCGACACGACGCTGCCGGTGCTGCTGCCCGACACCGACCAGTTCTCGCCGCGCACGTTCGATCCGGACGACTCGCAGAGCAACCCGGAGAGCCCGCTCGACCGGCTGTCGGACTGGGTGTGGGTGGAGGCCGACCTGGGCGACGGCCCCAAGCGCTACCGCCGCGACACCAACGTCATGCCGCAGTGGGCCGGCAGCTGCTGGTACGAGATCCGCTACACCGACCCGACCAACGAGCAGTCGTTCGTCGACCGTGACGTCGAGCAGTACTGGATGGGGCCGCAGGGCGAGGGTCACCCGGGTGGCGTCGACCTGTACATCGGTGGCGTCGAGCACGCGGTGCTGCACCTGCTGTACGCCCGCTTCTGGCACAAGGTGCTCTTCGACCTGGGCCACGTCAGCTCGGTCGAGCCGTTCCACAAGCTGTTCAACCAGGGCTACATCCTGGCTGCGGCCTTCCAGGACGAGCGCGGCATCTACGTCGACGCGTTCGGTGTGGAGGAGCGCGACGGCCAATGGCTGTACGAGGGCAAGCCAGTGACCCGCGAGTACGGGAAGATGGGCAAGAGCCTGAAGAACGCCATCGCCCCCGACGAAGTGTGCGTCGAGTACGGCGCCGACACGCTGCGGCTGTACCTGATGGCGATGGGTCCGCTCGACGCCTCGCGCCCGTGGGAGAGCAAGGACGTCGTCGGCGTCTACCGCTTCCTGCAGCGCGTGTGGCGCAACCTGGTGGACGAGGAGACGGGCGCCACTCGCCTGCTCCCCGAATCGGCGGGCGACGACACCAAGCGGACGCTGCACCGCACGATCGCCGGCGTGCGCGACGACCTGGACAACCTGCGTTTCAACACGGCCATCGCCAAGATGATCGAGCTGAACAACCATCTCACCAAGCTGGGTGGCTGCCCGGTCGACGTCGCCGACGACCTGGTGGTGATGCTGGCGCCGATGGCCCCGCACATCGCCGAGGAGCTGTGGGCGAAACTCGGCCACGCCGAGAGCGTCTCGTTCGCGCCGTTCCCCGTCGCCGACCCGGCGCTGCTGGTGGCCGACACCGTGGAGTACCCGGTTCAGGTGAACGGCAAGGTGCGCAGTCGCGTCACCGTCGCCGCGGATGCGGAGTCGTCGGCCGTCGAGGCGATCGCACTGGCCGACGAGAAGGTGCAGGCCGCGCTCGGCGGTCAGGCACCGAAGAAGGTCATCGTCGTCCCCGGCCGGATGGTCAACATCGTCGCCTGAGGCGATCGAGCACGGGTGCTGCGCCCGACGTTCGGGCGCACCACGCAGTTCGGCCGCGACGCGCTACCCCAACGGCCAGAGATCGATCGTGAGGTACTCGGGTGAGAGCTCGTCTCCGCCAGTGTCGTTGTCCGGGTGATGCTCCGCCGCCCCGAGGCCACGCCAACTGACCCTCGCGCTCAACCGGCCCGTTGGTACTCGAATGGTGGCAACTGCCGGCGCGCCGGGCTCCCAGTTCAGGATCGCCAGGTCGCCCTCGCCGCCGATCGCCGTCTCCACGGCGCGATCTGCAGTCGCGGGCAGCCCGGGGTCGGATGGGTGGAGCTGGACGGTGACGCTCGTCGGCGAGCTGTACATCGTCGTGCCGACGTACACGAAACCCCCGATCTCCTCGAGGCCACGCTCATACCCCGCGTGGCTGACCTTGTCCGAGTTCCAGTCCGCTTCGCCGCGCCGTAGGTAGAACTGCCGATAGCACGGCCGCACGACGAGCGATTCGGGCGCGCCGGGCTCTGGTTCGCGGGGACTGCCGTCGCGGGACCTCTTCCAGAACGCCACGCCGCGAAGTCTGTCAGCCTCGGCCCACGCAGCGCAGCAGTGATGGGCTCGCGGCCTGGCCGCGGCACCTCGAAGG
Organism: Ilumatobacteraceae bacterium; assembly: GCA_049318165.1. Lineage (GTDB taxonomy): Bacteria > Actinomycetota > Acidimicrobiia > Acidimicrobiales > Ilumatobacteraceae > UBA668. The sequence continues at coordinate 2,342 of JBMOGW010000018.1, forward strand.
CTGCCCTGTTCGTGACGACGACAGGGTCGGGCGCGTTCGGCGCCATTCCTGTCGGTTCCCGAACCCATGGGGGCGAAACACGCCGGATCGGGTGGCGAAACGCGCCCGTGGGTACGGAAGGCGACACTTCACGGTGACGATCGCCCGCACCCGCTTCAGAGCAAACAACCTCGCTGACGGATGGCGCCGAGTGCCCGGTGTGGGCGCTCAGGCGAGCTTCAGGAAGAGCTTCTCGACCTCGTCGGGGTCGAAGCCGGCTTGAGCGGCCTTCTCCGGGTCGCTGAGGCAGGTGGCCATCCCCGCAGCGAGCAACTTGAAGCCGACCTGGTCGAGCGCCTTCCCGGCGGCGGAGATCTGGGTGACGATGTCGCGGCACTCGCGGTTGTCACGCAACATCGCCTGCACGCCGCGCACCTGGCCCTCGATGCGCGCCAGTCGGCGGAGCAGGTCGGCGGTCGTCTCCTCGGGCAGTTCCATGAGCGCATGATACCCCCTGGGGTGTCATGCGTGCGTCACCCCAACTGGTGCTTCTGCACCTTGCCCATCGCGTTGCGCGGCAATGCGTCGACGATGCGAATCTCGCGCGGCCGCTTGTGCACCGACAGCGTGGCGGCGACGTGTTCGATCAGCACGGCGGGGACGACGGACTCCCCCACGACGAACGCCACGATGCGCTGGCCGAGGTCGTCGTCGGGCAGACCGACGACGGCCACCTCGTGGACCGACGGGTGGTCGAGCAGCACGGACTCCACCTCACCGGCGCCCACCTTGAAGCCGCCGGTCTTGATGATGTCCATCGATTGCCGTCCGACGATGCGGTGGAAGCCCTCGGCGTCGATCACGGCGGCGTCACCGGTGCGGAACCACGCCCCGTCGAAGGACGCCGCCGTGGCCTCCGCTCGGCCGAGATAGCCGTCGAACAGTGTGGTGCCGCGCACCTGCAACTCGCCGATCGTGAGGCCGTCGTGTGCGACGTCGACCCCGGACTCGTCCACCAGACGAGTCGACACGCCGTCGATCGGCACGCCCACCCAGCCCGGCCGCCGCTCGCCCTCGACTCTGGTGCTGAGCGTGATGAGCGTCTCCGTCATGCCGTACCGCTCGACCGGCTCGTGTCCCGTCAGCGTGCGGAGTTGCTCGAACACCTGCACCGGCAGCGGCGCGCTGCCCGACACGAGCAGCCGAGCACCGGAGAGCGCCCGGGCCGAGGCATCGTCGGCCACCATGCGGTGCCACACCGTCGGCACACCGAAGTACAGCGATCCGTTCGCGGCGGCATAGGCATCCGGCGTCGGTCGGCCGGTGTGCACCAGACCCGACCCGACCCGCAGTGCACCGAGCACGCCGAGCACCAGACCGTGCACGTGGAACAGCGGCAGGCCGTGCACCAGCCGGTCGTCCGGTGTCCACCCCCACGCGGCGGAGAGTCCGTCGAGGCCGGCGGCGATCGCCCGCCGCGGCATCACGACGCCCTTCGGTGCGCCGGTGGTGCCGGACGTGTAGATGATCAGGGCCGTGGCGTCGTCGGGCGGCTCGGGCAACGGCGAACGGTCACCGGACGGCGCCGGCAACGGCCGAGCCCCCGAGTCGCGCAGGATGTGGTCGCGCTCGACCGGGCCGGCATCGGGCGGCACGGGCACGGCGGGGACACCCGCAGCCAACGCGGCGCACACCGCGACCACCGTGTCCATCGTCGGCGTCGCATCGACGGCAACCGCGGGCAGCCCCTGCATCGCACGGCCGAGCGCCGCCGCGTCGCCCGCGAGCTGCTCCCACGACCGGTTCACTCCCGCGACACTCACCTCGCCGGCACCGCGAGCGCCCGACAGCGCAGGCAGCAGCACAGCCGGGATGCTCACAGCCGTCCGGCGTCGACCAGGGCCTGCAACCGGTCGGCGAACTCCTCGAACACCGGCGTCAGGCGCTTGCGTTCACCGGTCGCGATCAGGTCCATCACCAGCCCGGTGAACGTCGCCTTCGCCAACGACGCCTCCGTCTCGGCCCGGGCGGCAGGCAGGCCGTCCTCGATCAGGTGCGACACGGCGACGTGGCGCCACACACCGATCTGATCGGCCCGCACCTCGCCCGCAAGGTCGGTCACCTTCGGGTTCAGGGCCGCCGCTTCGTAGTTCAGGCGCACCGCGGCGAAGTTCGCCGGTGAGGCGTTGATCCACTTCCACCACTTGCGGTACAGGTCCACCATCGTCAGCCCCGGGTTGCGCTGCAGCCACCCGTCCTGCACCTCGATCTGCTGCTCGATCGACCGGCGCAACGCCGTCGAGAGCAGTTCTTCCTTGGAGCCGAAGTGGTGCACGAGACGGTTGATGCTCACATCGAGCGCCGCCGCCATCGGGCGCAGTGTGGCCTGGGCGAGGCCGTTCTCGGCGAGGTAGACGACGATGCGGTCCAACAGTTCCTGTCGGCGCTCGAGGTCGGGGGTGCGTGCCACGGAGGGGCACCCTAGTGGGGCGAGTTCACGCCCCCGGGATCCCGGCGACCTCCACCGCGACCCACGACACCACCGCCACGAGCAGCCAGCTCACCAGCCCGAGCAGCAGCGGCCGACCGCCGACGGCCCGCAACTTCTTCAGGTCGACGTTCGAGCCGAGACCCACCAGACCCATGCCGAGCAGGATCGTCTCGACGTCCTTGATCGGCCCCAGCCAGCCGCTCGGCACAGCGCCCGCGGAGCGCAGCGCAGCCGCGGCGAGAAACAGCACGATGAACAGCGGCAGCACCGGCGGACGGCGTACGTCGGCGGCGAGCGGTGCGGTGCGACGGCGGCTCATCGCCACGAATGCGAGCAACGGTGCCAGCATCGCCACCCGGGTGAGCTTCACGACGACGGCGATGGCCAGCGCCGCCTGGCCGTGGGTGGACGCAGCCGCGACCACCTGGCCGACGTCGTGGACCGATGCGCCGACCCACGCGCCGAACAAGCCGTCGGACATCCCCAGCAGCCGACCGATCGTCGGCAACACCACGATCGCGAGCGTGCCGCAGAGCGTGACGAGCGCGATGGAGTACGCCACCTCCTCCTCGTCGGCGTCGGCGAACGGCTCCACGGCGGCGATGGCGGAGGCACCACAGATGCTGTACCCCGTCGCCATGAGCAGTCCCAGCGGCTTCGACAGGCCGAGTCGACGAGCCAGCCACTGCGTACCGAAGAAGGTGGCGAGCACCACGAGGATCACCGCGATCAGGGTGCGTGGACCGAGATCGCGGATCTGCTCGAGCGAGAGACGGAAGCCGAGCAGCACGATGCCGGCGCGCAACACTCGCTTCGCCGAGAACCGCAGACCTGGCCTGAACACCTGCTCGACCCGACCGAACGTCGCACCGAGCACGCCGAACGCCACGGACACGACGTGTGGTGAGATCACGTCGACGCGCTCGTGCACGACGAACGCGACCACCGACACCGCCAACGCGACCGCGACGCCGGGCAGGATCTCGCGGCGGCGGCTCACATGCCCTGTTCGTACACGGCGTGGATCAGCGGCACACCGGGGCGATACACCAGATGGGAGTAGCTCGGCGCGTCGAGCACGCAGACGTCGGCGCGCATGCCCGGCGTCAGCGCTCCCACGTCGTCGCGACGCAGCGCACGGGCGCCCCCGACGGTGGCGGCGCGGACCGCTTCCTCCGGTGTCATCCGCATGTCGCGCACCGCCAGCGCGATGCAGAACGACATCGACGTGGTGTAGCTCGATCCCGGGTTGCAGTTGGTGGCGATGGCCACGGTCGCTCCGGCGTCGATCACCCGACGAGCGTCGGGATACGGCTGACGGGTGCTGAAGTCGGTGGCCGGCAGGAACGTCGCCACGGTGTCGCTGGCGGCGAGCGCGGCGATGTCGTCATCACTGAGGTACGTGCAGTGGTCGGCCGACGCGCAACCCATCTCCACCGCCAACTGCACGCCGGGCCCGTGACCCAACTGGTTGGCATGCAGACGAAGGCCGAGCCCGACGGCACGCCCGGCCTCGAGCACAGCGCGCGACTGGTCCACGTCGAACGCGCCGACCTCGCAGAAGCAGTCGATCCAGCGGCTGTGCGGCAACGCGGCGTGCAGCATCTCGTTGCACACCAGGTGCACGTAGTCGTCGGCGCGGCCGTCGAACTCCGGTGGCACCACGTGCGCGCCAAGGAAGGTCGTCTCGGGCGTGAACGACCGGCCGACATCCAGGCAGCGCGCCTCGTGTTCGATGTCGAGCCCGTACCCGCTCTTGATCTCGAGCGTGGTGATGCCGGCCCGGCGAGCCTCGTCGCGACGTCCGGCCGTCAGCGAGCGCAACTCGTCCGCCGAGGCAGCACGCGTGGCGGCCACCGACGTGCGGATGCCACCCGCCTCGTACGGCCGCCCGGCCATGCGAGCGGCGAACTCGTCGCCGCGGTCCCCGGCGAACACGAGATGCGTGTGGCTGTCGACGAAGCCCGGCAGGACGCACCGCCCGCCGGCGTCGATGCGCTGGTCGGCAGCCAGCCCGGCGTTGCCGACGGCGATGATCCGCCCGTCCTCCCACACGATGGCTGCATCACGGCGCAGGCCGAGCGGGCCGTCGCCGAGCGCCGGGTCGTTGGTGACGAGCAGGCCGATGCCGTCGAGCACGGTGGTGGTCATGCGTCCTCCGAGACAGCGGCGATCGCTGCCGCGAGCGCGGCAGGCACGTCGATCGAGTGGTGGTGGCCGTCGCGGACGACCAGGCGGCCGGACACGACGACCGAATGCACGTCGGCCGCCGTGGCGGCGTACAGCACCGTGTCGAGCGCAGTGACCGCGTCGGCGCCGGCCGTGCGCACCGAGTCCAGCCGGACGGACACCAGGTCGGCGACGGCACCGGCACGCAGCGCACCCGCATCGGTCCATCCGATGCTGCGTTGACCGTCCTCGGTGGCGGCACGCCACAGATCGGCGGGGTGATGGTGACCGCGCACACGCGTCGCCAAGCGTTCGTTCAACTCCACGGCGCGGGCCTCCTCGAAGAGGTCGATCACCGCGTGCGAGTCGCTGCCGAGGGTGATCGTCGCGCCGGCAGCACGCAGTGACGCAGCGGGTCCGATGCCGTCGGCCAGGTCGCGCTCGGTGGTGGGACACATGCAGATCGCGCAGCGGCGACCGCCGAGCAGGCCGATGTCGCCGGGCGTCAGGTGGGTGGCGTGCACGGCGGTGAAGCGGTCGGACAGCGCACCGCGTTCGGCGAGGAGTTGGGTCGGGGTCAGCCCGAACGCGGCCACGGTCTGTTCGTTCTCGGCGGGCTGCTCGGACACGTGTGCGTGCAGCACGGCTGCGCGCCGGTCGGCCCAGTCGGCGACGACGGCGATCGACTCCGGGTCGACCGCCCGCACCGAATGCACCGCCGCGCCGACCAGCGCGTGCGTGCCCGTCGGCCGGAATGCGTCGACTCGCTCGACCCATGCGGCCGCGCTGCCGTCACTGAAACGGCGCTGCACCTCGTTCGGCTCGAGACCGACACCACCGTGCAGGTAGCAGGTGTCGAGCAGCGTGATGCGAATGCCGGCCTCCCCCGCTGCGGCCAGGAGCGCTTCGCTCATGGCGTTGGCGTCGACGTACGGCCGGCCACCCTCGCCGTGGTGCAGGTAGTGGAACTCGCCCACCGCCGTGATGCCGGCCATCGCCATCTCGGCGTACACGGCGCGGGCCAGGTCGAAGTAGCGCTGCGGGTCGAGCCGTTGCGCGAACCCGTACATCTGGTCGCGCCATGTCCAGAACGATCCGCCGCCGACGTGCGTGCGACCGCGCAATGCCCGGTGGAACGCGTGGCTGTGCGCGTTCGCCATGCCGGGGACCGTCAGGCCCTTCAGGAGCACGGCGTCCGGTGGACACGGCACGCCCGGCTGCACGGCCGAGATGCGGTCGCCGTCGACCGACACGAGCACGCCGGCGACGGCATGGTCGCCGCCCAACCAGGCGAACTCGCACCAGTACGAGGTCATCAGGAGCCGACTCGCTGCACGAACTCGGTGATGCGCTCGATGAACGCAGCACGGTGGTAGCGCTCGAACTGCTCCCACGTGGTCAGCGAACGCGTGTCGAACACCTTGTCGAGGAACAACAGCCCGTCGAGATGGTCGAGTTCGTGCTGGAAGGTGCCGGCCGTGAGGCCGCGCTTCACCTCGTCGTGCTCCACGCCGTCGCGATCCCAGTAGCGCACCCGGATGTTCACGTGGCGCATCACGTTGCCGCGCATGTTCGGCACTGAGAGGCAGCCCTCGTTGACCTCCACCAGTTCGTCGTCGAGGAACTCGACCACCGGGTTGACCACGACCGTCAGCGGGATCGGCGGCTTGTACGGGTAGCGCGGGTTCTTGTTCACCTCGATGGTCGCGATGCGCACGAGCTCGCCGATCTGCGGTGCGGCGATGCCCGCGCCGTTGGCCGCGTGCATCGTGTCGACGAGGTCGTCGATCAGCTGCTGCATCTCGGGCGACGCCAACTCATCGCGGGTCACCTCGCGTGACACCTCGCGCAGCCGCGGGTTGCCCACGTGCAGGATCTCTCGAACCGTCATGCGTCCTCCCAGAGCAACGGGAACAGTGGGTGCGCCAGCGGCGCACCGTCGGGCAGTTCGTCGAGCAGCCCGAGGAAGGGTGGCGACGTGGTCCACGGCCGCACGGCGTGCACCATGTCGTCGCCCAGGAAGCGCACGCTCAGCACTCGCCGGCGATGCGGGCCGTCGACGCCGCCCGCGGTGTGCAGCGTGAGCATGTGGAAGAACACGGCGTCACCCGGCTCGAGGGCCCAGCCGAGCACCTCGAACTCGTCGGGTCGGCCGTCGATGTCGGGCAGTTCGGCGAGCGCGCCGTCGGGGAACCACTTCGCCTGCCCGTCGAGGAACGAACGCGGCATGAACCACGGCCCGAGGTGCGAGCCCTTCACCCGCTCCAGCGTGCTCGCGCGGCTCACCGGGTCCACCGGACACCACATGCTGACGTTCAGGCGTCCGGCGACGTTGTAGTACGGCTGGTCCTGGTGCCACGGCGTGCGCTGTCGGGTGCCGGGCTCCTTGACCAGCACATGGTCGTGGTACAGCCGCACGGCGTGGGCGCCGATCAGCTCGCCGGCGATGCGCGCGGCGCCCGACTCACGGATGAACCGCTCCATCTCGGGCAGGCGCTGCCAGTTGCAGAAGTCCTCCACGAATGCCCCGTCGTCGGCGCCGCTGGCGCGCTTGGCGAGCGGCGAGAGGTCGGCGAGGTTGGCGTCGATGGCGGCTTCGGCCAGGCGGACGTGCTCGGGCGCGAATGCACCGCGCACGCACACCGCCCCGTCGCGCCAGAAGTCGCCCTCGACGAGCATCAGCTCTCCCGCATGGGGATGCGCACCCCGCGCTCCTCGGCCACGTCGATGGCCCGCTCGTAGCCGGCATCGGCATGACGGATGACGCCCATTCCCGGGTCGCTCAGCAGCACGCGCGACAGCTTCTCGCCGGCCAGGTCGGTGCCGTCGGCCAGGCACACCATGCCGGCGTGGATGCTGCGGCCGATGCCCACGCCGCCGCCGTGGTGGATGCTCACCCAGCTGGCGCCGGAGGACGTGTTCACGAGCGCGTTCAGCAGCGGCCAGTCGGCGATCGCGTCGCTGCCGTCCATCATCGCCTCGGTCTCGCGGTAGGGCGAGGCCACCGAACCGGAGTCGAGGTGGTCGCGGCCGATGACGATCGGCGCCTTCAACTCGCCCCGCTTCACCATCTCGTTGAAGCGCAGGCCGAGGCGGTGCCGCTCGCCGTAGCCGAGCCAGCAGATGCGTGCCGGCAGCCCCTGGAACGCCACCCGCTCGCCCGCCATCTGGATCCACCGGTGCAGGTGCTCGTCGTCGGGGAACTCCTCCAGCACGGCACGGTCGGTCGCCGCGATGTCGGCCGGGTCGCCGCTGAGCGCCACCCAGCGGAACGGGCCCTTGCCCTCGCAGAACAGCGGACGGATGTAGGCCGGCAGGAAGCCCGGGTAGTCGAACGCCCGCTCGAAGCCGCCCAGCTTGGCCTCGGTGCGCAGGCTGTTGCCGTAGTCGAACACCTCGCTGCCCTTGTCGAGGAAGCCGACCATCGCACGACAGTGCATCGCCATGCTCTCGCGGCTGCGGCGGATCAGCTCCTGCGGGTTGGTGCGAGCCATCTCGGCCGTGGCCTCGGGCGTCAGGTCGACCGGCACATAGCTCAGCGGGTCGTGCGCCGACGTCTGGTCGGTGACGATGTCGGCCGGGAAGTCCATCTCGAGCAGCTGTTGCAGCACCTCGGCGGCATTGCCCACGAGCCCCACGGACAGACGGCGGCCTTCGTCGCGCGCCCGCACGCAGCGAGCGACCGCGTCCTCCAGCGAGTCCGCGATCTCGTCGAGGTAGCGGTGCTCATGCCGGCGCTCGACGCGCCACGCCTCCACGTCGATGCACAGCGCGACGCCGTCGTTCATCGTGACGGCCAACGGCTGGGCCCCACCCATGCCGCCGAGGCCGGCGGTCAGCGTGATGGTGCCGCGCAGCGTGCCGTCGCCCTGGCCGTTCGCGTGGCGGCGCCGGGCGATCTCGGCGAAGCACTCGTAGGTGCCCTGGAGGATGCCCTGCGTGCCGATGTAGATCCACGAGCCGGCGGTCATCTGGCCGTACATCGTGAGACCCATGTCCTCCAGCCGGCGGAACTCGTCCCAGTTGCCCCACTCCGGCACCAGGTTGCTGTTCGCCAACAGCACGCGCGGTGCCCATTCGTGCGTGCGGAACACACCGACCGGCTTGCCGGACTGCACGAGCATGGTCTCGTCGTCCTTCAGCGTGCGCAACGTACGCGCCATCGCGTCGAACGCGTCCCAGCTACGCGCCGCACGGCCGGTGCCGCCGTACACCACCAGGTCGTCGGGGCGCTCGGCGACCTCGGGGTCGAGGTTGTTGTGCAGCATGCGGTAGGCCGCTTCCTGCTGCCAGCCGAGGGTGTTCAGTTCAGTACCGCGGGGCGCGCGGACGGGACGGGGACCGGACATGTCAGAGAACCTCCAGGTTTCCGATGGCGGATTCGACGGCCGACAGCACGGTGCCGTCGGCGAGGAGCTGCTCGGCAGCTCGCAGATCAGGTGAGAGCCAGCGATCCGGGCCCGGGCCGGCGACGCGCTCGCGCAGCACCTGCAGCGCCGCTCCCGTACCGGCAGCCGGTTGCAGCGGGCCGCGCAGGTCGACCGCGGCAGCAGCGCACACCAACTCGACGGCCAGCACGCGGCGCAGCGTGTCCACCGAGCGGCGCAGCTTGCGTGCCGCAGCCCAGCCGTTGGACACGTGGTCTTCCTGCATCGCGCTGGTCGGGAGCGACTGCGTGCTGGCCGGCACCGCCAGGCGCTGGGCCTCCATCGCCATCGCGGCCTGCGTGTAGTGCGCGATCATCAGACCGCTGTTGACTCCCGCGTCGGGCGACAGGAACGGCGGCAGGCCGTGGCTGCGCGACCGGTCGAGCATGCGGTCGGTGCGGCGCTCGGCGATCGAGCACAGCTCGGCGGCCGCGATCGACAGGAAATCGCAGACGAAGCCGACCGGCGCACCGTGGAAGTTGCCGCAACTCTCGACGCGGCCGTCCTCGAGGATCATCGGGTTGTCGATGGCCGCGTCGAGCTCTCGCTCGGCGATGGTGCGGGCGTGCGCCAGCGTGTCGAGCGCTGCACCGTGCACCTGCGGCGTGCAGCGCAGCGAGTAGGCGTCCTGCACGCGGGTGTCGCCCTCACGGTGGCTGGCGACGATGGCCGAGCCGGCGAGCAACCGGGTGAGGTTGCGCGCGCTCACGGCCTGGCCGATCTGCGGGCGCAACGCCTGCAGGTCGGCAGCGAAGGCGCGGTCGGTGCCGAGCAGCCCCTCGACCGTCATCGCCGCGGTGACGTCGGCGAGCCGGGCGAGCTCGCTCAGGTCGTGCAGCGCCAGGCAGAGCATGCCGAGGATGCCGTCGGTGCCGTTGATCAGCGCGAGGCCTTCCTTGGCGCGCAGCGTGGCCGGCGAGAGGCCGGCACGTGCGAACGCGTCGGCGGTGGGCTCGATGCCACCGGAGGGGGCCCACACCTCGCCTTCGCCGAGCAGCGAGAGCGCGCAATGACTGAGCGGGGCCAGGTCGCCGCTCGCGCCGAGCGAACCGTGCTCGCGCACCACGGGCGTGATGCCGGCGTTGAGCAAGGACACCTGCAACTCCACCAACTCCGGCCGGACACCGGAGAATGCCATCGACAGGCTGCGCGCACGGAGCAGCAGCAGGGCGCGCACCACTTCCGGCTCGACGGTGTCGCCCATGCCGGTGGCGTGCGAACGGACCAGCGCCACCTGCAGTTCGGCCGTGCGTTCGGCGGGGATGACGGTGCTGGCCAGCGACCCGAATCCGGTGGTGACCCCGTACACCGGCGAGTCGGAGGCGACGTAGCCGTCCACGAGTGCCGCGCTGCGCGCCATCGCCGCCCGGGCCTGCTGGCCCAGCGCCACAGGTGCACCGCCGCGGGCGACTGCGACGACGTCGCCGACCGTCAGGCCACGCCCCTTCAACTCGACGACGGGCTGCTCCGCGATGACCGGCTGCTGCTGCGACATGCGTTTCATGTTACGCAACATCGTGCCATACTGCGCAACATGACGGAGGCGAGCAGCAACGGTCGGCCGCGAGCCACCGACCGCGGGCTGGCGTTGCTGCGCGTCGTCGCCGATCACCCCGACGGCATCGCCCTCGCCGACGCCGCCCGAGCGGTCGAGCTGACGCCCTCGACCGCGTTGCGTCAGCTGCGCTCGCTGGAATCCGCCGGGTTCGCGGACCGCGACGGCGACGGCCGGTTCGTGCCCGGCGGCGAGCTGTTGCGCATCGCCCGCGCGCTCGCCACCGGCACCACACTCCCCCGCCTCGCCGAGCCGGTGCTCGCCCAGCTGGCCACGGGCACGGGCGAGTCGGCGTACCTCGCGGAACCGGTCGACGCCCGCCATGCGGTGTACGCGGCGATGGCACCCGGCACCCATGCGGTGCGACACGTCAGCTGGCTCGGCCAGCGAGTGCCCCGCAAGGGCACGGCGGTGGGCGCGGCGCTCGCAGGCCAACTCGACGCGAACGGCACCGTGGTGCGGTCCGACGCCGTCGAGGACGGGGTGACGGCCGTGTCGGCACCGGTGCGCGACGCAGCCGGCGCCGTGGTGGCTGCCCTCAGCATCGTCGGCCCCTCATACCGCCTGCAGGGTGCGGCGCTGCGCCGCGCCGCGACGGCCGTGTCCGACGGCGCAGTCGAGCTCAGCCGGCGGGCAGGAGCGCCGGCAACGCCGAGTACGCCTCCAGCCCGCACGGCACGAACCCGCGGATCCTGAGCCGCGCCAGCGCGGGTGCGAGCAGTGGGTCCTCCACCGCCGCGGCCAGCCCAGCGCGCAGTTCACCGACGCGGTGGGCGTTGGCCTTCGAGGTGACCAGGGGGAGGGTGCCGATCACCGGGCCGTGCCCAACGATGTTGACGCGCCCGGCGAGTGCCGGCTGCGACTCGGTGATGAACTCCCACGAGACGCCGTCGATCGCCGCGAGGTGGGCGCGGCCTTCGGCGACCGCTCGCACGCTCTCGACGTGAGCGCCCGTCTCGAGCAGCCGAGGCGGCACGCCACCCCAGGCCCACTGCAGGCTGATCCAACCGGACAGGCTCTCCATGCCGTTCACCGCGCACACGGTCGAGGGGTCGGCACGCCACTCGGCCACACCCAGCGGCTTCGACGCGACGAGCACGGACCGATACGTGCCCTCCCGGGCGAACGGCACTGCCACGTCGAAGGCGCCGACGACCTCGACGGTGCCGGTGAGCCGAGCGACCAGTGGCCACCCGCACGTCTGCCCGAGCAGCAGGTCGTCCCGTAGCCAACTGTCATGGATGTCGATGTCGATGTCGAGGGAATCCGGACCATCGGCGAGCTGAGCGCGGACAGCCACCCACAGCGCGTCGTAGGCGTCGCGCAGGTGCGCGAACGGGTACATCCCGAGGGCGGCGATCATCACGAGATCATGTCAGGCCGCGGCTGCCATACGGCCTCGCACCCGGCGACAACGGGTGGTCCGGCTGGCAGAACGGTGCGACGAAGTAGGTGCGAACGATCTCGAGGTAGCCGTGTTCGTACAGCCCCGCACCCTGCGCGGCGATCGCATCCGAGCCGAGTTCCGCGTGCTTGGCAGGGAGGTCGTACCACGGCAGATCGGGCAGGGCGTGATGTGTGTGATGCAGGTTGTTGTTCAGGAACAGCAACGACATCAGCGGCCCCGCCTTCACCACGGCGGAACGGGTACCCGTCGAGACGGCGCAGTGCTCGGCGAACGAGCGCAGTTGGGTGCACGCCGAGCCGCCGAGCACGAAACCGAACACGTACACCCACGGGTTGAACCCGACGACGCCGAACAGCAGCCAGCCGAGCAGCACGCAGAGGACGACGTGGACCGCCCACTGGAGCACGATGTGCCGGTCGTGCCGCGCCAGCCGGGCTTCACGCACCCAGAAGCGCAGGATGCCGCGGGGGACGCCCACGGTCAGGCGACCGACCAGCGTGCGGAGGAAAAGGAACCAGGCGCGGCGCACCGTGCCCGCCTCCTGCCACACCGGCGGCTTGACGTAGAACGACTCGGGGTCGTCGTCCGGATCGGTGAGATCCGACTTGTGGTGCTTGACGTGCAGCGTCTTGTACCGAGGAAATGGGATCCAGAACGACAACGGGATCCGCCCGATGGCGCCGTTCACCCAGTTCCAGCGGGTGGGGTGCCCGTGCAACAGCTCGTGCCCGAGCGACATCCACAGACCACCGAGCGGCACGAGCGCCAACAGCTGGACCGGCCACGGGATGGACGAGTGGAACAGGACGACGGCGAGGTAGGCGAGACCGAATCCGAGCAGCACCAACACGGTGGTCCATTCGATCGATTGTCTCGTCCGCCCTTCGGACACCATCGCTCCTTCCTTGTTCCGGCGGGTGCGGGCCGTCCGGCCTGCACCACCGTCCTCTAAATCTTACCAATCTGGTCAGGATTCGGCGAACCGAATCTCACTGTCGCCGGTAGTCACCTCGATAGCCACCGCCACCGCTGCCACCACCTTCGGCGGCCGCCCCCATGGCGCCGTGCACACGGTAGTGCTGGGACAGCCGTTCCACCGACTTCAGATCGAGCGACACGCCGAGGCCCGGCACGTCCGGCACCGGCAGCACGCCGGCCCGTGGCGAGAAATGGCCCTGTTCGATCGCCACGTCGGCGGTGAACCGGAACAGCGATTGGTGCGGCCGGATCATCGAGGGCTCGGCCGCAGTGAGGTGCAGGTAGGCCGCGGTCATCACGCCCGCGTCACCGCTGTAGCACCAGAAGTCGATGCCGAACGCGTCGCACGCTCGCAAGAAGTCCTGCGCGCGACGGAAGCCGCCGAGCTCGGCGATGTCCACGCAGATGCCATCGGGCACGCCGGTGCGAGCGGCGCGCACCAGAGCCGTCTCGTGCGTGCTGAACGACACTGCGACCCCGTCGTCACGCACTCGCTGCACCTCGTCGAGGGTGCGGCACGGGTCCTCCAGCCAGCCGATTCCCAGTTCGGCCAGCCGACGGCACACCTGGCGAGCAGTGGCGACGGTGTAGGCACCGTTGGCGTCGAGCCGGTGCACGCGCCCCGGGCCCAGCTCGCGCACCAGCCGCTCGATCATCGCCATCTCCGCTTCGACCGACAGCACACCGAGCTTGCCCTCGAACCACGGGCTGCCGAACTCGGCGGCCATCCGCACGCAGCGGTCCACCACGGCCTCGGGTGTCTCGTCCACGCCGTCACGCAGCGCGAAGTACTCGGTGAACGCCACCTCGTCGCGCACACGGCCACCGAGCAGGTCCACCAGCGGCACCCCGGCCCGACGGGCACGCAGGTCCCACATCGCCATCTCGATCGCGCCGAACGCGCGCCGCTCCGCGGCACCGTCCGCCCAGAGGCTGAAGCCGGTCGAGGGCACGCACCGCCGCTCGGCCTCGTTCAACCGGTCGGGCTCGAGGCCCACGAGGCGGGCGCCGAGCGCCTCCACCAGTGCCACCTGGTCGCCGTGCGGCGACTCCCCCAGGCCGACCACGCCGTCCTCGTCCACCACTTCGACGATCGTCGAGGTGAACGCGGCGAGCCGCCCGAACGAGAACCGGTACGGGGCGACCATGGGCACGTTGACGGCGGTGGCCCGGACCGCGGCGATGGTGCTCACGAGAACGTCGCCCGATCGCTCGCGGTGGCCGTCAGGCGCGCGTCGTCCAACACGACACCCAGGCCAGGCGCCTCGGGCAGCACCACCCATCCCTCGATCGCCTGCAACGGCGCGGCGACCGGGTAGTCACGGCGTTCGGTGGTCCACTCAGGCGGGTCGAACGGCCATTCCACCCACTGCGAGCCCTCCACACCGGCGACGCCCGCTGCGAGATGAAGGTTGGCGAGCACGCCGATCCCGTTGCCCCACGTGTGCGGCGTGAAGGTACGGCCGGCTGCCACGACCTCGCGGCCGAAACGCGCCAGGCCGGAGACGCCGTTGGTGCACACGCAGTCTGGCTGGAACACGTCGAGGCAGCCGCCGGCGAGCAGATCGCGCAACTCGTAGGGCTCGCGCGTCATCTCCGCACCGGCCAGCAACATCCGGCCACCGACTCGTTGGTGCAGCTCGGCCATCCCGGCCCGGTCACCGCGATGCAACGGCTCCTCCATCCAGTACACGCGTTCCGCGATCAACCGCTCCGCCACCGACCACGCCCGTTCCACGTCCCATGGCGTCGTAGTGTCCCACGGCATCCGCCACCCCTGGTTGCAATCCACCATCAGCTCGAGTGCATCACCCACTGCGTCGCGCACCGCGGCCAGCACGCGCAGGTCGTCATCGACGGAGGGGCGACCGAAGCGCAACTTCATCGCCCCGAAGCCGAGGTCGATCATCCGCCGAGCGACCTCCACCGTCTCGGCGGCACCGCGGTGCACTGCGGTCGACGCGTACAGGCGCAGACGGGCCGGCCCGTCGGTCGAGCGGCCGCAGGACGCTGCCAACATCCGCCACACCGGCTCACCGGTGATCTGACCGGCGAGGTCCCACAGCGCGAGGTCGAGCGGCCAGGGGCGGCCGGCGTGGAACTCGACGTTCGCCAACCGCGCCGCGTGCTGTTCGAGGGCGAGTGGGTCCTCACCGAGGAACCAGCGGGAGTGGTCGGCGAAGCCGTACATCACGTCGCCGGACCCCACGCCGACCCGGCCGTCCGAGTCGCGCACACGCACGATCGTGACCGGGAACCTCGTGCGCGGCTGTGGGTCCCACGACGCAGGGAACGGCGGGTCGAGCACCAGTTGGTGGTGTGTGATCTCGATGGCGACGATCTCGCTCATGGTCCCCCCGGACGTCGCGCCACCCGCGCCGGGTCGCCGACCGATTCTTGAGACAACCGTACCCGGAATTCGTGGCTGTGGTGTTAGTGTCGCCCCCCGTGACGGAGATCGCTGGGGACCTCAACACCGGACGCCGCCGTGGTGGGCGCGAGCGCAGCGCGGAGAGCCGCGGGCCGCGCCTGCCGGAACAGATCCCTTATCGCCAGCCGTACATGCGGCTGAACCAGACCGAGGTCATCTCGGCCGACGAGATCGAGAGCATCCACGAGGCGTCGCTGCAGGTGCTCGAGCGGGTCGGCATGGAGTTCAACGACCCCGAGTCGCGCAGCATCATGCGCGAGGCCGGCGCCGACGTCGACGAATCCACGATGCGCGTGCGGTTCCCTCGCGAACTCGTCGAGCGGTCCGTGGCGCTCGCCCCGTCCGAGTTCACGCTGCACAGCTGGAACCCGGCGCGCAACGTCCGTATCGGCGGCCGCTGGATCGCCTTCGGCACCGTCGCCAGCACCCCGCACTACGTCGACCGCAACGGCGTCCGCAAGGCCGGCGACCGCGAGGGCTTCCGCGAATTCCTCCAGCTCGCCCAGCAGCTCGACATCATCCACTACATCGCCGGGTACCCGGTCGAGCCGATCGACATCCACTCGTCGATCCGTCACCTCGAGGCCTCGTACGACATCCTCACGATGACCGACAAGGGTCTGCACTGCTACAGCCTCGGCCGCCAGCGCAACCGTGACTGCATGGAGATGGTGCGCATCGCGCGTGGCGTCGACCAGGCCACGCTCGATCGCGAGCCGTCGGTCATCACGGTCGTCAACACCAACTCGCCGTTGAAGCTCGACATCCCGATGGCTCAGGGCATCATCGAGTTCGCCCAGCACAATCAGCCGGTCATCATCACGCCGTTCACGCTCGCCGGCGCAATGGCACCGATCACCCTCGCCGGCGCCCTCACCCAGCAGAACGCCGAGGCGCTCGGCGGCATCACGTTCGCCCAGATCGTCAACCCGGGCGCACCGGTGATGTACGGCGGCTTCACGTCGAACGTCGACATGCAGTCCGGCTCGCCGGCGTTCGGCACCCCCGAGTACGTGCGCACCGCGATGATCGGCGGCCAGCTGGCCCGCCGCTACGGCATCCCGTTCCGCAGCTCCAATGTCTGCGCCGCCAACGCGCTCGACATGCAGGCGGCCTACGAGAGCGTGTTCTCGCTCTGGGGCGCCATCATGGGCGGCGTCAACTTCCTGATGCACGGCGCCGGCTGGATGGAAGGCGGCCTCCACGCCAGCCTCGAGAAGATGCTGCTCGACGCCGACCTGTTGCAGATGGTCGCGAAGATGCTCGAGCCCGTCGCCGTCGACGCCGACAGCCTCGCCGTCGACACGATCGCCGAGGTCGGCCCTGGCGGCCACTTCTTCGGCACCGCCCACACGCAGGCGCGCTTCCGCGACGCGTTCTACCGCCCGATCCTCAGCGACTGGCGCAACTACGAGAGCTGGGAGGACGCCGGACGTCCGACCGCCGACCAGAAGGCGCACCGCCTCGTCGGCCAGTATCTCGAGGCCTATCGCGAACCGACGATGGACCCGGCCGTGAAGGCCGAGCTCCGTGCGTTCGTGGACCGCAGGGTCGCCGAGGGCGGCGTTCCCACCGATTTCTGAGCAAGCGAGCAAGGGGTTACCAATGAAGTCATCGGCACAGGTCGTCGTCATCGGCGGTGGCGTCGTCGGAGCCAGCGTGCTCTACCACCTCACCAAGGCCGGATGGAGCGATGTCGTCCTCGTCGAGAAGGCGACGTACACGTCGGGCAGCACCTGGCACGCAGCCGGTGGCATGCACACGCTGAACGGCGACCCCAACGTGGCCCGCCTGCAGCAGTACACGGTGAACCTGTACAAGGAGATCGAGGCCGAGAGCGGCCAGAACTGCGGCATCCACCTGCCCGGCGGTCTGCAGTTGGCCGACACGCCGGAGCGCCTCGACTGGCTGCGCATGGCCCAGGCCCGCGGCCGCTACCTCGGCATGCACATGGAGATCATCTCCATGAAGGAGGCCAAGGAGCTCAACCCGCTGCTCGAGGAGAAGTACTTCGTCGGCGCCCTGTTCGACGAGGACGAGGGAAGCGTCGACCCGACCGGCGTCACCAACGCCTACCTGCAGTGCGCCCGCAACCGCGGCGCCGAGACCTACCAGCACACCTGGGTGAACCGGCTCGAGCAGCGCCAGGACGGCACCTGGGACGTGCACACCTACGACCCGACCACCGGCGCCGAGAAGGGCGTGATCCACACCGAGCACGTCGTCAACGCCGGCGGCCTGTGGGCGCGTGAGGTCGGCCGCATGTGCGGCATCGAGCTGCCGGTGCTCGCGATGGAGCACCACTACCTGATGACCGAGCCGATGCCCGAAGTCATCGAGTACAACCAGACGAACGGCCGCGAACTGCCGCACATGATCGACTTCGCCGGCGAGATCTACGCCCGCCAGGAGGGCCAGAGCATCCTGCTCGGCACCTACGAGCAGGACAACCGCGTGTGGTCGGCGAAGCAGACGCCGTGGGACTTCGTCTCGCAGCTGCTCCCCCACGACCTCGACCGCATCTCGCCCGAGCTCGAGCGGGCGTTCGAGCACTTCCCCGCCGTCGGCCGCGCCGGCATCCAGAAGTTCGTCAACGGCCCGTTCACGTTCAGCCCCGACGGCAACCCGCTGGTCGGCCCGATCAAGGGCATGCGCGGCATGTGGATGGCCAACGCAGTCATGGCCGGTCTGTCGCAGGGCGGTGGCGTGGGTCTCTCGCTCGCCAACTGGATGGTGCACGGCGACCCGGGCGCCGACATCTGGGCCATGGACGTCGCCCGCTACGGCGACTACGCCACGCTGGCGTTCACCAACTCCAAGGTGAAGGAGAACTACTCCCGCCGCTTCCGCATCACGTTCCCGAACGAGGAACTGCCGGCGGCCCGACCGCTTCACACGACTCCCATTTATGACCGCCTCACCGCACACAACGCGGTGTGGGGCGCCGGCTTCGGCCTCGAGCACCCGCTGTGGTTCCAGAAGCCGGGCCTCGAACCGCAGGAGGACGTGACCTTCTACCGCTCGAACGCGTTCGACGTGGTGGCCGAGGAGAGCCGGGCGGTGCGTGAGCGCGTCGGTTTCAGTGAGGCGTCCAACTTCGCCAAGTACAAGGTCAGCGGCAAGGGCGCCGCCGAGTGGCTGCAGAGCCTGTTCACCAACTCGCTGCCGAAGATCGGCCGCACCAACCTCACCGCGATGCTCAACCCTCAGGGTCGCATCGAGGGCGAGTTCTCGGTGTCGCGCATCGGCGACGACGAGTTCTTCCTGTTCGGCTCGCAGGCTGCCGAGGTGCACCACCCGCGCTGGTTCCTCGCCCACCTGCCCGAGGGCAGCGACATCCGCTTCGAGGTGCTGTCGCTGTCGATGGTGGGCCTCACCGTCGCCGGCCCGCGGTCGCGTGACGTGCTGCAGAAGCTCACCGACACGTCGCTCGCGACGAAGGACTTCCCGTTCATGGCGTTCCGCAACGTCGACCTGGGCATGGCGCCCGTGTGGCTGTCGCGCATGACCTACTCAGGCGACCTCGGCTACGAGATCTGGATGCAGCCCGAGTACCAGCGCTATCTGTTCGACCTCATCTGGGAGGCCGGTCAGGAGTTCGACATGCGGTTGTTCGGCTTCCGTGCGCTGATCACCATGCGCCTCGAGAAGAGCTTCGGCACCTGGTTCCGCGAGTACCGCCCGATCTACACGCCGCTGGAAGCGGGCATGGACCGCGTCCTCAAGTTCGACCACGACTTCATCGGCCGCGAGGCCGTCGAGGCCGAGATCGCCGCCGGTGGCCCGAAGCGCAAGCTGGTGATGTTCGAAGTCGACGTCGACCCCGAGGCGCCCGCCGACGTGATCGGCGACGAGCCGGTGTGGCACGACGGCGAGGTGGTCGGCTGGATCACCTCCGGTGGCTACGCGCACTACTCGGGCGTCAGCCTGGCGCTCGGTTACGTCCCGACCGAGCTGGCCGACGCCGGCTCCGGTTTCGAGATCGAGATCATCGGCCGGCGTCGTCCGGCCACCATCCGGCACGAGCCCGTGCTGGATCCGCAGGGCATGCGCATGCGCGCCTGAGCAGGACGTCTGGTGCCACGGGCACCCGTTGAGCGCAACGGGTGCCCGTGGTACGTTCCGACCGCACCTGGGGGCGTGCGGATTCGGAATACAGTCGTCACAACAATTCGTCCGGACAGTTGTCCGGTTCGAGTGCGGTGATCTGCAAGAATCACCGCCACCACACCACCAAGGGGGATACATGACCAACCGAGACAACGCCCGCATCGATGCGGTGCGCCGGACTCAGGGCGAGGTCGGCAACCACGTGATCGACGAGTTCCTCGCCGGGCGACTGTCCCGTCGTGGCTTCATCCGTCGTGGCACCGTTGTCGGCCTCTCGATTCCGGCCATTGGCTCCGTTCTTGCTGCCTGCGGCAGCGACGACACGGCCGCACCCGCCACCACCGGCGGCGGCACCGAGACCACCACCGGTGCGAGCACCGGCGCCACCGACACCACCGCCGCAGCCGTCAAGGGCGGCACGCTGAAGGCCGCCGGTGGCGTGCCCTCGGCTGCCTCCGCGACGCTCGACCCGGTGCTCGTCAACGACGGCGCCGGCCTCACGCTCATCAGCCAGGTGGGCCAGTACCTCACGCTGTCCCAGGGCGACCTCACCCTCGCCCCCAGCCTGGCCACCGAGTGGACGCCGAACGACGACGCGTCGGAGTGGACGTTCACGCTCAACCCGAAGGCCACCTTCAGCGACGGTTCGCCGGTGACGGCTGCCGACGTGGTGGCCACCATGGAGCGCCTCGTCAACCCGGACAACAAGTCCAACTCGCTGTCGGCGTTCGCCACCGGCAAGCTGTCGCCCGGCGGCACCACCGCCAAGGACGACGCCACGGTGGTGTTCAAGCTGAACGGCCCGATGGGCAACTTCCCGTACATCGTCTCGAGCGACAACTACAACGCGATCATCCTGCCCGCGTCGGTGACCGACACGACGAACTTCGCCGCCGACGTCATCGCCGGCAAGATCGCCACCTCGGGCCCGTGGACGATCAAGTCGTTCGACGCCACGTCCGGCATCGTCTACGTGCCGAACCCCAAGTACTGGGGCGACGCGCTCAGCCTGGAAGGCCTGGAGTACGTGTTCTACTCCGACACCGCTGCGTCCGTGGCCGCGTTCCAGTCGGGCGAGGTCGACGCACTGGTCAAGTTCGAGGTCTCGGGCGGCGAGTCGCTGTTCGACAACCCCGACGTGACCGTGTACGAGCTGAAGTCGGCCAACCACCGCCAGGTGCACCTGCGCACGTCGGAGGGCCCGTTCGCGAACAAGGCCATCCGCCAGGCAATGGCCATGGCGATCGATCGTCAGACGATGATCGACAGCCTGTTCCAGGGCAAGGCCTCCATCGCCAACGACAGCCCGTTCTTCGACGTGTTCCCGTCCTCGGGCAACCGTCCGGAGAGCAAGTACGACGTCGCAGCGGCGAAGGCCCTCGTGGATGCGAACGGCGGCGGCTTCGACGTCGACCTCCGTGGCATCACCTACTTCGAGGCCCCGGACCTGGCCGTGCTCCTGCAGAACGCTGCCAAGGAGATCGGCATCAACCTCAACATCCAGCTCACGGACGACTACTACGACAGCTACTGGGTGCGCACGTACGACCCCAGCGTCCCGGGCTCCGACATGGGCATCACCGACTACGGCCACCGTGGTGTGCCGGACGTGTACCTCAACGCCCCGCTCAAGACGTTCAAGAGCGTCGAGGACGGCGCAGGCGTGTGGAACTCGGCCGAGTTCGCCAATGCGGACTACGACGCCGCCGTCGACGAGTACTCGGCCTCGGCCGACCTGCAGTCGCAGCAGAAGGCCGCGGAGAAGATCCAGGGCATCCTGCAGGACGAGGTCCCGATGCTGATCGCCTACAACATCAACTACCTCTCGGCGACGAAGTCCACGGTCACCGGCGTGCAGCCGACGGCCATGGGTCACTTCTTCACCGACAAGGCCTCGAAGGCCTGATCCGATGGGTCGTTACGTTCTCCGGCGGCTCGGCTTGGCGGTGATCACGCTGTTCATCCTGAGCATCGTGGTCTTCGCCATCGCAGCCGTGCTGCCGGGGAGCGTCGGCCGCGCCATCCTCGGCCCGTTCGCCGACCAAGCGTCGGTGGACAAGCTGAACGAAGAACTCGGGGTGAATGGCCCGCTGCTCCAGCGCTACTTCAACTGGATCAGTGGGGCCATTCGCCTCGACTTCGGCGATTCCTACAAGTTCCGCAAGCCGGTGATGGACTTCATTCCCACCGCGCTGATCTCCAGCACCAAGCTGGCCGTGATGACGCTGATCATCGTCGTGCCGCTCGGTGTCATCGGTGGCACCATCGCCGCGCTTCGCCAGGGCAAGGCCACCGACCGCATCATCACCATCACCGGGCTCAGCCTGGCGGTGATGCCCGAGTTCGTCATCGGCATCGTGCTGATCATGGTCTTCGCCGTTCGCCTCGGCTGGCTGCCGGCGGGCGGCTCGGCGAAGGGCTCCGTGGTCGACCAGATCAAGGTGCTGATCCTGCCCTCAGTCACGTTGACGGCCATCCTGTTCGGCTATCTCTCGCGAATGGCCAGAGCGGGCACCATCGAAGCGCTCAACGCCGACTACGCCCGAACCGCCACCCTCAAGGGCCTCCCCCGCCGGACGGTGCTCGGCAAGCACGTGCTGCGCAACTCGCTGTTGCCCACGATCGCCGTCATCGCCACCCAGATGGCGTACCTGCTCGGCGGCCTGCTGGTCACCGAGACGCTCTTCAACTATCGCGGCCTCGGCCTGCTGATCTCCGACGCCGCACGCGGCAAGGACATCCCGATGCTGATGGGCGCCGTGTTCATCGTCGGCGCCCTGGCGATGCTGTTCACGCTCGCCGCCGACCTGCTGATCGCGGTGCTCAACCCGCGGGTGCGACTGGGGAACAAGGGATGACGACGTTCGACGAGCCGATCGACCCGATCGGCGACACCACGGTCGATCCGGCCGGCATCGCCGCCGCCACCACCGGCCAGCTGCCCATCGTGCCGGCCAACACCGACACGACGAAGGCCGTGCGCAAGGAGTTGCGCAGCCAGCTGTACCGGTCGAAGACGTTCATCGTCGGCTCGATCATCCTGGCGTTCTGGATCTTCTGCGCCATCTTCCCCGACGTGATCGCCTCGCAGGACCCGGGTCTGCAGGACCCGTCGAAGAAGTGGCTGCGTCCGTTCTCCGACGGCCACTGGCTGGGCACCGACCGCTTCGGCCGCGACGTGTTCTCTCGCGCGATCCACGGTGCCCGCGAGATCCTCATCGTCGCTCCCGCGGCGACGATCCTCGGCACGATCGTCGGCATCGTGCTCGGCCTCGCGATGGGCTACTTCCGCGGCGCCCTCGACGACGTCGTCAGCCGCATCATCGAAGCGCTGATGAGCCTGCCCGTCATCCTCGTCGCGCTGCTCGCCCTCACGTCGCTCAGCGGCGGCCGCCTGACCATCATCCTGCTGATCGGCTTCCTCTTCGGCCCGATCATCGCCCGCACCATCCGTGCTGCGGTGTTGACCGAACGCAACCTCGACTACGTGCGAGCCGCTGAGCTCCGCGGTGAACGATCGTCGTACGTGATGTACGCGGAGATCCTTCCGAACGTGTTCGGTCCGATCGTCGTGGAGTTCACCGTCCGACTCGGCTACGCCGTGTTCACCATGGCCGGCCTCGCCTTCATCGGCTTCGGCACGCAGCCGGGCTCGCCCGACTGGGGCCGCACGATCTACGAAGAGCGCTCCAGCCTCCTCAGCAACGTGTGGTGGCCTGCGCTCGTGCCGGCGCTGTGCCTCGCATCGCTCGTCGTCGCCATCAACCTGCTGGCCGACGCCATCCAGGGACTGATCGACCGATGACCACTCCGGCACTCGAGTTCCACGACCTGCACCTCGCCTACGTCGTCCGCGGCGTGCCGCGCGACGTGCTCCGCGGCGTGTCGTTCGCCGTTCAGCCCGGTGAGACCTACGGCCTCGTCGGCGAGAGCGGCTGCGGCAAGTCCACCGCCGCCTACGCGGCCGTCCGCTACCTGCCGCGCAACGCGCGAATCCTCGGCGGCGAAGTGCACCTCGCCGGCCGTGACGTGATGTCGCTCGACAAGCACGAAC
This sequence comes from Ilumatobacteraceae bacterium, assembly GCA_049318165.1. GTDB lineage: Bacteria > Actinomycetota > Acidimicrobiia > Acidimicrobiales > Ilumatobacteraceae > UBA668. Next base: position 25,944 of record JBMOGW010000018.1, read on the forward strand.
TGCAGGAACTGCGCGCCCGCAACGCGTCGATCGTGTACCAGGACCCGGGCCAGGCGCTGAACCCCACCATCAAGGTCGGGCCGCAGCTGATGGAAGCGTTCACGGTGATCGGCCAGAACCGCACCGACGCGCTCGCCAACGCCAAGGAGATGCTGCGCAAGGTGCAGATCGCCGATCCCGACAAGGTGCTGCACCGTTATCCGCACCAGCTGTCGGGTGGCATGCAGCAGCGTGTCGTCATCGCCATGGCGCTCGCCTCCAACCCGCAGCTGCTGATCCTCGACGAGCCGACCACCGGCCTCGACGCCACGGTGGAAGCCGAGGTCCTCGACCTCGTGCGTGGCCTGCGCAGCGAGTTCAACACGTCGGTGCTGTTCATCTCGCACAACCTCGGCGCCATCCGCTCGCTGTGCGACCGCGTCGGCGTGCTCTACGCCGGCAAGCTGGTGGAGGAAGGGTCGGCCCAGGGCGTCTTCGACGACCCGCAGCACCCCTACTCCGTCGGCCTGCTGCGCTGCCTGCCGCGCCACGGCTCACGCAAGAGCGCGCAGCGGCTCGAGACGATCCCCGGCTTCCTGCCGCTGTTGGGCGCCGACCTGCCGACCTGCGTGTTCGTCGACCGCTGCCCGCTGGCCAGCGAGAAGTGCCGCACCGACGTGCCGGAGTGGACGAACCACGACGGCCGCATGGTGCGCTGCCACCACATCGACCAGGTGCACCAGCTGGCCGCCGCCGACCTGCCCAAGGGCATCCCGGCGACGGTCGACCGCTCGGACGGCCCGCTGCTCGTCCTCAACAGCGTCAGCAAGACGTTCGACCAGGGCGGCCACCAGGTGAAGGCCGTGCGCGACGTGTCGCTGCAGCTGTTCGGTGGCGAGACGCTCGGTCTCGTCGGCGAATCCGGCAGCGGCAAGACCACGCTCGCCCACACGATCCTCGGCATCCACGCCCCGGACACTCCGGACTCGATCATCTTCAACGGCAAGCCGCTGAAGGCCGGCACGCGCAAGCGTCCGATCGAGCAGGTGCGCGGCATCCAGATCGTGTTCCAGAACCCCGACTCGGCGCTCAACCGTCGCCACGCGGTGCGTCGCATCATCGGCCGCAGCCTGCGTCGCCTCGCCGGTCTGAGCGGCAAGGACCTCGACGCCGAGCTGTACTCGATCGCGACGTCCGTGCGACTCACGGAGCGCCACCTCGACATGCGTCCGTCGCAGCTGTCCGGCGGCCTGAAGCAGCGCGTCGCGATCGCCCGCGCGTTCGCCGGTCGCCCGCGCATCGTGGTGTGCGACGAGCCGACGTCGGCACTCGACGTGTCGGTGCAGGCAGCGATCCTCAACCTGCTCGGCGACCTGCAGCGCGACCGCAGCACCAGCTACCTGTTCATCTCGCACGACCTGCGCGTGGTGCGCTACCTGTCGGATCGCATCGCGGTGCTGTACCTCGGGCGCATCATGGAACTCGGGCCGGCCGAGCGTGTCTTCGACGGCCCGCACCACCCCTACACCGAGGCGTTGCTGTCGGCGGCGCCGTCGGTCGACGGGGACCAGGGCGAGCGCATCCGGCTCGAGGGCGAGATCCCGAGTGCCGTGAACATCCCGACCGGCTGTGTGTTCCACACCCGGTGCCCGCGTCGGCTTCCCGGTGACGTCTGCTCGACGATCGAACCGGAGCTCACGGCGACGCCCGACGGTGGTGTGATCCGCTGTCACATCCCGTTCGATCAGCTCGGCGGCCAGCCGGTCAGCATCCGCACTGCCGCTGCCGACTGAGCGGTTGAGCACCACCGCTGCACTGCGCAACGGCCGTCTGCTGCGCTTCGTCCTCGCGTACGCAGGTTCGGTGGTGTGCGAATGGAGTGCGTGGTTGGCCGTGCTCGTCTACGCCGAGCAGCGCAGTGGCAGCGCGGCAGCGGGCTGGACGGCGTTCGGCCTGCTGATTCCTGCCGTTCTGGTGGCACCGTTCGTCGGACGCATCGCCGACGGCCGCCACCCGATCCGCTCGGCTGCGGGCACGACGCTGATTCGCGCAACGCCACGGTGGTGACCGTCGAGCCGTCGGTGGTGCTGGTGGTGGACCGCGAGCCGTTCCTGCTGGCCGTCACCGGCCACGACGGTGCGGCGGCCGCGGCCTGGCGCGAAGCCGAGCGCCGCGGCTGAGGCCCGTGCGTTCACTGAGCGGCCATCCGCTGTTCCGCATCATGGACATGTTCCACCCTGCGGAATCCTGCTATTCTTGGGACGATCGTTCCCTCAACCGTGGGGAACAGCTGTCCTAGGGGGTCACTGTGTCCTTTCCGTCCGATCTCGAGATCGCCCGCGCGGCGACGCTGGCCCCGCTCGCCGACATCGCGGCGAAGATGGGCATCGGTACCCACCTGCTCGAGCAGCACGGTGACGACCTCGCCAAGATCAAGCTGGAGGCGATCGACGAGCTGAGCGACCGCCCGAAGGCGAAGTACGTCGTGGTCACTGCCATCACCCCGACCCCCCTGGGTGAGGGCAAGACCACGACGACGGTCGGCCTCGGCCAGGCGATGCAGCACATCGGCAAGAACGCGGTCATCAGCCTGCGCCAGCCGTCGATGGGCCCGACGTTCGGCATCAAGGGCGGTGCCGCCGGCGGCGGCTACAGCCAGGTCGTCCCGATGGAGCTGCTCAACCTGCACCTCACCGGCGACTTCCACGCCGTCACCGCAGCCCACAACCTGCTGTCGGCGATGGTCGACAACCACCTGCACCAGGGCAACGAGCTCGGGCTCGACATGCACAACATCACCTGGCGCCGCGTGCTCGACGTCAACGACCGCAGCCTGCGCAACATCATCGTCGGCCTCGGCGGGAAGATGGACGGCGTCACCCGCCAGACCGGCTTCGACATCACCGCGGCGTCCGAGGTGATGGCGATCTTCGCGCTGTCGACCTCGCTCGAGGACATGCGCGCCCGCATGGGCCGCATCGTCGTCGGCTACACCAAGGACGGCGAGCCCGTCACGGCCGAGCAGCTGAAGGCTGCCGGTTCGATGGCCGTCATCATGAAGGAAGCACTGAAGCCGAACCTGCTGCAGACGCTCGAGCACACGCCGGTCATCGTCCACGCCGGCCCGTTCGGCAACATCGCCCACGGCAACAGCTCCATCGTCGGCGACCTCATCGGCATCCGCGGTGGCGACTACCTCATCACCGAGGCCG
>JBMOGW010000019.1:0-29114 GCA_049318165.1 Ilumatobacteraceae bacterium
GCATGGGTCCGCTCGGCTCGCCCATCGCCCACATCGGCGTGCAGCTCACCGACTCGGCCTACGTCGCCACCAACATGCGCATCATGACCCGGATGGGCCAGGGCGCCCTCGACGTGCTCGGCGACCACGACTGGGTGCCGTGCCTGCACTCGGTCGGCGCTCCGCTCGAGGCCGGCCAGGCCGACGTGCCGTGGCCGTGCAACCCGGACAACAAGTACATCGTCCACTTCCCCGAGACCCGCGAGATCTGGAGCTTCGGGTCGGGTTACGGCGGCAACGCCCTGCTCGGCAAGAAGTGCTTCGCGCTGCGCATCGCCTCGGTGATGGCCCGCGACGACGGCTGGCTGGCCGAGCACATGCTCATCCTCAAGCTCACCAACCCGCAGGGCGACAGCAAGTACATCGCTGCCGCGTTCCCCAGCGCCTGCGGCAAGACGAACCTGGCGATGCTCGTGCCCACCATCCCGGGCTGGAAGGCCGAGACCATCGGCGACGACATCTGCTGGATGAAGTTCGGCGCTGACGGCCGCCTGTACGCCATCAACCCCGAGGCAGGTTTCTTCGGTGTGGCCCCCGGCACCGGCTGGGACACCAACGCCAACGCGATGCACAGCCTGTGGGGCAACAGCATCTTCACCAACACCGCGCTCACCTCCGAGGGCGACGTGTGGTGGGAGGGCATGAGCGACGACAAGCCGGCCCGCGCCACCGACTGGAAGGGCAACGCCTGGACGCCCGAGACCGAGACGCCGGCCGCGCACCCGAACGCCCGCTTCACCGCCCCGGCCAGCCAGTGCCCGGCCATCGCCCCCGAGTGGGAGGACCCCGCCGGCGTGCCGATCAGCGCAATCCTGTTCGGCGGCCGCCGCCGCACGACGGTGCCGCTGGTGACGCAGGCGTTCGACTGGGAGCACGGCACGTTCCTCGGCAGCATCATGGCCAGCGAGACCACCGCCGCCCAGCAGGGCGCCGCGGGCGTGCTGCGTTTCGACCCGATGGCCATGCTGCCGTTCTGCGGCTACAACATGGCCGACTACTTCGCCCACTGGCTGAAGATCGGCACCTCGACGAGCACCGAGAACCTGCCGAAGATCTTCTTCGTCAACTGGTTCCGCCGCGACGAGGACGGCCGCTTCCTGTGGCCCGGCTACGGCGAGAACAGCCGCGTGCTGAAGTGGGTGTTCGAGCGCGTGGCCGGCACCGCCGATGCGACGCGCACGGCGATCGGCGACCTGCCGCTGGCGGGCGACCTCGACCTGACCGGCCTCGACGTGAGCGAGTCCGACCTGGCCGAACTGCTGAAGGTGGATGCCGACGGGTGGAAGGCCGCGATCCCGCAGATCGAGGCGCACTTCGCCCAGTTCGGCGATGCCCTGCCGGCCGAGCTGAAGTCGCAGCTCGACCGCCTCGCCGCAGCCCTCTGACGCCCCGATCATCGACCGTTGTCAGGGAATGCGGCCGCTCCGGCCGGATCTCCTGATCGCGGTGCCCCGCTGGTCGCGTTCAGCCGCCGGTCGCGATGAGCATGGCGCGGATGCCGAGGCCCATCACGAACAGGCTGCCCAAGCCGTAGAGCACGTAGATGCGGTGCTTCATCTGGAAGCGGTAGCTGTAGATGATGGCGACCGCGATGATGGCGACGAACCCGTAGAAGGCGTGGAACTGCGGCAGCGGCACCTTGTACTTGCCGACCATCACGACGCCGAGGATCACCTGGACGAACACGGTCATCTCGGCCGCGCCGATGTACCACCACAACGCACGGGTGCGCAGCTGCGGCACCCAGTTGGCCGTCAGCGCCCAGACGCCGGCCAGCCCGTTGCCGATGATGACCACCCAGGCCCAGCCTTCGTGGATGTCCTTGACGGTCTGTAGACCCGCAGCGAGCATCAGATGGAGGCTACTCGCCGCACCCGTAACCGCCCACGAACGAGATGATCGTGTCGGAGTTGGATGCCCCGGTCAGGAAGCCCATCAGGCCATCCGTGATCAGGAACGAGGGGCCGCTCACGTCGTCACCGGCGTCGACCTTGGCGGACGGGTAGGCCGCGCGGAGGAACTCGACCGTGGCGCCGACACCGACGCCGGCCGCGGTGGTGAGCCCGAAGGGCTTGATCGGGTCGCCGTTCACCGCCGGGCCGTAGCTGTACGAGGCGAAGTGACGCAGCCCGCTGGCCGCGGGCGATTCGTCGGTGAAGAACAGGGCCAGGTCGTTCCAGTCGACGAACCGGATCTGCGTGCCGGGGCACGCCGCCCCGACCTCCACCGGATCGACCCAGCCACTGTCATTGGTCGGCGCGCCGAGGATCGACTGGACATAGTTGAGGGTCTCATCGGCGTCGGCACCGAAGCTCGCGCCGCCGAGACCGGTGGGGCCGAGCTCCAACCCGTCGACCGCGGCGATCGTGGTGGTGCTGGACGTGCTCGTCGTGCTGGACGTCGTGGTGCTCGACGTGGTGGCGATCGTGGTGGGCGCCGCGGTCGTGGTGGTGGCCGCGGTGGTGTCCGCGGCGACGGTGGTCGACGCCGTGTTGTCCGCGCTGGTCTGCTCGTCGCTGCACGCCGCCGCACTGGCAACGAGGCCCACGAGGAGCACGGCGGAGAGGACACGGCGAGCGGGGCGTCGGCCAGCCGCACGATGAGGGGTCATGCGCTCAGTCTGCCAGGGCGCGCGACGGAAGAACGTGCAGGTCAGCGGATAAGGGTGTCGGCTTCGTGGCCGCCCTCGACCAACGTCACGAGGCCGTCGACGACCTCGACGACCGTGACCGAGCAGTTGTCGAGGCTGCGGATCACCAGGCGATCGTCGCCGATCGCGGCGCCGATGACTGCGTTGATCGCGATGAAGTGGCTGAACACCACCGTGTCGGCCGGCAGCCCGACGACGGCTGCGACGACCGAGTCGCGGAACGACGTGTAGTCGGGGCCGAGGTCGGCCCAGGTGCCCGACATCGCGTTGCGCAACCAGTCGACGCGTTCGGCCATCGGCACACCCTCGGGCGAAGGGATCTCGGCCACTGCCGGCTCGATGCGAACCTCGGCACCGGCCCACGCGTCCGCCAACGGGACGGCGGTCTCCTGACAGCGGCGCAGCGGGCTGCTCACCAGCGCGAGCGGCCCGAGCGGCGCCAGAGCGGCCGCGACGGCGGCCGCCTGTTCGCGCCCGAGGTCGTCGAGGCCCGGATCGGGGTCGGTGTCCCAACCGGCAGCAGCGCGGCCGTGACGAACGAGGTGGACGCGAGTCATTCGAACAACCAGCCGTCCCGCGGCGGCCCGCTGTGGCCGCGCTCGATGAACCACTCGTGTCCGAACGCCATCCGGAACTGCTCGTCGGGCATCTGGCTGAAGAACCCACCGTCGGTGATCTGGCTCTTGTGGCAGCGGATGGACGCTCGCTTCTGCTCGACGAAGTCGACCACGTCGACGCGGTGGCTGATCTCGGCCTCCGGCGTGCCGAACGGGTTGCCGTCGTCGGCCGGGCCGTGCGGGTCCCAGTCCTGGTCCGACGGCAGCTCGGACGCCTCACGGGCCATCGCGAACTGGCGGGCGATCTCGTCGCGGTTCATCGTCGACTCGAACACTCGGGGCGTGCCGGCCAGCTCGGCGGCGCGGTGTCCGACGTGGTGCACCTTGATGTGATCGGGATGGCCGTAGCCGCCGTGCCAGTCGTAGGTGGTCAACACCTCGGCCGACTCCTCACGCAGGATCACCGCCAGCCGCTCGGCAGCCTCATCGAGCGGCGCCTGGAAGAACGAGTCCGGGCGCTGGTTCTGCTCCCAGCCGGTCATGCCGCTGTCGGCGTAACCGAGCCACGCCACACGATGCAGGCCGAGCACCGCCGCCGACGCCTCGGTCTCGGCGCGTCGGCGGTCGACAAGGGTCTCCCCCGGCGCCAGGTCGTCCGGCACCTCACCGAAGTCGCCGTTGGTCGCCACGACGAGCACCACCCGGTGCCCCTCGCTCACCGCACGGGCGATGGATCCGCCGGTGGCGATGCTCTCGTCGTCTGGATGGGCGTGGAAGCAGACCAGGGTTGCCATGGGCGCACAGTGAATCAAGCGCCGTCGGCAACCGCACCCGCGGCGACGAGCGCGTCGATGCGATCGGCCGGGAGACCCCAGTCGGCGAGGACGGCCCGCGAATGCTGGCCCGGATGCGCGGGCGCCGACACCACTTCCGGCTCGGTGCGCGAGAAGCGCGGCGCCGGGCGCGGCTGAGTGACGCCGGCGACATCGATGAACGTGCCGCGCTCCTGGTTGTGCGGGTGCTGAGCGGCCTCGCCCATCGTCAGCACCGGGGCGAAGCAGACGTCGGTGTGCTCCATGATGGCGCACCACTCGTCGCGGGTCTTCTCCTTCATCACCCCGCGCAGGCGCTCCTTCAGCGCCGGCCACATCGCCCGGTTCATCTGCTGCGCGAACTCGGGGTCGCCCTCCAGACCGGTGAGGCGCAGCAGTTCGGCGTAGAACTGCGGCTCGATCGAGCCGAGCGACACGTACTTCCCGTCGGCGCACTCGAACACGTCGTAGAAGTGCGCACCGGTGTCGAGCAGGTTGGTGCCCGGCTTGTTCTCGTCGTGCATGCCGATGTTGCGGAACGCCCAGAACATGCTCATCAACACCGCGGCGCCGTCGACCATCGCGGTGTCGACCACTTGGCCCGCACCGCTGCGCTGCGCTTCCAGCAGCGCGCACACCACGCCGTACGCGAGGAACATGCCGCCGCCACCGAAGTCGCCGACCATGTTGAGCGGCGGCACCGGCGCCTCACCGGCACGGGCGAAGTGGGCCAGGGCGCCGGCGAGCGAGATGTAGTTGATGTCGTGGCCGGCGGCCTGCGCGTACGGACCCTCCTGACCCCAGCCGGTCATCCGGCCGAACACCAGCTTCGGGTTGCGCTCGAGACACACGTCGGGGCCGACACCGAGGCGCTCCATCACGCCCGGGCGGAACCCCTCGATGATCGCATCGGCGCGCTCGACGAGGTCGAGCAGCGTCGCGACACCGTCGGGGTGCTTCAGGTCGAGGGCGATGTTGCGGCGGCCGCGGAGCATCACGTCGAAGTGCGGCTGCTCGGGCGCGGGGCCGCGCACCGACTGGGCTCGTTCGACGCGCACGACCTCGGCACCCATGTCCGCCAACAGCATGGCGGCGAACGGGCCGGGGCCGATGCCGGCGATCTCGATGATGCGGTATCCGGAAAGGGGGCCTGCCATGGCCGCCTTTCTAGTGGACCGCCCCGCTCAGTTCGTCACCCGGCGCGACGCAGGTGGCTGTGGATCGCGTCGATCAACAACGGCCACAGTGGCTCGGGCATGTCGTGCCCCATGTCGCTCGCGTACAGCAGGTGCGCGCCCGGCACGAGCTCTGCCGTGCGGAAGCCGCCGCTCGGGGTGATGAGCGTGTCGTCACGTCCGTGGATCACCAGCGTCGGCACGTCGAGCTGCGCCAGGCTCTCGGCGCGCGAACCGCTGGCGTAGATGGCTGCCAGCTGGCGCTGGCTGCCCTCCGGGTAGAACGACCGGTCGTACGAGGCGGCGGCGTTGAGCTTCACCTTTGCGACGTCCTGGTACTTCTGCGACTGCCAGATCATCCAGCGCGGCGCGGACTCGATGTATTCCTCGCGGGACTCCGGAGGCGGGGCCAGCAGCGCGGCTGCGGATTCCGGGGCCGGCTGACCGAACTCGGGCTCGCCGGTCATCGACATCACGGAGGTCAGGCTGCGCACCCGCGTCGGGTGCTCGATGGCCATCGTCTGCACGATCATCCCACCCATCGACGCGCCGAGGATGTGGGCGCGCTCGACACCGAGGTGGTCGAGCAGGCCGATGGCGTCGGCTGCCATGTCGCTGAGGGTGTACGGGACCGGGGGCACGGGCTGGCCCGTGAGCGCAGCGCCCATCACGGCACCGATGTCGACCAGTTGGCCGTCGAACTTGGTCGACAGGCCGCAGTCACGGTTGTCGAAGCGGATCACGTGGAACCCGCCGTCCGCGAGCAGCGTGCAAAACGACTCCTCCCACGCCGTCATCTGGGCCGTGAAGCCCATGACGAGCAGCAGAGCGGGGTCGTCGGGTGAGCCGAACGTGTCGTACTCGACTTCGATACCGGTGTTGACGAGGGCGCGGGGCATGCCGGGAGACTACCTTGCGCCCCATGACTGTCTTCGGAGTACACGTCGGCCTGCAGCACACCACCGCCGACGAACTGCGTTCCGTGTGGCGCCGCATCGAAGATCTCGGCTTCGGCTGGATCAGCGTGTGGGACCACTTCTACGGCGCCACCGGCAAGCCCGACGATGCCGCATGCCTGGAGGCCGTGGCGATGCACGCCGCGCTCGCATGCAGCACCACCAAGGTGCGGTGCGGCTCGCTCGTCTACAGCATCGGCTACCGCCACCCTGCGGTGCTGGCGAAGGCGATCACCGCCATCGATCAGCTCAGCGGCGGTCGCGCCGACATGGGCCTCGGCGCCGGCTGGGCGAAGGTCGAGTACGACGCGTACGGCATCCCGTTCCCGGAGATCAAGACCCGGATGGATCAGCTCGAGGAGGGGCTGCAGTGTCTGCGCGGCCTCCTGCACGACGACGTCACCAGCTTCGAGGGCGAGTGGTTCAACCTCACGGACGCCCGCAACGAGCCGCGACCGATCCAGGACAAGCTGCCGATCTGGGTCGGTGGCGGTGGCGAGAAGCGCACGCTGAAGATGGCCGCCCGCTACGCCGACGGCTGGAACGTGCCGTTCATCGCTCCCGACGCCTTCGCGCACAAGAACCAGGTCCTGGACGACCACTGCGCCACCGTCGGACGCGACCCGCAGCAGATCAAGCGCGCCATCAACGTCGGGCTCGCCTACAGCGACGAGAGCCTGGAGGCCCAGTTCGGCAAGCTCGCCCCGATGGTGAAGCCGGGCGTGCTGACCGGCACCGACGAGGAGATGATCGACCGCATCGGCCAGTACGTCGAGGCCGGCGCCGACCAGGTGAACATCGCCCTGCGCGCCCCGTTCGACCTCGACTCGATCGAGCGCTTCGCCGCGGCACTGCACCTGTCGTGACCGCGATGGAGGTCCACGCGCTCGCTCCCGGTCGGGTGAACCTGATCGGCGACCACACCGACTACACCGGCGGCCTGGTGATGCCGATGGCCGTCGACCGCTACACGGAGATCAAGGGCACCCGAGGCGGCGATCGTGTGCGACTGCGGTCGTTCGACGAACCCGACCCGGTGGACCTCCCGCTCGACATCGACGACCCGAGCGACGCGACGCCGGCGTGGGGCCGCTACATCGCCGGTGTGATCAGCGAGATGCACCCGGCGGCAGGGTTCGAGGGACAGGTGAGCACCGACATCCCCATCGGCGCCGGCCTGAGCAGCAGCCACGCGCTGCAGGTGGCCACCGCACTCGCGCTCGGCTTCGAGGGCGACCACGTTGCCATCGCCCAACTCACCCAGCGCGCCGAGAACCGTTCGTCGGGCGTGCCGACCGGCATCATGGACCAGCTCACCATCGCGTCGGGGGTGCGGGGTCATGCGCTGCTCATCGACTGTGGTGCGCTCACCATCGACCCGGTGCCGCTGCCGACGGACCTTGAGGTCGTGGTGCTCTTCGTGGCGCACCGCACGCTGGTGGGCAGCGCCTACGCCGACCGCGTGGCCGAATGTGCCGCGGCCGAGGCGCTGATCGGCCCGCTGCGCGACGCGACGCCGGAGGCGGCGCGTGCCATCGAAGATCCCACGCTGCGCATGCGTGCGTTGCATGTGACCGAGGAGAACCAGCGGGTGCGCGACTTCGCCGACGCGCTGCGATCGGGCGACCTGGCCGGGTGCGGCCAGCTGCTGCGCGATGGCCACGAGAGTTTGCGGCTGCTGTACGCGACGTCCACCCCGGTGATGGACGAGGCCGTCGAGCAGTTGTGCGCCACGCCCGGCGTGTACGGCGCGCGGATGACCGGCGGCGGCTTCGGCGGCTGTGTCGTGGCGCTCAGCGAGCCCGGAGCGCTGAGCACCGGCTGGGTGGTCCAGGCGGTCGACGGCGCACGGGTGTACTAGTCTCCGCCCCGATCAGAAGGGAGCCGTCATGGCGGTTCAGATCCTCGCCGACGGACTGCACTTCGCCGAAGGCCCGCGCTGGCACCAGGGCAAGCTCTGGTTCAGCGACTTCTTCGACCATGCGGTGAAGACCGTCGACCTCGACGGCAAGGTGGACACCAAGGTCGTCCTCGACGACCAGCCGAGCGGGCTCGGGTGGCTTCCCGACGGCCGCATGCTGATCGTCTCGATGCACCAGCGCGCCGTGCTGCGCATGGAGTACGACGCGCTCGTCGTGCACGCCGACCTGTCCGGCATCGCCACCTTCCACTGCAACGACATGCTGGTCGACAGCATCGGCCGCGCCTACGTCGGCAACTTCGGCTTCGACCTCGACGCGGCCATCACCGGCGGCGACTTCGCCGGCGCGCTGGCGACCTACGAGGGTGCGGCGCTGGCCCGCGTCGACCCGCTGGGGGCGGTGCACGCAGTGGCGTCCGGCCTGCGCTTCCCGAACGGCATGGCGCTGACTCCCGACGGCGGGACGCTGATCGTCGCCGAGTCGCTCGGTCGGCGGCTCACCGCGTTCGACGTCGGTATCGACGGCAGCCTCACCAACCAGCGCGTGTGGGCCGAAATGGACGCAACGCCCGACGGCATCTGCCTCGACGAACTCGGAGCCGTCTGGGTGGCTGACGCCGCCGCGCCCCGGGCCATCCGCGTCGCTGAAGGCGGCGCGATCCTGGACGAAGTGATCACCAGCCGCAACTGCTACGCGTGCATGCTCGGTGGGCCCGACGGCCGCACACTGTTCCTCGCCACGGCGGCATCGTCACTCGCCGTCGAAGCGGCAGCCCAGCGCGAGGCGTGCATCGAGGTCACGAGGGTCGCCGTGCCGCACGGCGGCCTCCCCTGACGTCGCCGTCGACGGCGCCGCCTGGGTGCTGCTCAGCCGAGCAGCTTGCGCTTCTGCGACTCGAACTCCTCGGGGGTGATGGAGCCGCGCTGCAACAGCCCCTCCAACCGCTCGAGCTGCTCGGGCACCGACAGACCTCCCGAACCGGGACCGGCACCCGCACCGGGTCCCGGTGCACCGTTGCGACGGTTGCGCATCTTCTCCACTTCGGAGTGCAGCAGGTTCTGCACGCCGGCCGGGTCCTTGATGTCGGTGAAGCGCTGCTGGCCGTCCTCGCCGCCGGATTCGATCAGCAGGTCACCCGCACCGAGCAGCCGTTCGAACACGCCCTGGCTGAAGTTCACGTTGTTCACCCGGTCGAGTGGAATCTCCATGCCGCGCTTGGCGACGAGGCCCTGTCGGAAGATGATCCGCTGCGAGGTGATCACGAAGTTCGTGTTCTGCCACGTGGCGGCGCGGAACAGCAACCACGCACCAGTGCCGACCAGCAGCACCAGCACGACGGGGCGCAGGATGTCCTTCATCGTGCCGTCGTCGAGCGTGAGCGTCCACAACCCGACCAGGATCGTGCCGGCCAACGCGAACGCCGGCTCGGCGAAGTACCACCAGTGGGGATGCATGTCGAGCGCGACGGTCTCGCCGCTGTTCAGGTACTTCGTGGGGAACGTCATGGTCGCGGACTGTAGCGTCCTGCGACGTGGCGAGCGACGACCTGCTCCGGGGCCTCGACCCCGCTCAGCGCACGGCGGTCACCACCGCCGCGGCGCCGCTCGCGGTGGTGGCAGCCGCAGGGTCGGGCAAGACCACGGTGCTCACCCGCCGCATCGCGTACCGGGTGGCCGACGGCACGGCGCTCCCCCGCCACGTGCTGGCACTGACGTTCACCCGTGACGCGGCGAGCGAACTGAAGCGGCGGTTGCGGCGTCTCGACCTGCGCGACCCGATCGACGCCGGCACGTTCCACAGCGTTGCGCTGCGGCTGCTGCGCGACCGGGCGCTCGGCCGCAACGAGCAGCCGCCGACCGTCGCGAACGACCGGTTGCGCCTGGTTCGCGAATGCCTCACCCAGTTGCAACTGCGCGTCGACGCCCATCAGGCCGCCGCCGACATGGACTGGGCTCGGGCACGCATGGTGGATCCGGCGCGCTATGAGGCCGCGTGCCGCGCCGACCGTCGTCGTAGCGGCGTTCCGGCGGCCCGCTACGCCGAACTCGTCCAGGCGTACGAGCAGTTGAAGCAGCGCCGCGGTGTGCTGGACTTCGACGACCTGCTCACCCGCACTCTGCATGCGATGCGCACGGACGAATCGTGGGCAGAGGCAGTGCGGTGGCGCTATCGCCACCTGTTCGTCGACGAGGCGCAGGACCTCAACCCGTTGCAACACGCCGTGTTGGAGGCCTTCCGAGACGGCCGCCCGGACCTGTGCCTGGTGGGCGATCCCCGCCAGGCGATCTACGGCTGGAACGGGGCAGACCACACGACGATGTCGCACGTCGAGGAGCGGTATCCGGGCGTCACCGTGGTGGCGCTGACCACCAACTACCGCTGCACACCGCAGGTGGTGAAGGCGGCCGCCGCCGCGCTCGTCGCGTCGGGCCAGTCCGACGACAGCGCCAGCGACCTGCCGCCCGGTCACGCCGTGGCGGTGCAGGAGTACGAGGACGAGCATGCCGAGGCGGTCGCCGTCGCACGACAGTTGCGCGACCTGCTGCATCACCGCTCCGGCCGCCAACTGGCGGTGCTCGCCCGCACCAACGAACAGATCACCTTGCTGCAGCGGGTGATCGCCGAGCACGGCATCGCCACCGAGCGCTCCGCTGGGCGATCGCCGCTCGAGATCGCCATCGCCGACGCTGCCAGGTGCATGAACCGCGAGCAGTTGGCGGCATGGGTGGACCGCGTGTTCGCCGACGGGAGCGACCCGGTGCGCACCCGTGTCGCCGAGGAGGCCGATCGGTTCCTCAGCAGCGGCGACACCGGCTCGTTCCGCGCATGGATCGATCTGCGCAACGCGTTCGACGACATGGACGACGGGCTGGGCGACGACGCCGTGTCGCTGCTCACGTTCCACAGTGCCAAGGGCCGCGAATGGTGGGGCGTGTTCGTGTGCGGCGCCGAGGATCAGTTGATCCCGCACTCGTCCGCGTCGACCGCGGCGCAACTCGCAGAGGAGGCGCGCCTGTTCTACGTCGCGCTCACCCGCGCCGAGCACCGCCTGGTCATCACCCGCGCGGTGTCGCGCAGCAACCGGTCGACCGAGCCGAGCCGCTGGCTGCCCGCCGTGGAGGCGACGCTGCTCGGCGACGAGCCCGCCCCGCCCCCCGCCGCCGACTGGCGCCGCGGCGCACCACCCGACCCGCTGGCGCCGTTCCGCGAGTGGCGCACCGCGGTCGCACGAGTGAGCGGCCAGTCCGACAAGGCCGTGTGCAGCGATCGAACGCTGCGGTCGCTGATGGACGACCCACCCGCCGACACGGCCGACCTCGCCCGCCGCCTGGGCATCACCGAGTCTGCCGCGGCACGCCTGCGCCCGCTGCCGGGGCGCGCCGCCGTCGGCTGACCCGCCTGCCGCGTCAGCCGCGTCAGCCGCGTCGACCGCGCATCAACCGGTCGAACACCTCGGGCGGCATCGAGAGGAACAGCGCGCGTGCCTCAGCGCACAACCGATCGTCGGCGACGGTGCGCAGTTCGCCGCGCACGAAGATCTTCCGACCCTCGATGCGGTCGATGTCGCCCACCAGTCGCAGCGGTTCACGCAACGGCGTCGGCGAGCGGTAGTCGATGCTCAGGTTGGCGGTCATCCCCGGGTTGCCCGACAGGCCCTGCGCGAAGCCGAGCACCTCGTCGAACGCTGCGGCGATGAACCCACCGTGCACGCAACCAGGCGGCCCCTCGTACGCGCCGCCGAAGGTCACCTCACCCGTGACCTTCGTGCCCTCGGCTGTCATCACGATCGGTGGCGCGAGCGGGTTGAGCGGCCCGACGAGCGGGCTGTGGTCGATGAACAGCGACTCCTGGTAGTTGGCGAGCGATGCCTCGCCGCCCTCGTACGCACGTCCGTGCGGTGCGGCGGCGAGGAGGTCGACCGCCTGCTGCACGAGGTCGCTGGCCGTCGCGAACGAATCGGAATCCGCCGTCGACGACGCAAGCTGGCCGATGATCGCCCGGCATGCCGCGGCCAGGTGCTGGCGTGTGTCGGCGGCCAGCCGGTCGCTCTGGTCGAGGTGGCCACGCAGGCCCCCGTCTCCGTGATGTGCGGGCTTGCGGTCGGTCACGCCAGGTCCACGATGACCGGCGCGTGGTCGCTCGGGGACTGCCCTTTGCGGGCATTGCGGTCGATGACGCTGAACGTGCAGCGCTCGCTCACCGAGCGAGTGCCGAGGACCAGATCGATGCGCAGCCCACGACCCTGGTGGAAGTCGCCGGCGCGGTAGTCCCACCAGCTGTAGAGCTTTCCCTCGGTGTGGTGCTGACGGAACAGGTCGACCATCCCCCACTCGCACAACGCCTCGAGCTCCGCCCGTTCGGCCGCACTGACGTGGGTGGCTCCGACGAACTTCGCCGGGTCGTACACGTCGAGGTCGGTCGGGGCGATGTTGAAGTCACCGGTGACCACGACCTGTTCGTCCGGGGTGCTGAGCGCCGCGACATGCCGACGCAGCTGGGCCAGCCATCGCAGCTTGTACTGGTAGTGGTCGTTGTCGAGCGAGCGACCGTTGGGCACGTAGACGCTGGTGACCTTCACCCCGCCGCACGTGGCCGTGATGATCCGCGCATCCGGGTCGGGCTCGCCACCGTCCGCGAAGTTGGCCACGACGTCGCTGAGGCCGACCTTCGAGAGGATCGCGACGCCGTTCCACTGGCCCTGCCCGTGATGCGCGCTCTCGTAGCCGAGCGCTTCGAACGTGAGCGCCGGGAACGCGTCGTCGGCGAGCTTGGTCTCCTGCATGCACAGCACATCCGGCTGCACGTCGGCCAACCACTCCTCCACCCGCGCCAGGCGGGCCTTCAGCGAGTTGACGTTCCAGGTGGCGATGCGCATCTCAGCTCGCCGCCTTCTTCGCCGCCTTCTTCGCGGGGGCCTTGGCAGCCGGAGCCTTCTTCGCGGCAGCCTTCTTCACGGGCGCCTTCGCCGACTCGTCGTTCACCGACTCGTCGTTCACCGGCACATCCTTCACCGGCACGTCCTTCGCCGGCGCAGGCTTGGCTGCGGCCTTCTTGGCGGATGCCTTCTTCACGGGCGCCGGCTCGGAGGCCGGAGCGGACTCCACCGACTCGAGCGTCTCGACTGCAGCGGCAGCCTTCTTCGCCGGACGCTTCGCGGCCTTCTTGGCCGGCGCGATCGGCGCCTCGGTGGTGTCATCGAACTCGGGCGCGCTCGGAACGGCCGGCTCGACCACCGGCGCGGCTGCGGGCGACGCGGCCTTCTTCGCGCCACGTCGCGGCTTGACGGCGGCCGCCTCGGCCGGGGCGGGTTCGACGGCCGGCGTCGCCACCTGCTCGGTGGGCTGCTCGGCCGCAACGGGCTTGCCACCGCGACGCGACCGCTTCGCGGGCTTCGCGTCCGGCTCGGCAGCCGGAACCGTCGGCGCGCTCCCCATGCCGGGCACGGCCAGGTCGACGCTGCGCTTCTCCGGCACGAACTTGTCGACGACGAGCGTGATCGCCTCGCCCACCTTCATGAATTCGCGCGCACTGCGCGGCGCGGGATCGGCCATCAGCCGCAGCGGCACGTAGCCCATCACGTCCCCGACTCGGACGTATGCACCGTGCGACGAGTAGTGGTCGACGATGGCATTGACGCTGGTGCCGACCGGGTGGTGCTCGACGAACGACAGGAACGGCAGCAGCTCGTTGACCGTGCTGCCCTTCGGCGCGCTGCCACCCTGCGCCGCGGGTGTTGCTGCGGCGGCAGTGGCTGCGGCGGCGGTGGCTGCTGCGGCGGCGTCGGCCTCGATGCCCTGCGCACGAGCGAGCGCCTTGGCCTCGGCGGCCGCCTTGGCCTCGGCCTTCGCCGCAGCCTTCGTGGACTTGGCGGCCACGGGCGGCGGCGCCTTCGGCACCGGCATCGGCTGGCTGGCGTCGGGGCTGCCGACGCGCACCGTCTCGGCCGAGGCGACGGCGAGCTTGCCGCCGCGACCGCGGCGCTTGGCCTCCGCGGTCACCTTGCGGCTCAGCGGGCCACGCACGGGCAGACGGGGCACGAACACCCAGCCGATGTGCGGCACGGGCTTGCCGCCGATCAGACGGCCCTCGTCGAACAGCCAGTCGTACTGGCCGTGGAACTCCTGGTAGCTGTCGTTGGTGAGGATGATGGCGTTCACCTTGTTGGCGATGCTGAGCACGAACGCGTCACCGCGGCCGATGGCGCCTGCGGGCGGCGCGACCAGCTCGTTGTTGTTCACCGCCTCGTCGAACTCGGACACTTCCTTGGGGTCGATCCGGTGACCGAACGTGGCGTCCACCACGACGGTGATCAGCGCTTCGGGGTGCTCGGCGATGAACGCCATGACCGCCTCGTTGAGCTGCTTCAGGCTGGGCTGCGAGCGGCCCTCGGTGGCGATGTTGGATCCGTCGACGACGACATGCTGTGGCATAACCCGGCCAGCCTACGATGCCCCGGTGTCCAATGCTTCCTCTCCGTACACCGCGGTCCTCTGGGACTTCGGTGGCGTCATCCTCAGCAGCCCCTTCGAGGCGTTCAACCGCTACGAGCACGAGCAGGGCCTGCCGAAGGACTTCATCCGCACGGTCAACGCCACCAACCCGCACGGCAACGCCTGGGCGCGTCTCGAGCGCAGCGAGCTGTCCCCCGCCGAGTTCGACCGCGTGTTCGCCGACGAGAGCGAGGCGCTCGGCCACCGTGTGCCGGGCGCCGCGGTGCTGGGCCTTCTGTCGGGCGACGTGCGCCCGGAGATGGTCGCGCTGCTCGACCGGGTGAAGGCGGCCGGCCACCTGACCGCGTGCCTGACGAACAACGTGGTCAGCGAGGGCACACCGTCTGATCGGGCCGCGGAGATCGGAGCGATCATGGTGCGGTTCGACGCCGTCGTGGAGAGCAGCAAGGTGGGCGTCCGCAAGCCCGAGCCGCGCTTCTACGAGATCGCGTGCGAACTGTTGGGCGTCGAGCCGCACCAATGCGTGTTCCTGGACGACCTGGGCATCAACCTCAAGCCCGCGGCGGCGATGGGCATGGCGACGATCAAGGTCCTGACCGCCGAGCAGGCGATCGCCGACCTGACGAGGATCCTCGCGCTCTAGAGACCCTCGAAGGTCTCGTCCATGAGGTCGACCAGTTCCTGATCGTGGACGGCCTTGGAACCGGTGGCCGGGCTGCCGCTGCCGATGCGGCAGACCGAGCGGAAGTCGTAACCCTGCTCCTTGATCCGCCAGAACCGCGCCTCGACGAAGTGCCAGGGGCCCATGTTGTCGGGTTCCTCCTGCAGCCACACCACCTGCTTGGCGTTGGGATACCGCTGCAGGACGGCGCGCATCTGCTCGCCCGGGAACGGGTACAGCTGCTCGACACGAACGACCGCGACCGGCGCCTGGCGCTTGTCGCGTTCGGCCAGCGCATCCCACGCCACCTTGCCGCTGCAGAACACCACGCGCTGCACCGCGCCCGGGTTCTGGCCGGCGATCGGGTCGTCGAGCACTTCCTGGAACGAACCGGCGGTCAACTCGTCGAGGCGCGAGCGACTCTCCTTCATGCGCAGCGGCGCCTTGGGCGTGAACAGCACCAGCGGCTTGCGCACCTCGCGGCGCACCTGACGGCGCAGCAGGTGGAAGTACTGCGCCGCCGTGGTGGCGTTGCAGACCTGGATGTTGTCGTCGGCGCAGAGCGTGAGGAAGCGTTCGATACGGGCCGAGCTGTGCTCGGGGCCCTGGCCCTCGAAGCCGTGCGGCAGCAGCAGCACCAGGCCGTTCTCCTGCCCCCACTTGTCCTCGGCGGCCACCAGGTACTGGTCGATGATGATCTGCGCGCCGTTGACGAAGTCGCCGAACTGCGCCTCCCACATCACCAGCGCGTCGGGCTGCTCGTGGGCGTAGCCGTACTCGAAACCGAGCGCGGCGTACTCGCTGAGAAGGCTGTCGTACACCCAGAAGGTGGCCGTGCGGCCGGGGAGGGTGTTGACCGGGATCCAGACGTTCTCGTTCTCGTAGTCGGTCAGCGCGGCGTGACGCTGACTGAACGTGCCGCGACGGCTGTCCTCGCCGGCCAGGCGCACCGGAGTGCCCTCCACGACCAGCGAGCCGATGGCGAGGGCCTCGGCCGTCGCCCATTCCAGCTCGCCACCCTCGTGGTACAGCTTCGCCCGGTTCTCGAACTGGCGCATCAGCTTCGGGTGCGGCGTGAAGTCGTCCGGGTACGTGGTGAGGTGGTCGAAGATCGAGTCGAGCACCTCACGCGACACGCCGGTCTCCACCTTCGGGCGCACGCCGATCGGCTTCGGCGGCTTCGGCGCCTTCACGCCCTCGGGCGCGTGTGCCCGGGTCTCGTCGAGCGCCACCTGCAGCTTGCCCTGGAAGTCGGCGAGCGCGCTCTCGGCCTCCTCGACGGTCAACTCGCCACGCTTCACGAGCGCCTCGACGTAGAGCTTGCGCACGCTGCGCCGCTCGGCGATCGCCTTGTACATCAGCGGCTGGGTGTAGCTCGGGTCGTCGCCCTCGTTGTGCCCGTGGCGCCGGTAGCACACCATGTCGATGACCACGTCCTTGTGGAACTTCTGGCGGTACTCGAACGCCAGCTCGGCGACGCGCACGCACGCCTCCGGGTCGTCGCCGTTGACGTGGAAGATCGGCGCCTGCACCGTCTTCGCGACATCGCTGCAGTAGATGCTGCTGCGCGAGTGCTGCGGGCTGGTGGTGAAGCCGATCTGGTTGTTGATGATCAGGTGGATGGTGCCGCCGACTCGGTAGCCGGCGATGTCGCTCATCGCAAGGCACTCGGCCACCACGCCCTGTCCGGCGAACGCGGCGTCACCGTGGATCAGGATCGGCAGCGACGGGAACGACCCCGCCGGCTCGATGTTGTCCTGGATGGCGCGCACGATGCCGAGGACGATCGGGTCGACCGTCTCGAGGTGGCTCGGGTTGGCCGCCAGCTCGAGCCGGATGCTCTCGCCGCTCGGGCCCTCGTACTTGCCGCTCGCGCCGAGGTGGTACTTCACGTCGCCCGACCCCTGCACGGTGCTCGGGTCGACGTGGCCCTCGAACTCCTTGAAGATCTGGTCGTAGCTCTTGCCCATGATGTTGGCGAGCACGTTCAGGCGGCCACGGTGGGCCATGCCCAGCACCGACGAGTCGAGGCCGGCGTCGGCCGCCATCGACAGCACCTGGTCGAGGATCGGGATGGCGCTCTCCGCACCTTCCAGGCCGAAGCGCTTGGTGCCCACGTACTTCGTGGCGAGGAACTTCTCGAACGCCTCGGCGGCGTTGAGCCGCTCGACGATGCGCCGCTTGCGGTCCTTCGACAGCTCGAAGGGCGCACCTTCCAGTTGCTGCTGGATCCAGCGCTGTTCGGCCGTGTCCTGGATGTGCATGTACTCGACGCCGATGGTGCGGCAGTACGCGTCGCGCAGCACGTGTAGCAGGTCGCCGAGCGTCATCTTGTCGACGCCACCGACACCGCCGGTGAGGAACTCGCGATCGAGGTCCCAGATCGTCAGCCCGTAGGTGGCCGGGTCGAGTTCCGGCGGCATGTGTGGCTGCTTCCAGCGCAACGGGTCGAGGTCGGCGATGAGATGACCGCGGACGCGGTGCACGCGGATCAGCGTGGCCACCTGCATCTGCTTGTGCATCATCGCTTCTTCGCGGTTCACCGGGTTGACGTCGGCGTGCCATTCGACGGCCTCGTAGGGCACGCCGAGGCTGCGGAAGACGTCGTGGTAGAAGCCGTGTGCGCCGAGGAGCAGTTCGTGCACCCGCTTCAGGAACAGGCCACTCTCGGCGCCCTGGATGATGCGGTGGTCGTAGGTGCTGGTGACGGTGATGACCTTGCTGATGCCCAGCGCGCCGAGGGTGCGCTCGTCGGCGCCCTGGAACTCGGCCGGATAGTCGATGCTGCCGACGCCGACGATGACGCCCTGGCCGGGCATCAGGCGAGGCACGCTCTGCACGGTGCCGATGGTGCCCGGGTTGGTGAGGCTGACCGTGGCGCCCTGGAAGTCGTCGACCGTGAGCTTGTTGGACTTCACCTTGCGGATCAGGTCGTCGTACGCGGCCAGGAAGCCGGCGAAGTCGAGCGTGTCGGCGCTGCGCAGCACCGGGACGACGAGCGTGCGTGAGCCGTCGGCCTTGGCCACGTCGACCGCGAGGCCCATGTTGACGTGGTCGTGGCGCACGAGGCGCGGCTTGCCGTCGGCGTCGGTGGCGTACGCGTTCTTCATGTTCGGCACCGCGTCGGCGATGGCGCGAACGATGGCGTAGCCGATGATGTGCGTGAACGAGACCTTGCCCTGGCCGGTGCGGCTGCGGTACCCGTTGATGACCGAACGGTTGACCTCGAGCAGCTTGGCGGGCACGTTGCGGAAGCTCGTCGCGGTGGGGACCGTGAGGCTGCGCTCCATGTTGGTGACGATTGCGACACCCGCGCCACGGATCGGCTCGCCGACCTCCGTCGGCGCCGCAGCAGGCGCCGTGGCGGCAGCCGGCGCAGCGGCCGGCGCGGGCGTGGCCGTGGCGGCCGATGCGGGCGTCGCGGCCGCAGCGGGGGCGGCCGGCGTCGGGACGATGGTGGTGTAGTCGTCGAAGAACTCGCGCCAGTTCTCGCTCACGCTCGAGGGGTCGTTGCGGAACTGCTCGTACATCTCCTCGACGAGCCAGGAGTTGGCACCGAACGCGGCTGGCTGTTCTGAGGTGGTCATCGTTGCCGATGGTACCCGTGACATGCCCGGAGGGTGACGTTGCACCGTGTTGTCGCCAGTAACAGGGTCGCCCGCGGCGACGGGCCGACCGCCGTGTCGGCGTGACGGGTGCCACCCGGTAAACCTCGCTCCGCGTTGCCTTTCCGAAGCGCGGACTTTTAGAATCCTCGGCATGTCCAGCCGCTTCGCCCCCACCAAGATCGCTTCGTTCGCCGCAGCGGGCCTGCTCGTGCTCAGCGCCTGCGGCGGCGGCTCGTCGACCCCCTCCACCACGCCCGCCGACGCCGACGTCGTCGTGCGCGCCATCGACGGCATCTCGTGGAACTCGAAGAGCTACAAGGCCACGGCGACGGACGGGGCGGTCTCGATCTTCGGCGTCAACGACTCGGCCCTCGCCCACAACCTGTACGTGCTCGGCGACGCCGACAAGGTGATCGGCACCCCCATCGACCTGCCCGAGCGCGGCTCGGAGGGCACCGTGGTGCTCGACCTGGCCCCGGGCAGCTACCGCATCGTGTGCAAGATCCCCGGCCACACGAACATGGACAGCACGCTCACCGTCAGCTGAGGCGGGCACCCTCGGTGGTGAGCCACTGGAGGAGCGCCTCGACCGAGCTGCGCAACGTCCGCTGGCGGCGATGCAGCACCTGGAACGACTGATCGGTGCGAACGGCTGGCGCCAGCGCAACGAGCCTGCCGCTCTCGACCAGCGCGCCGACGATGTGCCACCAGCCGAGCGCCACGCCCTGCCCGTCGATCGCTCCCTGCACGACCAGCGAGTAGTCGTTGCTGCGCGACCCCGGCAGGATCACCGGCGAGCGCACATGGTGCTCCCGGAACCACCGCCCCCAGTCGAACCGGGGCGCGTAGCGCTCCTCGAGGTGCAGCAGCGATGCCTGTAGCAGCGACGAGGCGTCGTCGAACGGCAGCCGGTCCGCGACCGACGCCGCGGCGACGGGAAGCACCTCCTCGCGGCAGAACTCGGTGGCGACGAGGTCGTCACGGTGCACCACCCCGAGCGGGATCCACAGGTCTGCTGCGTCGCGACCCACGTCGCGGTCGCTGTCGGTGGTGATCACGCGCAGCTCGACGTCGGGGTGCAAGCGCTTGAATGCCGGCAGGCGCGGGAGGAGCCAGTACGCCGCGAGCGACGTCGACACCGACACGGTGACCACGTCGCCACGGGAGCGGGCTGCGGCCACGCTGCGGTCGATCTCATCGAACGCCGCTCCGACGTGCTCGAGCATCGTGCGCCCCGTCGCCGTCAGGCGCACGCCGCCTGCCACCCGGTCGAAGACCCGAGTACCGAGCGACCGCTCGAGACGCGCGACCGCATGGCTCACCGCCGACTGGCCGATGCCCAACTCGCGAGCGGCGGCGGACAGCGAGCCTGCCCGCGACGCCACCACGAACGCCCGCAACCAGGCGTCGGAGACGCCTGCGCCGTCAGTGCCATCGATCTCATTCATGGTCAGGTGACGAACATATCCGATTGACGTGCCACGATGAATCGTCGGAGACTTTCCTCCATGACCGAATCACACCCCCGATTCACCGACGGGCCCGTGGTCGGCTTCGTGGGTCTCGGCAACATGGGCGGACCGATGTGCCGCCGACTCGCCATCGCTGGTTGCCGCGTGGTCGCATTCGACCTGTCCGACCGGGCGCTCCACGACGCGGTGGCGGCCGGAGCGACTGCGGCATCGTCGGCCGCCGAGTGCGCGGGTGCAGCCGACGTCTTCCTCACGTCGCTCCCCCGCCCTGACCATGTCGTCGCGGTGTTGCGCGACGCCGGTGCCCTGGCTGCACTCCGCCCCGGTTCGGTGTGGGTGGACCTCACGACCAATCGGAAGGAACTCGTGGTCGAGCTCGCGGCAGAGGCCCCCGACGGGGTGTCGGTGGTGGATTCGCCCGTGACGGGCGCGGTGGACGGTGCGCGCACCGGTGCGCTCACGCTGTTCGCAGGCGGCGACGACACGGTGGTCGCGCGGGTGCGCCCGTTGCTCGAGCACCTCGGCGAGGTGGTCCACTGCGGACCGCTGGGTTCCGGCAACGTGGTGAAGCTGGTGACGAATCAACTGTGGTTCATCGCCGCCGCAGCGCTTGGTGAGGGCTTCGCGCTCGGAGTCGCGCACGGGGTGGAGCTGGGCACGCTCTGGCACGCGCTGCAGCACAGCGTCGGCGACAGTTTCGTGGTGCGGCACGACGCGCCGTCGATCTTCGCCGGCCACTACGACCCGTCGTTCACACTGGACCTGTGCCGCAAGGACCTCGCGCTCATCGGTGAGCTGGCGCGCTCGGTGCCGGCGGCGCTACCGATGACCGACGCTGCCACGGCCGCGTTCGACGCCGCCATCGACCGCTACGGCTCGTCGGCGGCCGAGCTGCACGTCGCCAAGCGGATCGAGGACGACGCCGGACTGTCGTTCCGCCTCGACGGCGAATGGACGCCACCGTGGGAACGCTGACCCGTTGAAGGAGACATCCATGGACCTCTACGAACTACTCGACCTCGACCGGTACCCGCTGTTCGCACCGGGCAGTGCGGCGTACGTCGCGGCAGTCGCCGAGGCCCGCGCCGACCTGCACCGTGTGGGGTGCGCGGTGATCTCGCAGATCGTGCGACCCTCCGCACTCGCGGTGCTCTCCACCGAAATCGCCGAACGCAAGCACCTCACGCACTTCTCCACGTCCACCATGAACCCGTACTTCCACACCGAGCACGACCCGACCTGGCCGGACCACCACCCGATGAACACGTTCCTCGAGCGGTCGAGCGGCTTCATCCCCGGCGACGCGTGGCAACCCGGTCTCGCCATCGACACGATCTTCCGCAGTGCGGCACTGACCTCGTTCCTCGCCGACTGTCTGGAAGAGCCGACGCTGCACTGCTATGCCGACCCCCTTGCCGGCCTCACGGCGAACATCCTCGACCCCGGCCAGCAGTTCGCGTGGCACTACGACACGAACGAGTTCGCCGTCACGGTTCTGGTCGACGAGGCCGACGAGGGCGGACTGTTCGAGTACGTGCCGATGACACGAACGTCCACCGACGAAGGATTTGACCAGCTGCAACCGATCCTCGACGGCGAGCGCGACGCCGTGCGCACGCTCGACCTGCGGCCGGGCGACATCCAGATCTTCCGCGGGCGTCACTCGATCCACCGCGTCACGCGCGTGGCCGCCGGCTCGCGCGCTCGACACGCAGCGATCTTCGCCTACACGGCCGAGCCGGGGGTGATCGGTCGGCTCGCGCGGACGATGCAGCTGTTCGGCCGCGCCCTTCCCGCGCACCACGAGGCCGAGGCCGCCCGCGTCCGCAGCGACGCCCTCATCGACTGAGACGCGTCCGCGACGGAACGAGTCAGCTGAAGCGGTCGAGGGCGTCTGCGAGCCGATCGGTCCAGTCGACCGTCTCGGTGCTGATGCCCTGCGCATGGAACTCGGCCCGCTGACGGGCCAGTTCCGCTGCCACGTCGGCGATGCCCGGCGTGACGATCTCGTTCGCGATGCGGTCACGCAGGTGGCGCGCCAGCGCCGGGCTCGACCCGTCGGTGCCCACCGACACCACCACCGGGCCCTGACGGGTGACCGCCGGGAGGATGAAGGTGCAATTCTCCGGATCGTCGGCGCTGTTCACCCAGATCCCGGCCGCCTTGGCGTCGTGCGCCACCTGGGCGTTCACTGCCGGCACGTCGGTGGCGGTCATCACCAGGCGATGCCCAGCGATGTCGGCGGCCTCGTAGGGGCGCCGGTGCACCACCGCTGCTCGCTCGGCCAGGCGGTCCTGCACGTACGGCGCCACGACGGTCACCAGAGCTCCGGCGTCGAGCAACTGTGCCGCCTTGCGTGAGGCGATGTTGCCGCCACCCACCACCAGCACGGGGACGTCGGTGAGGTCGAGCATGATCGGGAAGCCGAAGGCCATGCCGCCAGGTTAGCGGTGCAAATTCACCCGATTCCCGATCGGCCAAGTCGACAATCCTGGTAGCCTCGCCGTGTGCTCACACCCCCCAACATCCCGGCCGCGATTCCCGCCGAGCTCGAGACGGCCCACCCCGCCGACGTGGTCCGCTGGGCCGCCGAGCAGTACGGCACCGAGGGCCTGGTCGTCACGGCCAGTTTCGAGGACGCCGTCCTGGTCCACGTCGCCGCGACGGCCGTTCCCGGCGTCGAGATCGTCCTGCTCGACACGCAGTACCTGTTCGCCGAGACGCACTGGTTCGCGGAGGAGCTGCGCACGCGACTCGACCTGAACCTGCGTGTCGAGCACCCTGCCGCCGACGTGCTGCCCGACAACCTGTGGCAGACCGACACCACCGCCTGCTGCGACGTGCGCAAGGTGCAGCCGCTCGCCCGGGCCCTGGAGGGCAAGCAGGCCTGGATCACCGGCGTGCGTCGCGTCGATGGCCCCACCCGCGCCAACGCACCGATCGCCGCGTACGACATCGGCCGCGGCCTGGTGAAGGTGAACCCGCTCGCCACGTTCACCGACGAGGACATGACGCTGTACGAGCGCCTGTACGAACTGCCGCGCAACCCGCTGTCCGAGCGTGGATACCCGAGCATCGGCTGCTGGCCGTGCACGCGACCGGTCGCCCCGGGCGAGGACAAGCGCGCCGGCCGCTGGTCGGGCAGCGACAAGACCGAGTGCGGACTGCACGTATGACCGTGTCGCTCGATCACCACGTCTCCGCCCACCTCGACGCGCTCACCGACGAGGCCATCACGATCATCCGTGAGGTCGCCACCGAGTGCGAGAACCCGGTGCTGCTGTTCAGCGGCGGCAAGGACAGTGCGGTGCTGCTGCACCTCGCCGTCCTGGCGTTCGCGCCGGCACGCCTGCCCTTCCCCGTGATGCACGTCGACACGGGTCACAACTTCCCGGAGGTCATCGAGTACCGCGGCCAACTGGTGAAGGACTGGCACGTGCGCCTGGTGGTGGCCAGCGTGCAGGAGAGCATCGACAAGGGTCGCGTCGTCGAGGACACCGGCCCGCGAGCCAGCCGCAACCGGCTGCAGTCGGTGACCCTGCTCGACGCGATCGCGGAGCACGAGTTCGACGCCGCGTTCGGCGGCGGCCGCCGCGACGAGGACAAGGCCCGCGCCAAGGAGCGCATCCTCAGCTTCCGCGACCGCCAGGGCCGGTGGGACCCGCGCCAGCAACGGCCCGAGCCGTGGGCGCTGCTGAACCCGCGGATCCGCAAGGGCGAGCACCTGCGCGCCTTCCCGCTGTCGAACTGGACCGAGCTCGACATCTGGCGGTACATCGAGCGCCACGCCGTGCCGCTGCCGAGCATCTACTTCTCGCACTCGCGCACCGTCGTCGAGCGTGACGGCATGCTGCTCGCCGTCGGCGGACCGGTGAGCCCCGAGCCGGGCGAGCAGCCGTACGAGGCCGTCGTGCGCTACCGCACCGTGGGCGACGCGAGCTGCACCGGCGCGGTGGAGAGCACCGCACTCGACGTGCACGACGTGCTCGCCGAGGTCGCCGCCGCACGCATCACCGAACGCGGCGCCACCCGCGCCGACGACACGTTCAGCGAGTCAGCCATGGAGGACCGCAAGCGCGAGGGGTACTTCTGATGGTGGACACCCCCATCATCGACAACACGACGACGACGCTGCGGATCGCCACCGCCGGGTCGGTGGACGACGGCAAGAGCACGCTCATCGGTCGCCTGCTGCACGACACCAAGACCGTGTTCGAGGACCAGTTGAAGGCCGTGGTGAAGGCCAGCCGCCGCTACGGCGACGGCGAGACCAACCTCGCGCTGCTCACCGACGGCCTGCGCGCCGAGCGCGAGCAGGGCATCACCATCGACGTCGCGCACCGCTACTTCGCCACGCCGCGACGCAGCTTCATCGTCGCCGACACGCCGGGGCACGCGCAGTACACGCGCAACATGGTGACCGGCGCATCCACCAGCGACGTCGCCATCGTGCTGGTCGACGCCCGCCACGGCGTGCTCGACCAGACCCGCCGCCACGCGCTCATCGCCTCCATGCTCGGCACGCAGGCCATCGTCCTGGCGGTCAACAAGATGGACCTCGTCGACTGGTCGGAGGCCCGCTTCCGCGAGATCGCCGCCGAGGTGCAGGCGTTCGTCGACGCGCTCCCCCACCCGGTGCCCGTCACGCCGATCCCGATCTCCGCGCTGCTCGGCGACAACGTCGTCGACGGCTCGGACCACACGCCGTGGTACGACGGCGCGCCGCTGCTCGACTTCCTCGAGACCTTCGAGATCCGCTCCCACGAGGACGTCGGTCCGCGCGTGCACGTGCAGCGAGTCATCCGCCCGCAGGGCAGCGACTTCCGCGGCTACGCCGGTGTGGTGAGCGGCGGTTGGCTTCGCAGCGGCGACCCCGTCACCGTGCTGCCCGGCGGGCAGACCGCCGAGATCACGGCGATCCACCGCTGGGGCGAGCCCGTCGAGGAAGCCGGCCCCGGCCACGCCGTCACGGTCGAACTCGACCGCAACATCGACATCGCCCGCGGCGACGTGATCACGTCGCTGCCTGCCGTCGACCCGCTCGTCGGCGACGACGTGGTGGTCGACCTGTGCTGGATGGTCGAGCGTCCGCTCACGGCCGGTAGCCGTTGGTGGTTCAAGCACGGCACGCGCACCGGCCACGCCACGGTCACCGCGGTGCTGCACCACCTGTCGCCGCAGACGCTGGAGGAGGAGCCGGCCGACGAACTGACGCTCAACGACCTCGGGCGCGTGCGCCTACAGTTGAGCGAGTCGATCGTCGCCGACCCCTACCACCGGCTGCCCGAGGGTGGAAGAATGATCCTCATCGACCCCGCCGACAACACCACTGCCGCCGCCGCCATGCTGCACGAGGTGGTCCCCGCGTGACCCGTCAGGTGACGCCCCCGGCGAGCCCGTGGGTCAGCCTGGTGGGCGCCGGTCCCGGCGACCCCGACCTGTTGACGGTGCGCGCCGCGCGCCGGCTGGCAGCAGCCGACGTGGTCGTGCACGACGCGCTGGTGAGCGACGCGGTGCTGGCCCTCGCCCGCCCCGGCGCGGAACTGATCGACGTCGGCAAGCGACCCGGTCAGGGCGTCGCCCAGGACCTGATCAACGTGCTGCTCGTCCGCCTCGCCCGCGAAGGCCGCCGCGTCGTGCGCCTGAAAGGCGGCGACCCGTTCGTGTTCGGCCGCGGTGGCGAGGAAGCCGTGGCGCTCGCCGAGCAGGGCATCGCCTGCGAGGTGGTGCCGGGCATCTCGTCCGCCATCGGCGCGCCGGCAGCCGCCGGCATCCCGGTCACCTATCGCGGACTCTCCGCGTCGTTCACCGTCGTCACCGGCCATCGCCAGCGCGGCGAGACACCGGTGAACTGGCAGGCCCTCGCGCAGGCGGGCGGCACGATCGTCGTGCTGATGGGCGTCGCCCAACGCGGCGAGATCGCCGCGCAGTTGCTCGAGGGTGGCCTCCACGACACCACGCCCGTCGCTGCCGTGCATCGCGCCACCACCGGCGAACAGTCCGTCGTGCGGGTGCCGCTACGCGAACTGGCCACCGCACCGATCCAATCACCGTCGGTGATCGTGATCGGCGCAGTGGCCAGTCTCGACGTGCAGTCGATCGCCGAAGCGATCCACCACTGAGCAGTGCTCAGGACTTCAGCAGCACCGCGCTGAGGATCAGCATCACGACCCACAGGCCGAACGCCGAGATGAGCGGGTTGCGCACACCGGGGCCGTCGTAGAGGACGTTGAGGCCCTTGTTGGCCTGCGTCTTCCACGGCAGCAGACCGAGGGCGTTGAGCTCGAGGATCAGGACGACCAGCAGCGTGACGATCCAGTAGATGGCGAGGTTGCTGCCCGAGACGATGTCGGAGTTGCCCGGCGCGTGACCGCGGTACACCATGAAGAACAACATCGACACCGAGAAGATCGCGTTCTGGCGGCTGGCCATCACGGCCTTGCGGCCTGCGGCGGCGGCGTTCGGGTCGGCCTCGCCACCGGCGAGCACGTTGGCCGCGTTGGCCAGCACGACCTTCTGGTTGCGCCAGATGACGCCCCACACGTTGAGCATCATGATGGTGCCGAGCACCATGCCGGTGCTGATGGCGATGTTGCCGGAGATACGGCCCCAGCTCACCAGCTCACCGTTCGCGTCGCTGATGACGGCCTTGTAGTAGTTCGCCGTTGCGCCGGTGATGAGGATGCCGGTGACGAAGGTGCTGATGGCGGCCCAACGGAACCACCACAGCGCCTTGCGGGCGACCTTGTCGATGGCGATGTTGCGGGCGCGTGCCTCGTCGCCGAAGGCAGCGAAGGCGGGCACCTGCACGAAGTTGAAGTAGTACAGGAGGCCGATCCACATGATGCCGACCAAGATGTGCAACCAACGGAAACCGAATGCCAGCCCGTCCCGGGTGAATAGATCTGCGAGCACTTTCCGTACCCCCTCCTTGTGAAAAACGTTCCGGAGCGAAGGTAGCACCACCCGCCGGTGAAAGGTGGAAATGTGCGCTGCGGTGCGACCGGTTAGCCTCCCGTCTCGTCATGGCGCACGAATTCATCTACACCTGCTACAAGCTCGCTCGCTTCTACCCGCCCGATCGCACGGTGCTGGAGAACATCTCGCTCTCCTTCTACCCGGGGGCGAAGATCGGCGTCCTCGGCAGCAACGGCGCCGGCAAGAGCTCGCTGCTGAAGATCATGGCCGGGCTCGACGACGGCTACAGCGGCGAGGCCCGCCTCACCCCCGGCTTCACCGTCGGCTACCTGGCGCAGGAGCCGCAGCTCGATCCGACCAAGGACGTGAAGGGCAACGTGATGGACGGCGTCGCCGCCGTGCAGGGCCTGATCGACCGGTACAACGAGGTCATGGGCATGTGGGCCGACCCCGATGCCGACTACGAGAAGGTCGGCGCGCTGCAGGCCGACCTCGAGGACAAGATCGCCGCGGCCGACGCCTGGAGCCTCGAACGCAACGTCGAGATCGCGATGGACGCGCTGCGCTGCCCGCCCGACGACGCCGATGTCACCACGCTCTCGGGCGGCGAGCGCCGCCGCGTGGCCCTGTGCCGCTTGTTGCTCAGCCACCCCGACCTGTTGCTGCTCGACGAGCCGACCAACCACCTCGACGCCGAGAGCGTCGACTGGCTCGAGCGGTTCCTGCAGGAGTACTCGGGCACGGTCGTCGCCATCACCCACGACCGCTACTTCCTCGACAACGTCGCGAAGTGGATCCTCGAACTCGACCGCGGCCGCGGCATCCCGTTCGAGGGCAACTACTCCAGCTGGCTCGAGCAGAAGCAAGAGCGCCTCGCCCGCGAGGAGAAGAGCAACGAAGCCCGCCAGCGCACCCTGCAGCGCGAACTCGAGTGGGTGCGCATGTCACCCAAGGCCCGCCAGGCGAAGGGCAAGGCCCGTCTGTCGGCGTACGACAAGTTGCAGCAGGAGGCCGAGGCCGCCGAGCGCGGCCCGGACCGCCTGGAGATCACCATCCCGGTCGG
This sequence comes from Ilumatobacteraceae bacterium, assembly GCA_049318165.1. Lineage (GTDB taxonomy): Bacteria > Actinomycetota > Acidimicrobiia > Acidimicrobiales > Ilumatobacteraceae > UBA668. The sequence goes on from JBMOGW010000019.1 coordinate 28,286, forward strand.
CAAGCGTCTGGGCGACACGGTGATCGAGGTCGAGCACCTCAACAAGGGCTTCGGCGACCGACTGTTGGTCGACGACCTGTCGTTCTCGCTGCCCCGCGCCGGCATCGTCGGCATCATCGGCCCCAACGGCGCCGGCAAGACGACGCTGTTCAAGATGCTCACCGGCCAGGAACAGCCCGACGGTGGCTCGATCACGGTTGGCGACACCGTGCAGTTCGCATACGTCGACCAGAGCCGCGACACGCTGAACCCCGACGCCACCGTGTTCGAGGAGATCACCGGCGGTGTGGAGCACATGAAGGTGGGGGGCCGCGAGATCCATGGCCGCGCCTACTGCGCCAGCTTCAACTTCAAGGGCAGCGACCAGCAGAAGCGGGTCGGCGACCTGAGCGGTGGCGAGCGCAACCGCGTGCACCTCGCCAAGCTGCTGAAGGAGGGCGGCAACGTGCTGCTGCTCGACGAGCCGACCAACGATCTCGACGTCGACACGCTGCGTGCGCTCGAGACGGCGCTCGAGAACTTCCCCGGCTGTGCCGTGGTCATCAGCCACGACCGTTGGTTCCTCGACCGCATCGCCACGCACGTGCTGGCGTTCGAGGGCGACAGCCAGGTGCGCTGGTTCGAGGGCAACTTCACCGAGTACGAGGCCTGGCGCCACAAGGAACTGGGCGGCGCCGCCGACCAGCCGCACCGCATCAAGTACAAGCCGCTGGCCCGCTGACCATGATGTGGCAGTGATGGTGTGCCAGTGATGGTGTGGCAGTGATGGTGTGCCAGTGATGGTGTGGCAGTGATGGTGTGGCAGTGATGGCGCGGCGCTGGATCCCAC